>NZ_JBVIFR010000001.1:0-2724 GCF_055571235.1 Streptomyces sp. NPDC030991
ACAAACGCGACTACATCTTCAACGGCACCCTCACCGTCGCAGCGATCGCCATCTGGCTCCGCGACACCGTCCAAGAGCCATCAGAAACGACCTAGGCCCGGCTCAGGCGTGCAGGGTGGGGCGGTAGACGAGTTCCTGCATGCGGCCGTCGAGCGTCCGGTGCGTGATCAGTTCGAGGTCGAAGTCGGCCGCGCCCCGGAAGATCGGGTCGAGGCCGGTCCGGCCGGTGATGACGGGGAAGAGGGTCACCTGGACGCGGTCGACCAGTCCGGCGGCCATCAGCGCCCGGTTCATCGAGAGGCTGCCGTGCGACCGCAACGGCACGTCGGACTCCTCCTTGAGGCGCGCGACGACCTCGACGGCGTCGCCGTGCACGAGGTCCGCGTCCGGCCAGTCGAGCTTTCCTTCCAGGGTGGTCGACACCACCGTCGCCGGCAGGTTCCTCATCCGTGTGACCCAGGGGTGACGTACCTCGGAGTCCTCGGTGCTCGCCGCCAGCATCGACGCGAACGCCCGGTACGTGTTGGCCCCGAAGACCATCCGCTGCTCCTCGTCGTAGAGAGCGAGGCGGTGGTCGAGCAGCTCGGGGCCCTGCTTGCCCCAGTAGCCGGTCCAGTCGCCGCCGGCCGCGCCGAAGCCGTCGAGGCTGGAGAAGATGTCGAAGGTGTACGTGGCGGTCATGGTGCTCTCCTCGATCGGGGGCGGTGCGTATCGGCATGTCAGCAATACAGACCTGCGATCGGGGCGGGACTCATCGCAGAAACTTCGTCCACCTCCGGCAACGGATACGTAACCGGCGATTCTCCGGGCATCCGCCTCCTACGAGGGAGGTTGTCTGTTGAGTACTGGTGAGATAACGCGAGCAGATGCGGTGCAGTGCGACGGGCCGGAGGAGGCCCATGAGAGGGCGAACCGGCGCTGGGCGGAGGTCCTCCAGGAGACCCGCGTGGCGCAGACGGGTGTGCAGATCCTCTTTGGCTTCCTGCTGAGTGTCGCCTTCACCCCGCGCTTCGGGGAGCTCGGCGCCTTCGACACGACGGTGTACGTGGCGACCGTGATCCTCGGTGCCGCCGCGACCGGCGCCCTCATAGCGCCGGTCTCCCTGCACCGGCTGCTCACGGGGCAGCAGATGAAGGACGACCTGGTGAAGGTGGCTGGGCGGCTGATGGTCACGGGGCTTGTGCTCCTCGCGCTCACCATCAGCTGCACGGTCCTGCTGATCCTCCACGTCGTCCTGCCCGATCTGCTCGCAGAGCTCCTCGCCGGCGGCGTGCTCCTCTGGTTCGCCCTCTGCTGGTACGCGCTGCCCGTGTGGCTCAAGAAGCGCTCCACCCGGCGCTCCCCGGGATCTGTCTGAACGGCCGGGAGCCGTCGAAGCGGCGGGGCGGGGACGGACCGTAGCCGCGGTCGAACACCCCGTCCCATAGGCTCATCACCACGATGAACAGCAACAATCCGTCCTCGATCCCGCCCAAGGCAGACAAGGCGACCGTGCGTCGGCACAATCTCAGCCTCGTTCTGACCACCGTCCACGACGAGGGCGAGGCGACCCGGGCGGGTGTCGCCTCCCGGGTCGGACTGACCCGGGCCGCGGTCTCCTCGCTCGTGGACCAGCTCCTCACCGACGGCTTCCTCACCGAGTGGGGCAAGACCTTCAGCGGGCAGGCCGGGCGTCCCGGCACCGCGCTGAAAGTGGCGCGGAGCGGGCCCGCCGGGCTCGGGGTGGAGATCAACATCGACTACATCACGGTGTGCGTCGTCGACCTGGCGGGCACCGGCCGCGTACGGCTCGTGGAGCGGATGGACAACCGGGGCGCTCCGCCCGCCGCCGTACTCGCGCAGGCGGCACGGATCGCGGCGCGCGCCATCGAGTCCGCGGCCGAGCAGGAGCTGCGCCCGGTCTCGGCCGAGCTGGCGCTGCCCGGCCTGGTGTCCGGCGGCGCGGTGCGGCAGGCGCCGAACCTCGGCTGGAACCGGGTGGCCGTCGAGGGGCTGTTCGCGCAGGCGTTGACCGCGCTGCGGCCCGCGCACCGCGCCCTGCCGGTCAGCGCGGACAACGAGGCGAATCTGGCGGCCATGGCCGAGCTCTGGTTCGGCGGGTGCGCGGGCGGTGACGGTGAGGCCCGGGTGAGCAGCTTCATCTATCTGACCGGTGAGATCGGGATCGGCGGCGCGCTGGTCCTGAACGGTCGGCTGCTGCGCGGGGCGCACGGGTTCGCCGGGGAGATCGGGCACGTCGTGGTGGAGCCGACCGGGCCCGAGTGCCGCTGCGGGGCGCGGGGCTGCCTGGAGCAGTACGCGGGGCAAGCGGCGCTGTTGCGGACGGCGGGGCTCGCCGAGTCGGCGGGCGCGGCCGGCGTCGCGGAGCTGGAGAGCCGGGCCCGCGCGGGCGATCCGTCGGCGCTGGCCGCGCTGGAGGAGGCGGGGCGGCGGCTCGGCCAGGTGCTGTCGGGCGCCGTGAATCTGATCGACCCGGACGCGGTGATGCTCGGCGGCGTCTTCCGCGGACTCATGCCGTGGCTGGCCCCCGCCGCGGACCGGGAGCTGACGGCGCGCGTCGTCTCCGGGCTGTGGAAGCCCGGCAACGGACGCCTGCGGGCCTCGTCCTCCTCGGGTGACGCGGCACGCGGCGCGGCTGCCCGCGGGGTGCGCGAGGTGCTGGCGGACCCGGCGGCGTACGCGGAGCGCGTGACGGGCTGACACGTGCGGGCTGACACGTGTGTG
>NZ_JBVIFR010000001.1:2822-110544 GCF_055571235.1 Streptomyces sp. NPDC030991
GGCGGCGTGCGGCGTGCGGCGTGCGGCGTGCGGCGTGCGGCGTGCGGCGTGCGGCGTGCGGCGTGCGGCGTGCGGCGTGCGGCGTGCGGCGTGCGGCGTGCGGATGGTTGCACCGACCGGTCCCGAATCAGCCCTGCCGCTCGGGCGCACCGCCGTCCCGAGGAGGCGGCGAACCATCAGCCGCACGGGTTCCGCCCGCGGCTGTCGCGAGGCTCTGCCGGAGGCCGGTGAGGCGTGCGATCTCGGTGTCCAGGGTCGCCAGGCGATCGGCCACGACGTCACTGGGCCCGCCGGGGCGGCCGTCGCAGGCCGCCCCGGTCCTGGCCCGCACGAGGAGGTCCAGGTGGTCGGCGCGGCGGCGGATGTCCTCCAGGGTGAGGCCCAGCGCCAGGAGCTCCCGGACGACGCGGACGCGGGCCACGTCGGCGAGGTCGTAGACCCGTTGGCCCGACGTGCTGCGGGGCGGGGGCCGCAGCAGGCCGCGGGCCTCGTACAGGCGCAGGGCGCGCGGGGTCGTCCCGGCTGCCGCCGCCGCGTCACCGATGCGCATGTCCGCTCCGCTCAGTCCCGCAACTCCACGATGGCCGCCCCGAAGGAGCGACCGGCGATCAGTTCCGGCAACGCCGCGGGGGCGCGCTCCATTCCGCGGACCGGGGTGTACGGGAAGGAGATGGCGCCCGTTCGCAGCCACGCCCCGAACTGTGTCTCCCACTCCGCCTCGACGTCCGGGTGGTCCATGCCGCTGTAGCCGGCCAGGGTGATGCCACGGTTCAGCATGCGGTAGGTGTCGAGCACAGCCGGCGCGCTGCCGCCCGCGCGGTCCGGGGACAGCTGTCCGGCCAGCGCTCCCACCAGGGCGATCCGGGCGCCCCGGTTCGCTGTCCTGACGGCTGCCGCCAACTGCTCGCCGCCCACGGTGTCCAGGACGACGTCGATGCCGTCCGGTGCCGCCTTCGCGAGGTGTGCGTCGATCGGGGCCGGTTCGCGCAGCACGGTGGCGTCGTAGCCGAGCTCTCGCTCGAGTCGCCGGGCCTTGTCCGGTGAGCCGGTGCTGCCGATGACGCGGGCGGCGCCCAGCAGCCGGGCGATCTGCCCCGCCAGGGTGCCCACCGCTCCGGCGGCGCCGGTCACGAACACGGTGTCGCCCTCTTGGACCCGGGCCGTCCGGGTCAGCGCGCCGTACGCGGCGGCGCCTTGGGCGAGGTGGGCCACCGGGTCGGGCAGGGTGTCGTCCAGCGGCCGGCAGTCGGCGGCGGCCGGCGTCGCGTACTCCCGCCAGCCCTGGAGGTGCAGGACCTGTCGGCCCTTCTCCAGTGGCCCGTCGACCACCTCACCGATCGCGGGGCCGAACAGGGCGTCGCCGGGGTGCAGCGGCGGCAGCGGGACATCGCGGGTCTCCCCGCCGATGAGGGTGCGCAGGCCGGGGAAGACGAGGAAGTGGGTGTTGCGGACCAGTACCTGGCCGGCCTCGGGGCGGGGCACGGGGGCCTGGACCAGGGTGAAGTCGTCCGGGGTGGGCAGACCGGCGGGTCGGCGGACCAGGCGGACGAGGCGATGCGTCGTGTTCATGCGCGGACGCTAGGCCCTGCCCCATGGGTCAGGGGCAAGGCCCGGCGCGGGCGACGGCTCGGACCGGCCGGGCCGACGGTTCGGTCCTGCCGACGGCCCGGTTCGGCCCGGTTCGGTCCGGCCCGGGCCGTGGTCGGCCGGTGGGTCAGCCCCGGTGCGCCGCGATCATCTTCCGGTACCAGTGGTAGCTGTCCTTGGGCGTCCGCTGCTGGGTGTCGTAGTCGACGCGGATGATGCCGAACCGCTTGGCGTAGCCCAGCGCCCACTCGAAGTTGTCCAGGAGCGACCACACGTAGTAGCCACGTACGTCGACGCCCTTGTCCATGGCCGCGCGCAGCGCCGTGAGGTGACCGTGCAGGTAGGTGACGCGGTCGGTGTCGTGCACGGCGCCGTCCTCGGCGACCACGTCGTGTTCGGCGGAGCCGTTCTCGGTGATGTGGACGGGCGGCAGGGCGTCGCCGTACCTGGCCTTCAGGTCGGTCAGCAGGTCCGTGAAGGACTCGGGGACGACCGGCCAGCCCATGGCCGTGTGCCGCACGTCGGGGTACGCCACCTCCGTGTACCGGTTGTCGGTGGCGACGCGCGCCGCCGGGTCGGGCTCGCGGTGCGGGGCGTCGGCGACCACGATGGGCCGGTAGTAGTTGATGCCGAGGAAGTCCAGGGGCTGGGCGATCAGTTCGAGGTCGCCGTCGCGGCGGAAGTCCTGCCGCGTGATCAGTTCGCCCCAGGTGTCCTCGTCGGAGGCGGGGTAGCGGCCGGCCAGGATCGGTTCGGTCCAGACGAGGTTGTGCTGGGTGTCGGCGCGCAGCACTGCGGCGCGGTCGGCGGCCGAGTCGGTGGCGGGGATGTTGCGGTCGAGGTTGAGGGTGATGCCCGCCTCGCGCACCCCGGCGGCGCGCAGGGCCCGCATCGCCAGGCCGTGGCCGACGAGCAGGTGGTGCGCGGCGGCGAGGGCTCCGGTGCCTTCCTGCGCTCCGGGCGCGTGCCGGCCCACGGAGTAGCCGAGGAAGGCGCTGCACCACGGCTCGTTGAGGGTGATCCAGCGCGGCACCCGGTCGGCGAGGTGCTCGGCGACGATCGCCGTGTACTCGCCGAACCGCTCGGCGGTCTCGCGGACCCGCCAGCCGCCCTTGTCCTCCAGGGCCTGCGGCAGGTCCCAGTGGTAGAGGGTGGCGGCCGGTTCGATGCCGGCCTCCAGCAGTTCGTCGACCAGGCGGGAGTAGAAGTCGAGGCCCTTGCGGTTCGCGGGCCCCTCCCCCGTGGGCTGGATGCGCGGCCAGGCGATGGAGAAGCGGTAGGAGTCCACGCCCAGGTCGCGAAGGAGCGCCACGTCCTCGGGGTAGCGGTGGTAGTGGTCGCAGGCCACGTCACCGGTGTCGCCGCCGTCCGTGCGGCCCGGTGTGTGGCTGTAGGTGTCCCAGATGGAGAGGCCGCGGCCGTCCTCGCCGGCGGCGCCCTCGATCTGGTACGAGGCGGTGGCCGCGCCGAAGACGAAGCCTTCGGGGAACACGGGGAAGGGGTTCGAGTCGCTCATGAGTGGCCTTACTTGACGGATCCGCCGGTGATACCGGCGGCGATGTACTTCTGGGCGAGGACGAGCAGCACGGCCGCCGGGATCGCCGACAGGACGGACGCGGCCATGACGGAGCCCCAGTCGCCGACGTGGGCGCCGATGTACTGGTAGATGCCGAGGGTGACGGGCTTGACGTCGTCGGTCGTGTTGAGCGTGAGGGCGAACATGAAGTCGCTCCACGCGTACAGGAAGGAGAACAGGCCCGCCGTGATCAGGGAGTTGCGGCTCATCGGCAGCACGACCTGGACGAACGTGCGCAGCTTGCCCGCGCCGTCGACCTCGGCGGCCTCGATGACCTCCTTGGGGATGGCCAGCATGAACGAGCGCATGAGGACGATGGCGAACGGGATACCGAGCGAGGCGTCGGCGAGCATCAGGCCGAAGTAGGAGTTGACCAGGCCGAGATCGACGTACGCGCTGTACAGGGCGTTGGCGATGACGATGCCCGGCACCATCTGCGTGATGAGGGTGCCGAAGACGATGGCGCGGGCGGCGCGCAGCCGGAACTGGGCCAGTCCGTACGCGGCGGGCGCGGCGATCGCGAGGCAGATGACGACGGCGCCGAGCGCGACGGCGAACGAGGTCAGCAGGTGGCCGCCCTGTTCGCGGACGGCGGAGGTGAAGCCGGACAGGTCGAGCGAGTGCGGGACGGGCGAGACTTCCAGCAGCCCCGACTCGGGTTGCAGAGCCGTGTTGATCATCCAGTACAGCGGGAACAGCATCACGCACAGGATGACCAGGCCGGCGATGGTGGCGCCCCAGCGGCGCCCGGGCCTGGTGGTGGCGGAGACGGTCGCCATGCCGGTCACTTCCCCTCGGAGCGGTTGGCCCGCAGGTAGAACACCGCGAAGACGGCGGAGATCAGGATCAGGATGTTGCCGACGACGGCGCCCGCGCCGAAGTCGAGCTGGACGAACGAGTTCTGGTAGGTGAGGGTGCCGAGCGTCTGGGTGGAGTCGGCGGGGCCGCCGTCGGTGAGGGCCAGGATCAGGTCGAGGATCTTCACCGTCGACATGAAACCGAGGACGAGGACGACCGTGATCACGGGCTTGAGCAGCGGCAGCGTGACGGAGCGGAAGGAGCGCCAGGCCGAGGCGCCGTCCAGGGACGCGGCCTCGTACAGCTCCTTGGGGATCTCCTGGAGTCCGCCGTAGAGGATGACCATGTTGAACGGGATGCCGATCCAGATGTTCACCATGATCACGGAGAACAGGGCCATGCCGGGGCTGGTCAGCCACGGCGTGTGGCCGCCGAGGCCGAGGGTGTCGAAGAAGGAGTTGAGGACGCCCGTGTCCTGGTCGAGGATGCGGCGCCACACGATGCCGGAGACGACCATCGGCACCAGCCAGGGCAGCAGGATCAGCGAGCGCAGGACTCCATTGAGCGGGAACCTCTTCGTGAAGAAGACGGCGAGCGCGAGACCTATGCCGAACTGGCCCAGCAGGGACCCGACGGTGAAGACGATGGTGTGCCACAGCGCCTTGCCGAAGAGGTCGTCGTGGAAGACCTTGCTCCAGTTGTCGGTGCCGTTGAAGGGGGATTTGCCGTCGAAGAACGTGGACGGTGAGAAGTCCTGGAAGCTCATCACGACGTTGCGGACGAGCGGGTAGCCGAAGAACAGCAGCATGAAGAGGACGGCGGGGGCGATGAAGCCCCACTGGGAGAGCCGTCGGCGGCGGCGCGGGTCGCGCTGTTTCACGGTGGCGGCGGGCGCCGGGCGGGTGGTGGCGGAGGCCGTGGTGGTCGACATGGTGGTGAGTCCCCTCAGTTCCCGCTCGTGGCGCGGCTCTGCGCCTTCTTCAGCGCGGCCTCGCTGGACTGGCCGGTGAGGGCCGACTGGAAGGCGCTCTGCAGGGCCAGCGACACCGACGACCAGCGCGCCCCGACCTTCGCGGTGCGGGAGCGGGCGGTGGCCACCTGGTCGGCGAGGGCGTCGAGTTCGGGCACTTCCTTGCGCCAGATCGCGGCGGCCTTCTCGTTGGCCGGGACCATCCAGGAGTTGCGCGCGTAGGAGATCTGCTCCTTCTCGCTCGCCATGCAGTCGATGATCTTCGCGGCGGTCTTCTCGCGCGCGGTCTCACCGGTCTTCGGCACGGTCAGGACGGCGCCGCCGAGCGGACCGACCGACTTGTCGCCGGTCTCGGGGACCGGGATCTGCGCGATGCCCCAGTGCAGGTCCTTCTTGGTGTTGAGCGTCTCCACCTGCCAGGGACCGTTGATCATCATGGCGGCGTTGCCCGCCATGAACTGGTCGTTGACGTCGGCCTGGGTCCAGTTGACGGTCGACTTGGACAGCGAGCCGTCCTTGAGGAGGCTCTTCCAGTAGTCGAGGGCGTGGGCCACGTCGGGCGTGGCGAGGTTCGTCTCGTCGCCGCCGTTGGACCACATGAACGGGGTGAACTGGAAGACGCCGTCCTCGGCGCCGCCCGCGCTCAGGGCGATGCCGTACTGCTTGCCCCGCGTGAGCTTCTTCGCGGTCTCCTGCATCTCGGCCCAGGTGGTGGGGACTTCAAGGCCGGCCTTGTCGAGGATGTCCTTGTTGTAGAAGAGGGCGAGGGTGTTCACCGTGCGCGCGGCGCCGTAGTACGTCCCCTTGTACGAGCCGAAGTCGACGATGCCCTCGGGGATGTCCTTGGTGGACAGGCCCAGCGTGCGCAGGTCGACGAGGCCGCCCGCCTCGGCGAAGGTCGGCATCTCCGAGGCGTCGAACTGGATGACGTCCGGGAGCGACTTCGACGAGGCCATGCGCAGCGACTTGGTCATGACCTGCGCCGCGGGCACGCTCTGCTGCTCGATGGTGATGCCCAGTCGCTTGCTGCACCGGGTGAGCGTGGCCGCGTCCCAGCCGTGGTAGGAGTCGTCGGTCGAGGAGTTGAGGACGGTGTAGACGTCGTCGTCGCGCTGCCCGCCGCAGCCGGCGAGTGCCGCGGTCGCGACGAGTGCGGAGACAACGGTGAGCGGGACCATGGCCCGCCGGCCGGGGCGGCGGCGCCTGGTGCGCGTCGCGTCCGGTGGAAGAACTGGTGTCACGGTGGTTGCCCTTGCCTGGTGAGGGGTGGCCGGCCCGGCGGAACTCCGGTGTTCCGCGGGAGGGTTCGCGTGCCCCGGTACGGCTCCGGCCCGTGCCGTGGGGACTGCCGCGCGAAAGGTGCCGGGCGTCAGCCGACGCCGAGCAGGTGCTCCATGGCGAGCTGGTCCAGCCGCTCGAAGGCCATCCCGCGCTCGGCGGCGGCGTCGGCGTCGAACTCCTCGAACGCGGCCTTGTCGGCGAGGAGTTCGGCGAGGCCCCCGGCCGCGGTGGGCCGTGCGAGCTGGTCGAGCCGGGAGGCCCGCAGCGCCTCCTGAACCTCCGGGTCGGCGCGGAATGCGGCCGAACGCTCCTTGAGGATCAGGTAGTTGCGCATGCAGTTCTTCGCGGACTCCCACACGCCGTCGAAGCCGTCGGTGCGCACCGGCTTGAAGTCGAAGTGGCGCGGCCCCTCGTACCCGGCGCTCTCCAGCAGGTCGACGAGCCAGAACGCCTGGCGCAGGTCACCGGCGCCGAAGCGCAGGTCCTGGTCGTACTTGACGCCGGACTGGCCGTTGAGGTCGATGTGGAAGAGCTTGCCGGACCACAGGGCCTGCGCGACGCCGTGCGGGACGTTGAGCCCGGCCATCTGCTCGTGGCCGACCTCCGGGTTGACGCCGTACATCTCCGGGCGCTCCAGGCGCTCGATGAACGCGAGGGCGTGGCCGATGGTGGGCAGGAGGATGTCGCCGCGCGGCTCGTTCGGCTTGGGCTCGATGGCGAACCTGAGGTCGTAGCCCTGTTCCGTGACGTAGTCGCCGAGGAGGTCGAACGCCTCCTTCATGCGGTCCAGGGCGGCGCGGACGTCCTTGGCGCCGCCGGACTCGGCGCCTTCGCGGCCGCCCCACGCGACGTACGTCTTCGCGCCCAGTTCGGCGGCGAGGTCGATGTTGCGGATCGTCTTGCGCAGCGCGAAGCGGCGGACGTCACGGTCGTTGGCGGTGAAGCCGCCGTCCTTGAAGACCGGGTGGGTGAACAGGTTCGTCGTGGCCATCGGAACGACCAAGCCGGTCTCGTCGAGGGCGGCGCGGAACCGCTTGACGATCGCCTCGCGCTCGGTGTCGGACGCGCCGAAGGGGATCAGGTCGTCGTCGTGGAACGTCACTCCGTACGCGCCGAGCCCGGCCAGGCGCCGCACGGACTCGACCGGGTCGAGCGCAGGCCGGGTGGCGTCCCCGAACGGGTCGTTGCCCCGCCAGCCGACGGTCCACAGACCGAAGGTGAACTTTCCGTCAGGGGTGGGAGTGAAGCGATCGGACATGGTGCGGCCCTTTGCTGCTGCGCGACGACCCGGCGTCCACCGAGTGTTTGTTTTCTTCCTTGACTAATACGCCATGGCGCGTCGAAGCGCTAGACCTTTCGGCCCAGATCTCCCCCTCCGTACCCGCTGTGACCAGGTGGCAACAGCGTCGAAGCGCTTCGACAAATCACCCCCATGGGCCGCTTGCTCTTTTGTTTTCCGTGCGATCAAATGACGTCGGCAGCCCGCCCTCTTCCACCGGCGCCGCCGCACTCGCCGTCGACGTCCTCGGCCGGGCGACGTCCGCCCTGCTCATCTGAACCGCCTCTGCTCCCAGGGAAGATCATGAAGTTCACCGACGGCTTCTGGCTGATGCGCGACGGGGTCCACGCCTCGTACGCCACCGAGGTCCGCGACGTCCGTACGGGCGTCGGCCGCTTCACCGCGTACGCCGCCGTCAAGCGCGTCGAGCGTCGCGGCGACACCCTCAACTCCCCCCTGCTGACCACCGACTGCTTCTCCCCCGCCGAGGGAGTGATCGGCGTCCGGACGACCCACCTCGCGGGCGCCCGGCAGACCGGTCCGCACTTCGCGCTCACCGGCGCCACGGACGCCTCCGCCGCCCAGGTGCGGCGGGACGGCGACCTCGTCGAGCTGACGAGCGGCCCCCTGACCGTGCGCCTGGACGCGGCCGAGCCGTGGACGCTGTCCTTCCTCGACGCGGACGGGCGCGAGGTGACCCAGGCGGGCCGCAAGGGCACGGCCTTCTTCACCACCGGCGACGGCGCCCACCACATGGCCGGTCAGCTGCGGCTCGGCGTCGGAGAACAGGTCTACGGCCTCGGCGAGCGCTTCACCCCGTTCGTCAAGAACGGCCAGGTCGTCGACATGTGGCAGGCCGACGGCGGCACCAGCAGCGACCAGGCGTACAAGAACGTCCCGTTCAGCCTGCACATCTCCCCCGCCGGCGCGTACGGCGTGTTCGTCAACCACCCCGGCCGGGTCAGCTACGAGATCGGCTCCGAGGCCGTCGGCCAGATGCAGTTCAGCGTCGAGGACCAGGCGCTGGAGTACTACGTCGTCGCGGGCCCGACCCCCAAGGACGTACTGCGCCGCTACACCGCGCTCACCGGCCGCCCCGCGCTCCCGCCGGCCTGGTCGTTCGGCCTGTGGCTGACGACCTCGTTCACCACGCAGTACGACGAGGAGACCGTCACCTCGTTCGTCGACGGCATGGCCGAGCGGGACATCCCGCTGAGCGTCTTCCACTTCGACTGCTTCTGGATGCGCGAGTACCAGTGGTCGGACTTCACCTGGGACCCGGACGTCTTCCCCGACCCGGCCGGCATGCTGGCCCGGCTCAAGGAGCGCGGCCTGCGGATCTCCCTCTGGATCAATCCGTACATCGCCCAGAAGTCCGCCCTGTTCGACGAGGCCGCCGCCCGGGGTTACCTGGTGAGGAAGGCCGACGGCGACATCTGGCAGTGGGACCTGTGGCAGGCGGGCATGGGGCTCGTCGACTTCACGAACCCCGACGCCTGCGCCTGGTTCCAGGCCAAGCTGAAGGTCCTCCTCGACCAGGGTGTGGACTGTTTCAAGACCGACTTCGGCGAACGCATCCCCACCGATGTCGTCTGGCACGACGGCTCCGACCCGGAGCGCATGCACAACTACTACACGCACCTGTACAACCAGGTCGTCTTCGAGCTCCTGGAGAAGGAGCGCGCCATCGGCGAAGCCGTCCTGTTCGCCCGGTCGGCGACGGCGGGCGGCCAGCAGTTCCCCGTGCACTGGGGCGGCGACTGCTGGTCCTCGTTCGGCGCCATGGCCGAGTCGCTGCGCGGCGGACTCTCCCTCTCCCTGTCCGGCTTCGGCTTCTGGTCGCACGACATCGGCGGCTTCGAGGGCACACCCGACCCGGCCGTCTTCAAACGCTGGCTCGCCTTCGGCCTGCTCTCCTCGCACAGCCGGCTGCACGGTTCGAGCTCGTACCGGGTGCCGTGGGAGTTCGGTGACGAGGCGGTCGACGTGGCCCGCAGGTTCACCAAGCTCAAGCACCGCCTGATGCCGTACCTGTACGGGGCCGCGGCCGAGGCGCACGCCACCGGTGTGCCCCTGATGCGGCCGATGCTCCTGGAGTTCCCGGGCGATCCGACCGCCCGCGCCCTCGACCGGCAGTACATGCTCGGCCCCGACCTGCTGGTGGCGCCCGTCTTCACCGCCGAGGGCGACGTCGAGGTGTACCTGCCGGAAGGCACCTGGACCCACCTGCTGACCGGCGAACGGGTCCAGGGTCCTGCCTGGCGCCACGAGACACACGGGTACGACAGCCTGCCGCTGTACGTGCGCCCCGGCGCGGTGCTCCCCTTCGGCGCGGACGAGCAGCGACCCGACGGTGACTGGACCGACGGTCTGACCCTGCTGGTCGCCCCGGACGCGCACGACGTGACCGTCGGCGTCCCCGACCACCACGGCCGGCAGGCCGCCGCGTACCGGGTGACGCGGGACCCGGACAGAGGCGCCGTGACGGTGTCGGCCTCCGACGGGGCTCCGGAGCCGACGATCACGGAGCTGTGACTCCGGGTCTCCGTCTCCGAAGGGTGGGACCGGCTCCGGGCGGCGGCGACAGGGGTGGGTCGGCTTCGAGCGGCGGCGACAGGTGTGGGCTGCGTCGCCGTCGAAGGACTGCCACCGTCGGTCGTTTTCAGGGTCGGTCGGCCCCTGGCCAGGGGCCGACCGTCTCCTGTCCACCGGCACCCTGACGCGCTGGAATGAGAGGAGAGAACCACAACTCCCTTCCGTGCGGCGCTGGTTGGGGGCAAGCCGACTCCGCGGCGGGGCCGGGGGAAGGCGGTGTCCCGTGCGTTTCGACGACCGCAGGGCGGCCGGACGGCGTCTCGCCCGGCATCTGACGTCTCTGCGCGACCGGCACGCGGTCGTGCTGGGCCTGTCACGCGGTGGAGTGCCCGTGGCGTACGAGGTGGCGCGGGAGCTGGACGCGCCCCTGGACGTGCTCGTCGTGCGCACGCTGGGCGTTCCGTGGCGGCCGGAGTTGGGGTTCGGCGCGATCAGCGAGAACGGGGCGCGCGTTCTCGACGAGGACGTGGTCCGGCGCACGGGGTTGCCCTCCGCGACGCTTTCGGCCGTCGAACAGACCGAGCGGGCCGCGCTCGAACGCCAGGTGGACCGTTACCGCGCGGCCCGGTCCCCCGTCCCGTTGGCCGGGCGCTCGGTCGTGATCGTGGACGACGGGCCGGCCGGCGCGGCCGGTGCCGAGGCCGCCTGCGCCGCCGCCCGCCGCCGGGGCGCGGCCGGGGTCGTCCTGGCCATGCCTGTCGCCCCGGTCTCCGTGCTCGAACGGCTGCGCCCCGGGGTCGACGACCTTTTCTGTCTGCAGGCCGCACACGGGCTCGGCCCGGCCGGCTCCTGGTACGACGACTTCACCCGTACCTCCGACGACGAGGTCCTTGCCCTGCTCGGACGGTCCGCGCGTCCGGCCCCCGCGCCGCGGCCGTCCGACGCGTTCGTTCCCGCGCGGGCGGGCCGGGAGGTCTCCGTCCCGGCCGGCGGGGCACGTCTTGCGGCACACCTCGCGGTGCCCGTCGCCGCGACGGCCGTGGTGGCGTTCGCGCTGGCCGGCAGCGGCGGCAGGAACAGCCCCCGCAACCGCTACCTCGCGGCCACCCTGAACCGGGCCGGCATCGGCACGCTCCTGCTCGACCTGCTCACCGAGGACGAGGAGGCGCGACCCGGCGCCACCCTCGACATCGGCCTGCTCTCCCGGCGCCTGCACACGGCCTCCCTCTGGCTGCGCCGCGAGACCGCCCTGCCCCTCGCCTACTTCGGCGCCGAGACCGGGGCCGCGGCCGCCTTGGAGGCAGCGTCGGTATCCGGTGCCGATGTCCTCGCCGTCGTCGCCCGAAGTGGCCGCCCCGAGCTGGCGAGCCCTTCGAAGCTCGCCGGTGTGCGCGCCCCCGTCCTCTTCATCGTCGGCGGTCAGGACCACGAGGCGCTCGACACCGGCCGCCTCGCGACCGACGTACTGCGCGGCGAGTGCGGGCTCGCCATGGTCCCCGGCGCGTCACACCTGTTCACGGAGCCGGGAGCGCTGTCCGCGGCCGCCGAGCTGGCCAGGGACTGGTTCGCCGCGCAGCTCGCCCGGCCGGTCCTGGCGGCGCTGCCGCGGCGGCCGGCGTCGCACCGGCCGCAGAGCAGGGAACGAGCCGGCCAGCCGTCCTTCCGCCCGGCTCCGTCGCGGGGCTGAGGTCGTCGCTTCGCGACGGTGTCATCTCCCGTCACAGGTACGACGCCCGTGCACCTACGCGTACGGGGGCGGCGGGCGGCACACGTGTGTCAACCGTCCTTCGCGCGGAGGGCCGTGTCGCCCTCGCCGCCCGGTGTGCGCATCAGCACCGCCCACCCGACGCGCCCCGTTGAGCGGGCTCCGGTCATCCCCGCCCACGGCGGTCCAGCCGTCATGTCCGGCGGGATCCGGACCGGCGGCACATCCGCTCGCGCGCGGGCCTCGATGCCTGGCCGGAACCGGTCCTAGCGTCTCCGGTCAAGACCTTCGTCGAGGCGGTCCGCACCGGTGGATCGAGGCGGTCCCCACCGGCAGGCATAGGCGGCCCCCGCCGGTAATCGGAACCGAACTTCGGCGGGGGCCACCGAGGAGAACAGAAGCACGGCTCCCCTTCGCGCGCTTCGTCCTCCACTCCATCCGGCGGCATCCGGGGCACGCGGGAGTATGCCCCGATCAGCCGGCGCTGCGGATGGAGGACCGGAACCGCTTGTGTCGGCGATGCGGTTCCAGTCGACTGTGCATCGGCGGCCCAGGGGCTGGGGGGCACCGCGAGGGCGTCACCCCTCGTCCGGGTTGCCACGCTATGGCAATTGCCAGAACGGGCTCAAGTCCCTTTCTGGCCGCAACTTCCCAGCCTGAGCACACGCCAATGGCACATGCCCCGGGCGGTGCCCTCCTGGCGCAGGCGTGCACCGCGGTCGGAGCGGGGCCGCAGCTTCGTTCGCCTACGCAAGTGGCGAGATGCCGAGGGCGGAGCGGCGGCCCCGGGCGAAGAAGCCCCGCGGGTGTCCCCGCACCGTGGTCGTCGCCGTACGGCGGCGTCGAGCGTGGGCGGCGCCGCCTGTCCGGTTGCCCGCCGGGTAGCCGGTCCCGTATGAGCCGATGGAGAGGGTACGCGGGGCCGGCTGTCGTGTACGGCGGATGCATGGGCCTGGGCCGGGCCCTGTTCGAGGGGTGGAACCGGGACGCGGCGCTGTACGCCGTGATCGTCACCGGCGTCTGGCTACTGCTCGTCCCGTACCTGGACCGGCGCGGGCGGTTGACGTGGTCGCGCGCGGAGCAGGACCGGCGCCGCGCGTCCTACGAGGCGCGCGGCAAGGGGAGTACGTGATCCTCCCGGAGGTCCGCGACCCACGCTTGCGGCGGCGCGTGGTTCAGGCGTCGAGGCGGCGCTTGGCGAGCCAGCTGACCATCTCCGGGTCGCGGTGGTCGAAGAACAGTGACGCGCCGGTGTCCAGGGTGGCGATCTGCGCCATGTGCTCGGCGGTGAGCTCGAAGTCGAAGACGTCGAGGTTCTCCGCCATCCGCTCGGCGCGCACCGACTTGGGGATGGCGACGACGCCGCGCTGGGTCAGCCAGCGCAGGACGACCTGGGCCACCGACTTGCCGTACTCCTTGCCGACCTCGGTCAGGAGCGGGTTGGTGAACAGGTTGTTCCTGCCCTCGGCGAAGCCGCCCCAGGACTGGATCTGCACGCCGTGCTCGCGCATGAGGTCCTGGTAGTCGGCGCGCT
Organism: Streptomyces sp. NPDC030991; assembly: GCF_055571235.1. Classification (NCBI taxonomy): domain Bacteria; kingdom Bacillati; phylum Actinomycetota; class Actinomycetes; order Kitasatosporales; family Streptomycetaceae; genus Streptomyces; species Streptomyces sp. NPDC030991. The sequence continues at coordinate 16,088 of NZ_JBVIFR010000001.1, forward strand.
GGAAGAAGGGGTGGGTCTCGATCTGGTTGACCGCAGGGGCGACCTCGTTGTTGATGATCAGGTCGAGGAGCCGGTCGGGGTAGAAGTTGGCGACGCCGATCGCCTTGGCGAGCCCTTCGCGGTTGGCCGCTTCCATGGCGCGCCACTGGCCGTAGACGTCACCGAAGGGCTGGTGCATCAGGTACAGGTCGAGGTGGTCGAGGCCGAGTTTGGCCAGCGAGGTCTCGAAGGCGCGCCGGGTGTTCTCCTCGGCCGGGGCGTCCTGGACCCACAGCTTGGTGGTGACGAACAGTTCCTCGCGGGCGATACCACTGGACTTGATCGCCCGGCCCACGGCTTCTTCGTTGCCGTAGGCGGCGGCCGTGTCCAGCAGCCGGTAACCGGCCGCGAGGGCGTCGGAGACGGCGCGCTCGGTGTCATCGGCGGGGATCTGGTAGACGCCGAAGCCGAGAATCGGCATCTCGACACCGTTGTTGAGGGTGACGTGCTGCATGAGAACGGTGTCCTTTGCTGGGTGCGGGTGAGGCGTTGCAGGTGAGGGGTGAGGGGTGAGGGGTGAGGGGTGAGGGGTGAGCGGGCGCTAGGGAACCGTGAGGACGATCTTTCCGTGGGCCTGGTGGGAGCGGAGCCGCTCAGCGGCCTGGGCCGCGGTGTCGAAGGACAGGGTGGTGTCGATCAGGGGCCGTGCCCGTCCGTCGGCCACGGCGGGCAGCAGCGCGTCCGCGGCGGCGGAGATGACGGCGCCCAGTTCGGCGGCGCGGGAGAAGCCGAAGGAGACACCGGCGACGCGCAGGTGCCGATAGGAGAGGGCGTCCAGGTCGATGGTGGCCTCGGCGGTGTCGAGGCGGCCGATGTTGACGAGCGCGCCGTCGGTGCGGGTGGCGGGCAGGCAGTCCGCGAAGGTCCGGCCGCCGACGTGGTCGAGGGCCACGTGCACGCCCTGGCCGTCGGTGGCGTCCAGCACGGCCCCGGTCAGGGCTTGTTCGGTGGTGACCACGACCGTGTCCGCCCCGGCCTGTTCGAGCAGGTCCCGCTTGGCGGCGCCGCGGGTGGTCGCGATGATCCGGCTCGCGCCGAGCACGCGGGCGATCTGGACGCCGATCAGGCCGATGCTGGAGGTGGCGCCGGTGATCAGCACCGACTCCCCGGCGCGGAACCCGGCCACGGTGAGGGCGCCGTGCTCGGTGAGCAGGCCCGTGGGCAGGGCGCACGCCTGCTCCGGTCCGAGCGCGTCGGGGACGGGCAGGACGTGCCGGTGATCGGCCAGGACGTACTGGGCGAAGCTGCCCGGGGTCGTGCCCATCACCCGCTCCCCCACGGCCGGCGCGGTGACACCGTCGCCGACGGCGTGGACCTCCCCGGCGAACTCGAAACCCGCCTGGTACTCCTTGCCGGTGCCGCCGGAGGTGGGGTCGGCGTCGGCGAGCATGGCGGCGTCGGCGTTGTTCAGGGCGACTGCCCGGGCCCGGACCACGATCTGCCCCGGGCCGGGCTCGGGGGCGGGGATGTCGCGGGGTGTCCAGTCGGGGCCGGTACCGCCGAACAGGGCGGTCATGGTTGCGGGCATGAGCGGTCTCCTTCGCCTTCGGGGTGGTCGGTCGGTGGGATCGGGTACGGGCCCCGGCGTATCGCGCGCCTATGACGTGCCCGAGCCAGGCCGTCCGGGACGAGCGGTGCCGGTCGGCCGCGCGGGGCCTGGCGGTGCGCGGGGCCTGGCGGTGTGCGGGGCCTGGCGGTGTGCGGGGCCTGGCGGTGTGCGGGGCGGGTCAGCGTTCGAGCATGCTGAGGCCGGCTTCGGTGTGGGTGTCTCCGGCGGCCGGGGGGAGGCTGGAGAGCTTCTCCAGGACGTCGGCGGACAGCTGGAGGCTGTCGGCGGCGGTGTTCTCCTCGACGCGGGTGACGCGCTTGGTGCCGGGGATGGGGGCGATGTCGTCGCCCTGGGCGAGCAGCCAGGCGATCGCGACCTGCGCGGGCGTGGCGCCCACCTCGGCGGCGATGGCCTGGACCTCGTCGGCGAGCGCCAGGTTCCGCCGGAAGTTCTCTCCGGTGAAGCGCGGGTTGCCGCGGCGGAAGTCGCCTTCCTCGAAGTCGTTCTCGCTGCGGACCGTGCCGGTGAGGAAGCCGTGCCCGAGCGGGGAGAACGGGACCAGGCCGATTCCGAGTTCACGCAGCACCGGCAGGACGCGGTCCTCGATGCCGCGCGTCCACAGGGAGTACTCGGACTGCACGGCGGTGACGGGCTGGACGGCGTGAGCGCGGTGGATGGTGTCCGGGCCGGCCTCGGACAGGCCGAAGTGGCGGACCTTGCCCTCCCTGATCAGTTCGGCGACGGCGCCCGCGGTCTCCTCGATGGGCGTGTTCGGGTCGACGCGGTGCTGGTAGTACAGGTCGATGTGATCGGTGCCGAGCCGCTTGAGGGAGCCCTCGACGGAGGTACGGATGTTGGCGGGGCTGGAGTTGAGGTTCCAGGGGCCGGCCCCGCCATGGTCGATCATGCCGAACTTGGTGGCGAGCACGACCTGGTCGCGGCGGCCCTTGAGCGCCTGGCCGACGAGGTCCTCGTTGACGTACGGGCCGTAGATCTCGGCGGTGTCGACGAGGGTGACGCCGAGTTCTATGGCGCGGTGGATGGTGCGGACGGATTCCGCGTCGTCGCTGCCGGCGCCGGTCAGGCCGTGGGACATGCCCATGGCGCCCAGGCCGATGCGGGAGACGTCGAGGTCGTTCAGCTTGATGTGCTTCATGGTGGGGGTGGTTCTCCTGTCGGGTGGTCGGGTTGCACGTGGGATGGTCGGGTTGCACGTGGGGTGGCCGGGTTGCCCGTGGGGTGCTCGGGTTGCACGTGGGGGGGTCGGCTCCGCCGAGCGTTTTCGGGCAGGGGCCGTCATTCACCTGCGGGGAAGTCGGTGGAGGCCGCCAGCTCGCGCTGTGTCTCGAAGTCGTCGACGCGCTTGCGCAGCACGCCGAGCGTGGACTCCAGCGCCTGGGAGCCGAGCACCATCCGCAGCGGGGCCGGGTCGGTGTCCGCGGACTCGATGATGCGGGCGGCCATGCGCCGCGGGTCGCCGGGGGCGAGGCCGTTCGCCGGGTCGAGCATGGCGTGGAAGGCGTGGGCGGGGTTGCCGTCGTAGGCGTCGATCGGGTCGGCGACCCGGGCGCTGCCGTAGCGGAACTCGGTGCGGGCCCCGCCGGGCTCGACGAGGGTCACCCCGATCCCGAACGGGGCGACTTCCTGGGCGACGGACTCGGCGAAGCCCTCGATGCCCCACTTGGTGGCGTGGTACATGGAGTTGCCGGGGAAGGCGACCTGCCCGCCGTAGGTCGACATCTGGACGATGCGTCCGCCGCCCTGGGCGCGCAGGTGCGGCAGCGCCGCGCGGATCAGGGTGATCGATCCGGTGAGGTTGGTGGCGATGATGTGGTCGACCTGGGCGTCGGTGATCTCCTCGGCTGCGCCGAACAGGCCGTAGCCGGCGTTGGAGACGATCACGTCGACGCGGCCCGCCGCGAACGCCTCGTCCACCGTCCTGCGGAGAGCGGCGGCGTCGGTGACGTCGAGGATCCGCGGGCGGAAGCTGTCGGGGTACGTCGCAGCCAGGTCGGCGACCTTGCCCAGGTCACGGACGGTGCCGATCACGCTGTCGCCGCGTTCCAGCAGCTGCGTGGTCAGGGCGTGGCCGAAGCCGCTGCTGACGCCGGTGATGAGCCAGGTCCGGGTCGTCATGGTGTGTCCTTCGTCGTCGAGGTGGCATGGAGGCGGACGCGCGGTGGGGTCCGGGGGTCAGAAGTGGGCGCTCAGGGGCGGACGAGGACCTTGAGGGCCTCGCGGTCGTTCATCGCGCGGTAGCCGTCGGCGACCTCCTCCAGCGCCACGGTGCGGTCGAGGACGCGGCCGGGGCGGATCGAGCCGTCGAGGATGTGCGGCATGAGTTCCTCGATGTGGGCGCGGGCGGGCGCGACGCCGCCGGTGAGGGTGATGTTGCGCAGGAAGTCGCCGAAGCCGAAGGGGACGTCGGGGTACTGCGGGGCGCCGACGCGGCTGATGGTGCCACCGTCGCGGACCACCCCGAAGCTCTGCACGAGGGCGTCCTTCAGCCCGACGCACTCCAGGACCTTGCGGGTGCCCTCGCCGCCGGTCAGCTCCCTGACGCGGGCCACGCCTTCCTCGCCGCGCTCGGCCACCACGTCGGTGGCGCCGAACTCCCGGCCCAGGTCGGTCCGTACGCTGTGGCGGCCCATGAGAACGATCCGCTCGGCGCCCAGCAACTTGGCGGAGATCACGCCCGCCAGGCCCACGGCACCGTCGCCGACCACGGTGACCGGGCCCTGCGGGCCCCTGACCGAGCGGACGTACAGGTCGTCCCCGGCGCGGACGACCCACGTCGTCACCGGATCGCGCAGCGTGCCGTCCGCACGCTCGGACGAAAGAGCGAGTTCTTCCGCGGCGCCGATCCTCTCCAGTGCGGCGGTGTCCCACTGCGTCATCGACGGCTCCTCTCTCTCCGCGCGGCCGCGGGTCGGGACTGCGACCGCTGTGCCAGGACCACCGTCGCCCGGTTCCCCGGGGCTCGCCACGGGACGCGCACGTCCCCGCGAGGGAGGCCCTCGCCCGCCGGGGGCAACGGGCGACACACTTCAGGTTGCCGCGCCGCGCACGGGACAGGCAGGCCGAGATGTGCCAGGGAGTGACAGGGCCCCCCTCGGCGGGCGTGTCACCGTGGTGGCGGAGCGACACTGGGCCCATGGCAGCAGAGCAGCACAGCGGCGGCGACGAACTGGGACGTTTCCTGCGTGCCCGCCGCACCCGGACCAGCCCCGAGAGCGCCGGACTCACCCCCGGGCCTGGCGTCCGCCGCACCCCCGGCCTGCGCCGCGAGGAGCTGGCCACCCTGGCCGGGGTCAGCATCGACTACTACACGCGCCTGGAGCGGGGCAAGGAGACCCGGCCCAGCCCCGCCGTCGTCGATGCCCTGGCCCGCGCCCTCCGCCTCGACGACGCCGAGCGCCAGCATCTGCGCAACCTGGCCATCCGCGCCGCGCGCTACGCGCCCGAACCCGCCCCGCCCCCCAGCCGCACCGTGCGGACCCATCTGAAGCTGCTCCTGGAGACCGTGCGGCCCAGCCCGGCGTACATCGTCAGCCGCAGCATGGACGTCCTCGCCACCAACCCCGGCGGGCTCGCCCTCTACGCCGGCATCGACGCCTGGCCCGCCAAGCAGCGGAACCTCGCCCGCTACCTCTTCCTCCACCCGGCGGCCCACGACCTCTTCCCCGACTGGGACAACCAGATCCGCGGCTGCGTCGCCCGCCTGCGCGCCCTGGCCGGGACCGATCCCGACGCGCCGGACCTCGCGGTCCTGGTCGGCGAACTGCTCCTCAAGAGCCCCGCCTTCGCCGGTCTGTGGGAGCGCTACGAGGTCACCGGCAGGAAGCCGGCCGCCAAGACGTTCCAGCACCCCCAGGTCGGCAAGGTCACGCTCTCCTTCCAAGGCATGGCCCTCGAAGGCAGCCCTGGCCACCGCATGGGCGTCTACACCGCCGAGCCCGGCACCCCGGACCACGACGCGATGCTCCTCCTCGACATGACCGCGCAGCCGTCGCCCGGTTCCGCGCGGCACGGCGCGCAGACCTGACGACCTGACCTCGCCCGTTCGCGGGGCGCCGACCGCGCAGACTCGCATGTTCGAATTTACGTTCGATATTGTAGGGGTGGGAGGTGCTGAGATGACCAGGACCGATGAAGTGGCCTCTACCGACGGAGTGGCCTCGGTGATGCACGTACGCGTGCCGACGGGTCTGGCGGAGCCTGCCTACCGGGAGGTGCTGGAGCTGCTCGCGGAGATCTCTCCCGTGGTGCAGGCCCTCCCGCCGGGCGCCGCCGTGGTGGAGCTGCGCGGCGCGCTGCGTTACTTCGGCGTTCCGGCCGTGCGGCTGTGCGAGCGGGCCCGGGTCCGCTCACTGGCCCGGCTCGGCGTCGACCTGCGGATCGGCCTCGCCCCGACCTGGGCGCTGGCGGCGACCGCCTCCGCGCGGGCGCCGGAGCACGGCGGCATCGTGGCCGTCGAGGCCGACCAGGTCGCCGACTTCCTCGCCCCGCTGCCTGTGGACTCGCTCCACGGCATCGGGCCGGTGCAGGCGGCCGCGCTGACCGACTACGGCGTCCACACCGTCGGCATGCTCGCCACCCTGCCGCCTGCCACGATCCAGCGGGTACTCGGCGGGCGCGCCGGGCGCATGGCCTCCGACCGGGCCCGGGGCGTCGATCCACGTCCGGTGACACCGACGTCCCTGCCCATGTCGGCGGCCGTGCGGCACCGTTTCGAGCGGCAGGAGATGGACGGCGCGACCGTACGGGCCCGCCTCCTGGACCTCGTCGTGCGGCTTGCCGCCACCCTGCGCGGCCGAGAGCAGGTCGCCCGCGGTCTCACCCTGCAACTCGACTTCGCCTCGGGGGCCCGCTGGACCAAGACCCTGCGCCTGCCCGAGTCCTCCGCACACGACGAAGACCTGCGCGCCGCCGCCTACCGGCTCATGGACCGCGCCGGCCTCCAGCGCGGCCGCCTCGTCGGACTGCTCGTCCGGGCCGAGGACCTGGTCGCCGTCGGCGCCACGGCGGAGCAGATCAGTTTTGATCGCAGCCGCGAGATGCGCCTGCGCGCCGAACAGGCCATCGACCGCGCCAACGAGCGCTTCGGCCACGGCAGCGTCAAACCCGCCGCCCTCCTGAACAAGGCCGCGTGACACCGCGGAACACGAGAACCGGAACGCTGCGCGACACCGCTGGAGACACTGACCGGCAGGCCGGGAGGAACGGGGAACACCAGGAGCGGAACGTCGGTTCGGCTGACTGGAACAGGGCGTCCCGAACCGTCCGATTCACGTCGGTGATCGCGGGATTAGGGGGTACACGGCCCCGCATGACAGCTAACACCGAGCCCTCCGCGCGCGTGTCGGCGGAACAGGGACTGCGCCGTATCCGCGTCTTCTACACGGGAGGAACCGTCCTGTGGGCCGCGTCCGCCGCGTGGACGGGGTGGCTGCATCCAGGCAGCAGGCAGATGTGGGTGTCGCTTCTTCTCCTGGCCGTGTTCGGCGCTCTCCTGGCCGCGACGTCCCTGTGGCTGAGCAGGTCCGAGCCCGCGCCGGCCCGTGCGGTGCCGGCTCGGAACCGCCAGGTGCGGCCCCGGGCGACCGCGACCGCGGCCCGGTCGTGACCGGGCCCGTGGCGGCCATGACCATGCGTCGGCGGTGACGTTCGGCCGAAAGGGCGCCCGTTCCCGAAGGGGCGGGACAGGCCGGGTCGCGGCGGGAAGACGTAGTGCTTCGGGCTCAGGCATCCGGTTCGATATCGGGCTCACGCATCCGGCCCGGTACGGAGCTCAGGCATCAGGCCCGGTATCGGCTCACGCATCCAGCTCCAAATCGGGCTCACGTATCCGACGGACAGAGCAGACGGGACACGCGATGGCCACCACGGGTCACTCACGAGCGGGCGCGACGCCCGCGACCATTCGACTGCCGGGAATCGTGCTGGGGGTGGGGCTCGGCGGGTTCGTGGACGGCATCCTGCTGCACCAGCTGCTGCAGTGGCATCACATGCTGACCAGTACCGACCATGACCGTATCGGCGTGAAGTACTACCCCGCGAACACCGTCTCCGGGCTGGAGATGAACACCGTGTGGGACGGCATCTTCCACGCCGTGTGCTGGGTCGCGGTCATCCTGGGCCTGGGCATCCTGTACTCCCGGGTCACCCACCACCGCAGGCAGGTGTGGACCTCCCCGGTGCTGTGGGGATGGATCCTCGTCGGCTGGGGGCTGTTCAACATCGTCGAGGGCCTCCTGGACCACCAGATCCTCGGCATCCACCACGTCCACGGCGGCCCGCACCAGGTCTGGTGGGACATGGCCTTCCTCCTCCTGGGCCTCCTCCTGATCATCGGCGGGCACCTGCTCCAGCGCACCGGCCGGCCCGTCTCCCCCGACGCCTCCGGCATCGCTTCCGAGCGGGCCGCCGGGCCCGCCTGATGGGCACCGGCCCGCACGACCACATGCGGAACCCCATGCATGACCACATGCATGACCACATGCACGGCGGAGGCCCGGGCGGCGCGATGTGGGAGACGCTGCTGCCCGCGGCCGCCGTCGTCCTGCTCGCCGCCGCCTACCTGCTGCTGGCAGGCCGGGCCCGCCGCCGCAACCCCGTCCAGGGCTGGGGGCGCCGCAGGACCGTGAGTTTCCTGGCCGGCTGCGCCTTGCTGGCCGTGGCGCTGCTGCCGCCGCTGGCCCCCTTCGCGCACGGGGACTTCCGCGGGCACATGGCCCAGCACCTGCTCATCGGCATGTACGCGCCCCTGGCCCTGGTCCTCGGCGCACCCGTCAGCCTGCTGCTGCGTGCCCTGCCCACCGCCCGCGCCCGCGCGCTGACCGGAGTTCTGCACAGCCGCCCGGCGAAGGTGTTCGCCCATCCGGTCATCGCCCTGGTCCTGAGCACGGGCACGCTGGCGGTCCTCTACTTCACCCCGCTCTACAACGCGACCCTGGAGCGGCCCGTACTGCACTGGCTGATGCACGCCCACTTCCTGCTCTCCGGCTGCCTGTTCGCCTGGGTCATCGCCGGTCCCGACCCCGCCCCGGCCAGGCCCGGCGTGCCCGCCCGCCTCGTCGTCCTCGGGGTCGCGGTCGCCGCCCACGCCACGCTCTCGCAGCTCATCTACGGCGGCTTCCTCATCGACGTGCACGCACCCGCGGCGCAGGTCAGGGGCGGCGCCGAGATCATGTACTACGGCGGTGACATCGCCGAACTGCTCCTCGCGGCGGCCCTCGTGACCACGTGGCGGCCCGTACGCGAGCGGCGCCGGCGTCCGCTGTCCGTACATCAGCCGACCGTCGTACGGGCAGGGCCGGTCCAGGAACACTGACCTCATTCCTGGAGACGACATGAGCAGCGCACTCGAGGTCGCGCCCCTCCCCGGCGACGTGGTGGTCACCAAGAGGCGGGCGGGCGCGTTCTCGGGGAGTGATCTGGCCGTGGTGCTGCGCTCTCGCGGTATCGACAGCCTGGTACTCAAGGCCCTGGCGGCTCGGTAGCGGCAGGGCGGACACTCCCGGTACCGGCGGCGAATTCCGGACGGACTGCGGGGTCAGCCGTTTCCAGAGAGGGTAGTGGTGCGGTCAGCACACTGTCTGCCCCGTCAGGAGGCCATGTTGAGCGGCAAGAACGAGGAAGATCTCCTCGACGGACTGCGGGTCGACGACTCCCAGCCCGAGCGGCCGATACTCCTGGACGAGAACGGGCGCCCGCTGCGCACCTGGCGGGAGAACTACCCGTACACCCAGAAACTGGGCCGCAAGGAGTACGAGCGCGGCAAGCGTCTCCTGCAGATCGAACTGCTGAAGCTGCAGAAGTCGGTCCGCGACCAGGGGCGGCGCGTCGTGGTGCTCTGCGAGGGCCGCGACGCGGCCGGCAAGGGCGGCACCATCAAACGCTTCACGGAGCGGCTCAATCCGCGTGGGGCCCGGGTCGTCGCGCTGGACAAGCCGACCGAGCGGGAAGCGAGTCAGTGGTACTTCCAGCGTTACGTGGCGCACCTTCCGGGCGCCGGGGAGATCGTCTTCTTCGACCGTTCCTGGTACAACCGCGCCGGCGTCGAACCCGTCATGGGCTTCTGCACACCGCAACAGCACCAGCAGTTCCTCCAGCAGGCACCGTTGTTCGAGAAGATGCTCACCGACGACGGCATCGTCCTCATCAAGTTCTGGTTCTCCGTCTCCCGCGCCGAACAGCGCACGCGCTTCGCGATCCGGCAGGTCGACCCCGTACGGCAGTGGAAACTCTCTCCCACGGACGTCGCCTCGCTGGACCTGTGGGACGCCTACACCAAGGCCAAGGTGGAGATGTTCCGGTCCACGGACACCGACCACGCTCCGTGGACCGTGGTGAAGACGAACGACAAGCGCCGCGGCCGTCTGGAAGCCATGCGCCATCTGCTGCTGCGGTTCGAGTACGAGTCCCGGGACGAGGCCGCGGTCGGGAAGGCCGACCCCCTCGTCATCGGGCCCGCCGACACGCTCCTCGAATCGGGTGAGGACCCGACGGACCTCTCTCCCAGCAGGCTCGCCGACTATCACGAGGGCCGCGGTCAGCATCCGCGGCCCACCTGACGGAACCGTCAGGGGCGTCCGTCAGCGGGGGCGGCGAATGCGGATCGGGCCGTGGATCTCGGTCGACGTGACGGGGCGACCGCCTTGGGTGATCTCGACCTCGCCGGCCGCGGCCAGCCGCCGGGCGGCGCGGCGGGTCGGTTCCATCAACGCGCGCCAGCCGTCGTCGTCGCCCTTGTACACCGCCCGCGCGGCGTCGGAAGGGCAGATCGACGAGGTGGGCTCGCGGCGTTCGAGCAACTCCAGGATCGCCTGCTCCAGGCGTCGTTCGTGCCGCGCTTCGCTGTCGTCCGTCACGGTCCCAGTGTCACACCGGCGCCCGAACTCGGCACGCTCCGGCGGACCGGCCACGCTCCAGCCGGTCGTGCGGCCGTGCCCCGTTCCTTCAACGAACACCCCGGGTCGAGGACCGGGCCCCTCGACGGCGTCGGGCGTCGGACGTCGGGCGTCGTTGTCAGTGCCTCCCCATAGAGTGAAAACATCACTCGGAGAGTATCGGAGGGGGAGCAGAATCATGTCCGCGAAGAGGATCCAGCACAAGGTGAATCACGTCGCGCTGGTGGTGGACTGTTCGGGTTCCATGCGGCCGCACGAGAATCAACTGGTGCGTGTGGTGGACGAGTTCGTCGCAGGGTTGAAATCCGAGTCGGACAGCCTCGGCCATGAGACCCGCATCAGTCTCTACTCCTTCGACCACAGGGTGGAGAACCTGGTCTGGGACATGGATGTGAAACACCTTCCGTCCATGCGGGGGCTGTACCAGGTCAACAATGGGGCCACGGCGCTCATCGAGGCTTCACTGAAGTCCTTGGACGACCTGGAACACATATGGGAGGAGTACGGCGAGCACAGCTTCCTCCAGATCGTGGTGACGGACGGCGAGGAGAACGCGTCGGGGGGAGACCGGCGACACAACGGCGACATGACCATCCTCGGCCCCTGGCTCGACAGGATCACGGCGAAGATGGGCGGGCTTCCGGGCCACTGGACCTCCGCGATCCTCGTGCCGAACTCCCTGGCCAAGCGGACCGCCCAGAACTACGGGTTCCCGGCCGGGAACATCGCCATCTGGGACGCGGATTCCCAGCAGGGCGTCGAGGAGGCGATCGGCACGGTGCGCGCGGCCGCCACCAGCTTCCTGCGGGGCCGGGAGCAGGGGGTGCGCGGCACGAGGAACCTGTTCGCGGTCGGCCAGGACATATCGGTCGACGAGGTGCGGGCGAACCTCGAACCCGTTCCGGCCGACAAATACCGGCTCCTGAAGGTCGACAAGGAGATCGAGATACGCCCCTTCGTCAATTCCCATCCAGGGGTGAGTTACGAACGCGGCGCGTGCTATTACCAGTTGGGCGCCCGGGTCCAGGTCCAGCCGGACAAAGAAGTCATCGTCGTCGAGAAGGACACCGACCGCGCTTATACGGGGGACGCGGCACGCGCCCTTCTGTTCGGTACGGGTATTCACGGAACTGTCTCCGTGAAGGCGGGGAACAACCCCGAGCTGGAGGTCTACGTACAGAGTCGTTCGGTGAACAGGAAGCTCAAGCCGAAAACGCGTCTGCTCATCATGCTCTGACTTCTTTTCATGCCCTGCCTCATGCCCTGACTCCTGCCCCGACCCACCGGCCCTGCGTGCCGGTGTCCGACGTACGCAGGACACCGGCGAGGTCGACCCCGGACTGGACGCCGACCGGAGGGCGGCCGGACGGCGACCGTGCTCGTCGCCGCGGTACAGGGCGGCGTCACATCCCGGCGCTACTGCCCACCCGGACTACGCGGAGGGGCTGAGCGAGCGCAGGCGCTGGTCCAGTTCCCGCTGGTAGAAGTCGATGAAGCCGTCGGGGTCAGGGCCGGCGTTCTGCATCACCAGCCGGTCGTAACCGGCGTCGACGAACGGCTGAGCGACCTCGGCGTAGCGCGCGGGGTCGGGGCCGCACGCGAACTGCTCCAGGATGTCCTCCTTGCGGACCGTGGTCGTGGCGGCCTCGAAGTTGACCGGGTTGGGCAGCTCGCTCATGACCTTCCACCCGGTGACCGCCCACCGCGACGTCTTCAGTGCCGCCTGCGCGGCGGTGTCCTCATCGGCGGCCCACGCCATGGGGACCTCCGCGTAGCGCGGGCCGTCGCCGCCCGCGGCGCGGTAGGCGTCGGTGATGTCGCCCCTCGGCTCGGTCACGAAGAGGCCGTCCCCGAGCTCCGCGGCGATGCGTGCCGACAGGGGGCCGCCGGAGGCCACTGCGATGAGCGGTGACTCCTGCGGCAGGTCGAAGACCCGGGCGTCGTCCAGGCTCAGGTACTGGCCACGGTACGACTGGTAACCGCCCCTCCAGAGCAGCCGGATGATCTCCAGCGCCTCGCGCAGCCGGGCGTGGCGCTCCGGCACGGAGTTCGGGAACCCCTGACCGACGACGTGCTCGTTGAGCCGCTCGCCCGACCCCACACCGAGAGTGAAGCGACCGTCGGAGATCAAGGCCAGCGTCGCGGCCGCCTGGGCGATGATCGCCGGGTGGTAGCGGACGGTCGGGCACGTCACGCCGGTGGCCAGTCCGATGCGCTCGGTCTTCGCCGCGATCGCCCCGAACACCGTCCACGTGAAGGAGGAGTGCCCCTGCACGTCCAGCCACGGGTGGTAGTGGTCGCTCATCTCCACGAAATCGAAGCCCGCCTGCTCGGCGAGGACGGCCTGACGTACCAACTCGTCAGGACCGAACGCCTCCGAAGCCAGCTTGTAGCCGATCTGCACCAGTTCCTCTTTCCCGCCGAAGCCCTTGGCCCCTGCCGAGACCGCCTGCCCATCCGGGGGAAGAGGCCCGCCGCCGTACCGTTCTGCGGGGCGGGTGCTGCGGACCCTGCCCCGGATCGCCGACGGCGTAGTCGGCCAGAGGTCCCGCACATGCTGGCAGCCGGGTCCCGGGCACCGGGCCGCCACGCCGACGGGCGCGACCGGGTCACCGGGATGGACGCCTCCCCCGGCCTCGCCCGAACAGCCCCCTCCGCGCACGTTTCACGGCCCTGTCCGGTGGCAAGGCGCCTCGACGACGATCAGCACGACTAGCGTCGCGGCACGTGGTAGGCGGCACGCGGCAAGCCGCTCGGCGGCGGGACGGGAGGTGCGAGGTGCGGAAGGACAGCCACAGCGGCTGCACCCACCAGACGGACGGCACGGGCGCGGACACGGGCGGCACGCGCCGACGCGCGCTGTTCGCCGCGGGGGCCGCGGGCGTCGCCGCGCTCGCCGCGGGCTGCGGCACGTCCGACGCCCAGGACAGCGCACCGGGCGGGAAGGACCCGGCCCCGCCCCGCTCCCCGGACACGTCACGTACCGGCTCACCGAAGGCCGCGCGCCGCCGCCCCGAACTGCCGCGCGGCGGCCGCCGGATCTTTCCCGAACACCGGCTCGTCGGATACTGCGGGCTGCCCGGGGCCGCCGCCCTCGGACGGCTCGGCACCGGGAACCTGGACGACCGCGTCTCGGAGATCGAACGTCGGGGCCGCGCCTACGCGGACGGCCGCACGGTACTGCCGGTCCTCGAACTGCTGGCCGTCGTCGCCAACTCCGCTCCCGGGCCCGACGGTACGTATCGCAGCCGGGTCCCGGACACGACGGTCCGCAGGCACCTCGACGCCGCCCGCGACCACAAGGCGCTGCTCCTGCTGAACATCCAGCCGGGCCGCGCCGCGCCTCTCGCCGAGGTGAAGGCCCTTCGAAAGTGGCTCGTCCACCCGGATGTCGGCATCGCCCTCGACCCGGAATGGGAGATGGGCTCCGGCCAGGTGCCCGGCGACACCTACGGCCGCACCAGCGGCGCCGAACTCACCCGCGTCGCCGCCTACCTGGCCTCGCTCGTCGAGGAACACGACCTCCCGGAGAAGGTGTTCGTCTACCACCAGGTCGCCGAGTCGGTCGTCCGCGACGAGCACCTGCTGAAGATCCCCCAGGGGGTCGCCGTCATCAAGAGCGCCGACGGGATCGGCACACCGCAGCTCAAACGCGAGACCTGGAAGCGGCTGGTCGACACCGTGCCGCCGGGCCTGCACACCGGTTTCAAGCTGTTCTTCGAGGAGGACGCCGAAGGCGGCAGCCGCATCATGACGCCCGACGAGGTGCTGGCCCTGACCCCGCGTCCGTCGTACGTCATGTACGAATGACGGAGGCGGGCCTGCTCGGCGGGCGCCGGGACGAGGTCAGGTGACGGGCGGCAGCGCCAGCCACTCCTGCCAGGAAAGGTCGCGGCCCACGTAACGGGGCTGCCGCAGCGGCCAGTCGGCGGCGATCCACCGGGGCACCAGCGCGTCGAGCGCGCGCTCGGCCGCGCTGCCGACGAGCTCGTCCACCACCCACCAGGAGATCTCGGCGTCCGCGCCGGTGCGCTCGGGCGGGTCGATGTAGACGCAACCCAGCAGTGCCGCCTCCGCCTCGTCCAGCAGCGCGTAGTTGAACGACTGGTGGGCGGCTATCTCCTTCTCGTGACGGAGCAGGTCGACGCGGTCCGCTTCGTACGTCATCGTCTCCGCGGGCCAGCCCCAGGCGGGCCCGAAGATCTCCCACAGGCGCTCTCGGGAACCCATCACGGCCGGGTAGTCGATCGGGGCGTCCGCCTCCCGGATCGGCCGCAGGTGCAGTGCGGTCGTGGGGACGGGTACGTGGACGGGGTGGACGAAGTCGTCCGGCAGCCAGCTCATGAGGGGTGAGCGTACTGCCGACCGAGGCGGGACAGGCCGGGCTTCGCGGACACGTGTGAGGTGGCGTGAAGTGATCAGCGCCACACCCGGGCGGACACCTTCGCAGGATTAGCCGGCCGGTTCGTGGACACACAAGAGCAGGATGTGCTGCGGGGGCGGTCATTATCACTGGGGAGTGTCAGACCGCCCCCGCGCCGTTCCCGTTCAAGCCCCCGGAGCCGTCGGCTCGCGACTGAACCGTGGTTCAGTGACCGGACACCAGGTCGTGGGCGGCCGCCCGATAGGGTCGGCCGGCCAGGAACGGAACCGGTCCAGCTGGAGGGCGCATGAAACGGCCGACGATCGCGGACATCGCGCGGCGGGCGGGAGTCTCCAAGGTCGCGGTCTCCTACGCCCTGAACGACAAGGCCGGGGTCTCCCCGCAGACCCGGGCCCGGATCAAGGCCATCGCCCAGGAGGTCGGCTGGCGGCCCAGCAGCGCGGCCCGCACTCTCAACGGCGCCCGGGCCCGCGCGGTGGGCCTCGCCGTGTGCCGGCCGGCCCGCACGCTGAGCGTCGAGCCGTTCTTCATGGAGCTGATCAGCGGCATCGAGTCCGAACTCGCGCCGCGCTCGATCGCCCTGATGTTGCAGGTCGTCCCCAGCGATCACGACGAGATCGAGCTGTACCGCCGCTGGTGGGGCGAGGGCCGGGTGGACGGGGCCCTGCTGGTCGACCTGCGCGACGACGACGCCCGCGTCCCGGCGCTCGCCGCGCTCGACCTGCCGGTGGTGGCGCTCGGCCCGCCCCGGGCGGCCGGGCCGCTGCCCGCCGTGTGGTCCGACGACGGGGCGAGTGTGCACGAGACGGTCGCCTACCTGGCCGCGCTCGGCCACCGGCACATCGCCCGCGTGGCGGGGCTGCCGGGGCTGGCGCACACGACCGTGCGCGATGCCGCGTTCGAGGCGGGCTGTCGCACGGCCGGGCTGCCCGAGCCGGTCGTGGTGCACACCGACTACTCGGGGGACGAGGGCGCACGGGCCACCCGGCGGCTTCTCATCGCCGAGCGGCCGCCTTCGGCGATCGTCTATGACAACGACATCATGGCGGTCGCCGGTCTGTCCGTGGCGCAGGAACTGAACCTGGACGTGCCGCGCGACCTGTCCCTGGTGGCCTGGGACGATTCACCCGTCACCCAGGCCGTACGTCCCCGGCTCACCGCTCTCACCAGGGACATCGCCGCGTACGGCGCGTGTGCGGCCCGCACTCTGCTGGCCGCTGTCGACGGTGGTCCTGCCGAGGCGAGCCGGGTGGCGCCGGCCCGGCTCGTCCCGCGCGCCAGTACCGCTCCGCCGCGCTCGCGGTGAGGGTGTGACCCCTGCCGGAGCGTGGGTCACACCTTCTCTGCCGGGTTCACCGGACGCGCGGGGCGGCGGTGGAGGCGCGCGGGGTGAGGGACGGCATGGGCACCGGGTGGGACGTGACCGTCCTGCCCTCGATGAGGTCGAAGAGCACACGTGTGACGTCCGCGCCGAAGCCGTGCACGTCATGGCTCATCGCCGACAGGGTCGGATGCGTCAGGCGGCACAACTGCGAGTCGTCCCAGGCCAGCAGGGACAGCTCGGCCGGCACGGAGACGCCCATCTCGGCGGCGACCCCGAGACCGGCCACCGCCATGATGTCGTTGTCGTAGACGATGGCGGTGGGCCGCTCCGCGCGCAGCAGCAGCGACCTGGTGGCCCGGGCGCCTTCCTCCCCGGCGAAACCGGACGTCATCTGGAGCGATCCGTCGAGCCCCAGCGTCTCCAGCGTCCGCCGGAAGGCCGCCTCGCGGATGGCGCTGTGCCCCAGGGCGGCGGGGCCGCCGACCCGGCCGATCCGGCGGTGGCCGAGGGCCGCCAGGTAGCGGACGGCCTCGGCCATGGCGGTGGCGTCGTCGGTCCACACGGACGGGATGCCGCCGGTGAGGTCCGGGTGGCCGACCGCCACCGCCGGGATGCCCAGCTCCTTGAGCGGCCCGATGCGGGGATCGTCCTGGTCGAAGTCGACGAGCACCGACCCGCCGACCTGCCGCTCGCGCCACCAGGTCTGCTGGAGCTCGATCTCCTCCTCCCTGCTGCTGACCAGGCGCAGCAGCAGGGAGCACGAGCGCTCGGCCAGCACGCTCTCGATGCCGGAGATGAACTCCATGTAGAACGGTTCGAGGCCGAGGAGCCGCGCCGGGCGGCAGATGGCCAGGCCGACCGTGTCCGTGGTCTGCCGGGAGAGGCTTCGGGCCGACGAGTTCGGCGCCCAGCCCATGTCCCGGGCCACCGCGAAGATCCGCTCCCGGGTCGCTTCGGAGAGGCCGGGCTTGTGGTTGAACGCGATCGAGACCGCGCCCTTGGAGACGCCCGCGGCGGCGGCGACCTCCTTGATGGTGACCCGCTGCGTGGGTGCGCTCACGCGGGTTCCACGCAGAAGAACGCGGCGCGGACGGTGTTGGCTCCGGCGCCTTGCGTGCCGTGCACGCGGATCCGGGTGCGCTCGCCGGGCAGCAGGGTGACGAGCCCCTGCTCGGCCCGGGCGTCCGGGGCGATGCGGTCGGCCTGGAGCAGCAGGTCGCGTACGAGAGTCTGGGCGGTCACCACGACCTCGACTGTATCCCGCTCCTGGCCGATGGTCTCCACGGCGATCTCGAAGCGGGGCTCGGGGTAGTCGAACTCGCGGTCCCGGGCCTCGAAGTGGAGCGCGCGCAGGCCGTCGGCGTCGGCCACCAGGTACTCCTTGGCCGAGCCGGTCGCCGGTGTCACCTCGGGCGGGACGGGCAGCCGCACGACGTCCCGCGCGGGCGCGGTCAGCCCGAGGGAGACCCGTGCGGCCAGGGTGCCGTCGGCACGCATCAGACGCAGCGTCACATCGCAGGTCCACGGCTCGCCTCCCTGGTTGGCCAGGACGAGTTCGGGGCCGTCGGCGCCGGGTTGCAGGGTGAGGAGGCGGTCCGCGTAGAGGCGGCGCAGTTCGTGGTAGAGGGGCTTGGGGCGGCCGTCGCCGTCGATCGCCGCCCAGGAACTGACGGGCCAGCAGTCGTTGATCTGCCACACGATGGTGCCGGCGCAGCGTGGCCAGTTGGCGCGCCAGTGCTCGATGCCGGTGGCGACGGCGCGGGCCTGGACCACCTGGGTGAGGTAGTGCCAGCGGTCGAAGTCGCCCTCGGGCAGGGCGAAGTGGCGGGCCACCCCGCGGTTCAGCTTGCCGTTGCCGTCCTCGGCCTTCTGGTGGTGGAGCATGCCGGGCGAGTCGGGTGCGAGGTCCTCGCCGGGCAGGGCGCGGCGCAGCGTGGCCATCGTCGGGGGCGCCTGCCAGCCGAACTCGGAGACGAAGCGCGGCACATCGGCGCGGTACTCGGTGTAGTCCTGCCGGTTCCACACCTCCCACGAGTGGTAAGTGCCGTGGTCGGGGTCGTTGGGGTGGTGGTTCCAGCTACCGGACCAGGGGCTGCCCGCCATGTAGGGGCGGGTGGGGTCGAGTTCGGCGACGACGCGTGGCAGGAGTCCGAGGTAGTAGCCCTCGCCCCAGGACTCGCCGGCGAGTTCGGCCTCCCAGTCCCAGTCGCGAAAACCCCACAGGTTCTCGTTGTTGCCGTTCCACACGACGAGGCTGGGGTGCGGCATCAGGCGTACGACGTTGTCTCGGGCCTCGGCCTCGACCTCGCCGCGCAGCGGCTGTTCCTCGGGGTAGGCGGCGCAGGCGAAGAGGAAGTCCTGCCACACCATGAGGCCCAGTTCGTCGCAGGTCGCGTAGAACGCCTCGTCCTCGTAGATGCCGCCGCCCCAGACGCGGACCAGGTCGACATTGGCGTCGGCCGTCTGCCGCAGCCGGGTGCGGTAGCGCTCGGGGGTGACGCGGGAGGGCAGTACGTCGTCGGGGATCCAGTTCACTCCGCGTACGAAGATCCGCTCGCCGTTGACGACGAAGGTGAACCCGGTGCCGTGGGTGTCGGTACCGCGGTCGATCTCGATCGTCCGGAAGCCGACCCGGTGGTGCCAGACATCGAGCGGCCCGCCCTCGGCCGAGAGGGTCAACTCCACATCATAGAGCGGCTGTTCGCCGTGGCCTCGCGGCCACCACAGGCGTACGTCGGGGACGTCGAGCACCAGCGTGACGGTGTCGCCGTCCGCTTCGGCCCGGGCCGCGATCCCGGCCACCGTGGCCTGCGCGACGAGCCGTCGGCCGGCGCCGGTGGCCGTGCGCTCCAGGTCGACGCGCAGCTCCACGCGTCCTCGTGTCCCGTCCACGGTGACCAGCGGGCGGACCCGCGCGATCCGCGCTGTCGACCAGCGTTCGAGCCGGACAGGACGCCAGATGCCGGCGGTGACCACCGTCGGGCCCCAGTCCCAGCCGAAGCTCGCCGCCATCTTGCGGATGTACTGGAACGGTTCGGGATAGGCGTTGGGCCGGTCCCCCGTCGACGCCCGTACGGCCTCCGCCTCTTCGTAGGCGGAGGCGAAGGCGACGCTCAACTCGCCGGCCCGGCCGGTGACATCGAACCTGTAGGAGCGGTGCATGTTGCGGGTGCGGCCCAACTCCACGCCGTCCAGGGTGATGTGGGCCACGGTGTCGAGGCCGTCGAAGACCAGGTCCGTCCGTTCGTGGGTGTCGCCGGATGTCTGCGCCGCCGCCAGGTCACGGGTGTAGGTCCACGCGCGGCGGCCCACCCAGGCGATCTCCTGCTCGTTCCGTCCGATGAACGGGTCCGGAATCAGGTCGGCGGTGAGCAGGTCGGTGTGGACGCAGCCGGGGACCTGAGCGGGAACGCGCGCCCCGTCGTGTTCGAGACTCCATCCCTCGCTGAGCTGGGCGGTGTCCTTCATAGTGCGGCTCCAATCGGACGGACGCGGGCCCGTTTCGTATGAGACGACCGCCAACCTAACCTCTGATTCATGAACCGGTCTAGTCCTCAGCGCATATCCCGATCTCTCGTAACAGCGCTGGTAGAGCGGGCACTTGACGGAGCAACCAGGAGGGGCGGGTAACGATTGAGTATCGCGGCGGAAATCTGGGCTTTACCGGTTCATAGATGGCTGACATAGTGCCGTCAGCCCGCTGGGCCTGAGCCGTAACCCTTGAAAGGAGTTGGGCACATGAGGACGAAGCCGCTGAGCGCGATGTTGCTTGCCGCCACACTGCTGACCGTCGCGGGGTGCGGCGGTGGAGGGGACTCCTCGGGGGAGGCGGCCGACTCCCCCTCCGACCCCGCCAAGGTGACGGGCACCATCACCGTGCTCACCAACCGGACCGACCTCGTGCAGGACGGCACGATGGGGAAGTACGCCGCCGCGTTCAAGAAGACGTACCCCAAGGTGACGGTGGAGTTCCAGGGCATCACCGACTACGAGGGGGAGGTGAAGATCCGGATGAACACCGACAACTACGGTGACGTCCTGCTGATCCCCGCGGCGATAGCCAAGGGCGACTACCCGAAGTTCTTCGCCCCGCTCGGCTCCACCAAGGACATGGCCAAGACGTACCGCTTCACCGGCAAGACGGATGTCGCCGGCAAGACGTACGGCATCGCCAACTTCGGCACCGCCAACGGCTTCGTCTACAACAAGGCCGTGTGGAAGAAGGCCGGCATCGACGACTGGCCCACCACCCCCGCGCAGTTCCTCGACGACCTCAAGCGGATCAAGTCGCGGACCGGCGCGGTGCCGTACTACACCAACTTCAAGGACGGCTGGCCGCTGAGCGGCGCCTGGACCAACAACGTCGGCTCGGTCAGCTGCGACGGCGACGCGTGGGACGCGCTGGCCAAGGCCGACAAGCCGTGGAGCGCCGGCAGCGAACTCAACATCAACGACAGGCTCCTCTACGACATCGTCCACGAGAAGCTCTCGGAGAAGGACCCCACGACCACCAACTGGGAAGCGTCCAAGACCCAGTTGGCCAAGGGGAGGATCGGCAGCATGCTGCTCGGCTCCTGGGCCGTCAACCAGATGCGCGCCGCCGCGACGACGGCGGGTGAGAACCCGGACGACATCGGTTTCATGCCGTTCCCGGTCCAGAAGAACGGCGCCTACTGCGCGACCCTCGTCTCCGACTACCAGCTGGCCGTCAACACGCACTCCGACCACAAGCCGGCCGCCCGCGCCTGGATCGACTGGTTCACCGAGAAGTCCGGCTTCGCCGCCAAGGAGGGCGGGGTCTCGGCCCTGACGTCCATGAGCTTCCCCGCTGTCCTCAAGCCCTTCCAGGACAACGATGTCAAGCTCGTCGAGCGCTCGGAGGCCAGGACCGAGCAGGTCAACGCCATCGACAACGCCTCCGAGATCGGCCTCTCCAAGCCGGACTACCGGCAGAAGCTCATCGACATCGCCCGCGGAGCCCAGAAGGGCTCCCCGCAGGAGTACTTCGCCGAGCTGGACAAGCGCTGGGGCGAAGCGGCCGCGACCGCCGGGAACTGACCGACCCGCACCCGTGCACGGGGCCCGCGCCGCCCGCCGGGGCCGGGCCCCCCACGTCTGCCAGCCGCTCGTCGCGGACCACGAAAGGGCCGTCCCGCATGACTGACACCACATCGAAGGCACCACCGGCACCGGAGCCGCGCGCCGCGCCCGCCCGGCGCCGCCCCCGCCACAGCACCCCCCTGGTGCGGTCCTGGCGGGACCACCCCCTGCGCAAGATCACCCCGTGGCTGTTCCTGCTGGCGCCCCTCGCGTTGCTGATCACGTTCACGTACGTCCCCGTGGCCAACATGGTCTACTACAGCTTCACGGACTGGGACGGCGTGAGCCCCGACCGGAACTTCACCGGTGTCGAAAACTACACGCAACTCTTCACCCGCCCCGAGCTGTTCCGGGTCTTCTTCGTCAGCTTCTACTACCTTGCCGCGTCGGCCGCGCAGATCGTCATCGCGCTCTACTTCGCGACGATCCTCAGCTTCGACCTGCGGTTCCGCAATCTCTTCAAGGGGATCCTCTTCTTCCCCTACCTGATCAACGGTGTCGCGATCGGGTTCGTCTTCCTCTACTTCTTCCAGGACGGCGGCACCCTCGACTCGATCCTGTCCTGGTTCGGCGCCGGCGGCGACCACGCCTGGCTCGGCGATCCGGACTCCGCCAACACCTCGCTCGCCGGGGTCTCCGTGTGGCGGTACACGGGTCTGAACTTCGTGCTCTTCCTGGGGGCCATCCAGTCGATCCCCGGTGAGCTGTACGAGGCCGCCCAGCTCGACGGCGCGAGCCGCTGGCAGCAGTTCCGGCACATCATCGCGCCGGGCATCCGGCCCGTCCTCAGCCTCAGCGTCATCCTGGCGATCTCCGGCTCCCTGGCCGTCTTCGAGATCCCGTACATCATGACCAGCGGCGCGACCGGCACCTCGACCTTCGTGATCCAGACGGTCAAACTCGCCTTCCAGTTCAACAAGACCGGCCTGGCCTCGGCCTGCGCCGTGGTGCTGCTCCTGATCATCCTGCTCGTCACCTGGATACAGCGCCGGCTCGTGCCCGACGACAAGGTGGACCTCGTATGACCACGCTCACCACTGACGACCGGCCCGCCGCCGCACGCGGCCGGCTCCGCATCGGCACGGCGCTGACGTACCTCTCGCTCGTCGCCGCCTCGCTCGTGGTCCTCGTACCACTGGTCGTCGTCTTCCTCACCTCGCTCAAGTCGTCCGGCGAAGTCTCCGACGGAGGCGGCGCGCTGAGCCTGCCGGACGACTGGTTCAACCTGTCCAACTACGCCACCGCCTTCAACGACGGACACATGCTCCGGGCGTTCGGGAACACGGCGTTCATCCTGCTGTTCTCCATCACCGGGACCGTGCTCATCGGCTCCATGACGGCGTACGCGATCGACCGCTTCGAGTTCCGGTTCAAGAAGACCGTGATGGCGCTCTTCCTCATCGCGACACTCGTGCCCGGCGTGACGACGCAGGTGGCGACCTTCCAGGTGGTCAACAGCTTCGGCCTGGTGGACTCGCGCTGGGCGCCGATCCTGCTGTACACGGGCACCGACATCGTGTCGATCTACATCTTCCTCCAGTTCATCCGGGGCATCCCGGTCTCCCTGGACGAGGCGGCCCGGCTGGACGGGGCCAACACGTTCACCATCTACCGCAAGATCATCCTGCCGCTGCTCAAACCCGCGATCGCCACCGTCGTCATCGTCAAGGGCATCACGACGTACAACGACTTCTACATCCCGTTCCTCTACATGCCCTCCGAGGACAAGGGCACGATCTCCACCGCCCTGTTCCGGTTCAAGGGACCCTTCGGCGCGCACTGGGAGTCCATCTCGGCGGGGGCGATCCTGGTGATCCTGCCGACCCTGCTCGTCTTCCTCTTCCTTCAGCGCTACATCTACAACGGCTTCGCGCAGGGGGCCACCAAGTAGCTCCGCCGCCGTGCGGGACGAGGCGGCGCCCGAACCCTGCCCGGGCGCCGCCGGGTTCAGCTGCCCGGCCGGTACCTCCGCTCGACGTGGCCCTCCAGGTCCTCGGGGTAGAAGTAGACCGGCCGCAGCCTGCCTTGGGCGTAGCGAGCGGCCTGGTCGTCGAAGTGCGGTGAGTCGGGGTGGCCGCTGGCGCCGCCCGCCGTCACCGCCCATGCCCGCAGTCGCGGCCCGAACTCCACCACCGCCACGAAGCTGTTGCCGCTCGTGCCGTAGTACCGCTTGGTCCCCGGGTACGCCTTCGCCCCGAACGAGGCGAGGGAGCCGCAGCGTGAGGAGGCGAAGGGCACGGGGATGCTCGGCCGCGCGTCGCTGAACCGCTGGACGATCGCTCCGTCGTTGCGCTGGTAACGGTTGATGTCACCCCACGGCACCCGCCAGTCGCCGAAGTCCCTGGTCAGGCGCCGGGTCGCCGTTTCGAGCGCGGTAAGCCGCTGCGCGTCGCTCGCGCGGTCGTCGATGTAGTCCCAGACCGACATTCTGGCGTCCGCCGCCGCCACGGAGGTGAGCGCCCACATGTCCTCCCCCCAGAACACGGCCACCGACGTCGCGGTCGACTCCGCCGCCCACCGGTGGTCCCAGCCGCGCAGCAGCCCGACCGGGCCGGCCAGCCCGTCCTTGCGCCCGTCGTCCGCGGGGAGCCGGTCCCATGCCGCGACGAGCCCCGGCAGCAGCCGCGCGAAGGCGGTCAGGTACGGATCGAACGCGGCCTCGATCAGCGTCCGCGGCGTGAAGTCGTCCCGCGCGGACAGCACACGCACCGCCTGCGGCCCGCGCGGGTTCTCACCGACCTTGTCGAAGTAGCGCGGGTAGTCGGCCGCGTCGGGGCTGTCCGCTCCGGCGGCGGTCCACGGCCAGTTGTTGGTGTTGAACGCCCAGCCGTTCTCCGGGTTCACGACGTGCGGCATGCTCTCCAGGCTGTGCCGGCCGTGCCAGTCGGTCGCCGGGTCACTGCCGTCGACGGGCTCGAGATGGTCGAAGCGGTCGTCCCGCACCGGCATGAACTGGGGCATCAGGAAGGCTATGTCGCCCCGGGAGTCGGCGAAGAGCGTGTTGTTGGAGCTGTTCGCCTTCAGGCCCGCCACCCGCAGGTACTCCGCGTAATTGCTCGTCGTGGTCCGCAGGAAGCTCTGCTTCAGCGCCTCGACGGGCCTGTTCATCAACGCGCACGTGACCCACTTGCCGTCCGCCTCGCGCACCACGGGGCCGTGGTGGGTGGCGAACGTGGTGAAGCCGCGCCGCTGTTGCCCGCCGTCCTCGGTGCGGAAGGACAGGGTGATCCTCTTCGTGGTGAGGGGGCGCAGTTCGTCGCCGTAGCGGTAGTGGCGCGAGCCGTCGGGCCGTACGACGACGGTCTCGGCGAACTCGTCGATGTTGTCGGCGCCGCTCGTGGTGTGCATCCAGCCGGTGTGTGCGTTGAAGCCCTGGTAGATGAAGAACTGGCCCCAGGTGGCGGCGCCGTAGACGTCGAGTCCCTCGCGGCTCGTCACATGCTGTTCCGAGCGGAAGAAGAAGCTGGTGTGCGGGTTGATGAGGAGCAGGGCATGGCCGTCGCGCGTGTGGCTCGGCGCGACGGCGAACCCGTTCGAGCCCGTGGGTTCGCGCAGGACGAGTCCGCGCTCCTCGTCGGTCATCGGCACGTCTCGGCCGGTGTAGAAGGCTTCGAGCCGAGTGAGCAGGACCGACTCGATGTCGCCGCCGATGCTGCCCTCCGAGAAGCTCAGCGGCATCCACGGCTCGAACCGGTCGAGCACCCGCGGCCGCACCTCGGGGTGGGTGGCCAGGTAGTAGTTGAGTCCGTCCGCCCAGGCTCGCATCAACTCGCGCAGCCACGCCGGGCACTTGGCGTACTCCGTCTTCAGCGTCGCCGGGTCGAGGAACAGCCGCTGTCGCAGGTCCTGCCAGATCGCGCTCTCACCCTCGGCCTCGGCCAGGCGGCCCAGGGAGACGAGGTAGTTCTGTTCGATCCGGTGGAAGTCGTCCTCGGCCTGGGCGTACATCATCCCGAACACCGCGTCGGCGTCGCTCTCGCCCACGATGTGCGGCAGGCCCCAGTCGTCCCGCGTGATCGTGACCCGGGCGGTGTGTCTGCGCCGGCGTGCCTTCTCGGGAGGTGTCCGCTCCGCCGCGGACGCGGTTCCGGTCGGTGCCGCCGCCGCGGCCGCGGCCATTCCGGCCGCCGTGCCCAGCACCCGCCGTCGGCTGACCGCCGTCTTCCGCGTCTGACTCATGAGCCGCTCCCTCGCACAGAGGTCGGGTGACCACTCTCACCGAGAGTCCTATCCACCACGCGCCCCACTGACAAGGCTTTGATCGAGAGCGCGGTCCCTCGAACGCGGACGGGCCGCGTGGGGTGACGTCGCACGCAGTACATACGAATGGGTTGTGTAGAAAGTGTGAGCGAATAAGGATGGGGGTCGACGTCCTGCAGGCGTTTGTCGACCGAACTCGGTCTGAATCCGATCGCCGCACGTCCACTTTCTCTCCCTGAAGGGTCTCGACATGCCGGAAGCTCTGCCTCCGCTCTGGCTCCAGGGCCGGTCCGCGGTGATCGCAGCCGCGGACCCCGCCGACTGGCGCGAAGGCGTACCGGACTATCACCTGTCCCACACGGTGATGCCCGGTCAGCGCACCACCGAGCACGCCCCCGGCTCCCTCGAGGCGATCGTCGAAGGAGTCGTGCAGGTCTTCGAGATGGAGGTCTCGCACAAGCACTCCCCCGCGACGTGGGTGTCGATGGTCGCGGACCGGTTCCGCACCCGGATCAACGGCGGGCCGTGGGCCGACTCCGAGGAGATCGCGGATCGCGGCAGCTACAACGTACTGATCGGCGACAGCGTCTTCTACGGTGCGGAGTCCTTCCGCTCCTCGCACGACGTCTTCCACGAGGCCTTCCCCGGCGGGTTCTACTGGGAGGTCACCGAGGTGCTGTCCGGGCCGCCGACGATCGCGTTCAAGTGGCGGCACTGGGGCGCGTTCGAGGGCGCGTACAAGGGGTTCGCGGCGACCGGGGAGAAGGTCGAGATGTACGGGATGAGCGTGGCCCGGGTCGACGACGAGCTCCGGCTGCTGGAGGTGGAGCACTACTACGACCCGAACGCGTTCCTCGGGAAGCTGACCGGGGGATGCCCGGTCGTCGGGACCGGCAGCGGGGAATGAGCGCGCCCGGACGATGGCCTGCCGGGCGGGGCGGCGCCCGCCCGGCAGGCCGGATCGGCTCGTCAGTCCGCGCGGCGGCTCAGGCTCCCGGGCCACCAGGCCTTCGGGCCGATGTCCCGGACCAGCGCGGGGACCAGCAGCGACCGCACGACCAGCGTGTCGAGCAGGACGCCGAACGCCACGATGAACGCGATCTGTACGAGGAACGCGAGCGGGATGACCCCGAGGGCGGCGAACGTCGCGGCCAGCACGACACCGGCCGATGTGATCACTCCGCCGGTGGCGACGAGGGCCTTGAGGATGCCGTCGCGGACGCCGTGTTCCAGTGACTCCTCCCGGGCCCGGGACATCAGGAAGATGTTGTAGTCCACGCCCAGCGCGACGAGGAACACGAACCCGTACAGCGGCACGGAGGCGTCGGTACCGCTGAAGCCGAGGACGTGCTGGAAGACGAGCGAGGAAATGCCCAGCGTGGCAAGGAAGTTGAGCGCCACCGTGGCGACGAGCAGCAGAGGCATGAGGACGGAGCGGAGCAGTCCGACGAGGATGCCCAGGATGATGAGCAGGACCACGGGGACGATCAGTGTGCGGTCGCGTTCCGCGGTGTTCTGGGTGTCGTACTGCTGCGCCGTGTAGCCGCCGACCAGCGCGTCGGCTCCGTCGACGTCGTGCAGTGCGGAACGCAGCCGGGAGACCGTGGCCTTGGCCGCGTCGCTGTCGGCGGGGTCCTTCAGCGTGACGTCGATCCGTACCTTGCCGTCCACGACGCGGGCCGGTCCGGCGCCGGGCCGCCCCTGCTCGGTCACGGCTGCCGCGTCGGCCACGCCTTCGGTCGCCTCGGCCCGGGCGGTGATCTCCCGCTCGTGCCGCGCCTCGGCGATCACGACGGCCGGGTTGCCGGAGCCGCCCGGAAAGTGTTCGGCCAGCGTCGCCTGCGCGGCGACCGACGGCGCGTCGTTGACGAAGATCTCGTCGAGCGGTACGCCCTTGGAGTCCAGGCCGGGGGCGAACGCGGCGCACACCAGCAGCGCGCCGAGCGCCACGGCCCAGATCCTGCGCGGCGCCTTCCGCACCGCGTGGGCGACGCGGGCCCACAAGCTGTGGCCTCCGCCCGCCGCGTCGGCCGGGCGCGGACGTGCGGGCCAGTAGGCGGCGTTGCCCAGCAGCACCAGCACGGCGGGCAGGAACGTGAGGGTGCTCAGTACGGCGCAGACGATGCCGATCGCGCCGACAGGGCCCAGGGCGCGATTGTTGGTGAGGTCGCTCAGCAGGAGGGCGAGGAGACCGAGGGCGACGGTCGCGGCGCTGGCGACGATCGCCCCGGCCGACCGGCGCAGCGCGGCCCGCATCGCGGTGAACCGGTCGGTGCGGGCGGCGAGTTCCTCCCGGTAGCGGGCGGTCAGCAGCAGGGCGTAGTCGGTGGCCGCGCCGATCACGAGGATGGAGAGGATGCCCTGTACCTGTCCGTCGACGCGGACGACGCCGTGGTCGGCGAGGAAGTAGACGACGGCGCACGCCACCCCGAGGGCGAAGACCGCCCCGAGGATGATCACGAAGGGCAGCAGGACGCTGCGGTAGACCAGCAGCAGGATCACCAGGACGGTGACCAGGGCGACCAGGAGCAGCAGTCCGTCGATACCCGCGAACGCGCCGGAGAGGTCCGCCTGGCTCGCCGCGGGTCCCGCGACGGCGACCGTGGCACCCGTGACACCGTCCGCCACCCGCTCGACCCGGTCGAGCGTGGGCGAGAGCTCGTCGCCGAGGTCGGGCCGGAGCTGCACGACGCCCTGAAGGGCCTTGCCGTCCTTCGAGGGCACCGCGGGCGACACCTTGCCCACGACTCCGGGCGTCCCCCGCAGCCGGGCCAGTGCGCGGGTGGCCTCTTCTTGCCGGCCCGCGCCGATCCGGCCGTCGTCGTCAGCGGTCCATACGACGATCGCCGGCAGGGTCTCGTCCTCCTGGAAGGCGCGCTGCGCGTCGATCACGCGGGTCGACTCGGCATTGCGCGGCAGGAACGCGGCCTGGTCATTGGTCGCGACCTCTCCGAGCCGCCCGGCGAAGGGCCCCAGCGTGCCGCCGACGGCGAGCCAGACGATCAGGAGGACGAGGGGCACGAGCCAGCGTGTGCCTCGCGTGGTGCGGGACATGGATCTCCCAAGGCAGACAGGGGGAACGGACGGCGGGAAAACAAACTCAATAGAAAAGTATCTTAATGATTGAGTTAAATGCGACCGCCCCCTCCGCTCCTCCGGGTCGGCTAGGTCCGCGGCCTGCTCGTCTCCCCGAGTTCCTCGTTGAGGTCGCTCAGAAACCTCAGCACCACGGCCAGTTCGGGCGCGCTGTAACCGCTGCGGACCCGGTCGGCGGCCTCCGCCAGAGGGCCGAAGTACGTCCGCGCCTTCGCCCGCGCCCCTGTCACGTAGTGCAGGTGGACCACTCTCCTGTCCGCGCTCTCGCGGACCCGGTTGATGTGTCCCGCGCGCTCCAGCCGGTCCACGCACGCGCTGACGGCGCCGGAGGTGAGACCCAGACGGTGACGCAGCACACCGGGGGTGAGCGGAGCCTCGGAATCCAGGATGGCGGCCAGCGCCTGGACGTCCGTGGGGTGCAGGCCCTGCCCGGCCGCGAAGCCGTGGACCAACCGGTTCAGCTCGCCGTTGAGACGGCGCAGTTGTACACCGAGTGCCTGCAGATCGCGGTGGGGGTCCGCGGGGGTCCTGTCTGGTTCACGACTTTCCACGCGGACACCCTATCGACGCTCCTGAGGGCGCTGCTGCCGACGCTGATCAGCGCCGTTGGACTCCGTCTCCGTCCCGGCACCGGTCCCCGACTCGGCGCCGGCCAGCTCCTGCTCGGTCTCCGCCGCCTCTGCGGCGCCGACGAGGTGGTCGAAGGTCCCGGTGATGGTCAGCAGCCGGTCCAGACGCGGCGGGCGTCCGGTAATGCGCAGGGTCGCGCCGGTCGCGCCGGTCGCGTCGAGTCGGCGGCGCAGTCCGAGGAGGACGGCCAGCCCCATGGAGTCGACACCGCTCAGCCCGGCACAGTCCAGGCTCAGGACGCGCATCGCGGGGTGGTCGGCCAGGACCCGGTCCACGTGCTGGGTGAAGTAGCCGCTGGTGTCGTAGTCGAGGGGGCCATCGACGTGCAGGACGAGCACGCCGTCGCGCGCTGCGGAGAGGGTGAGTTTCAAGGCGGCGTAAGCGCTCATATGGGCCGTCCGGGTCCGGGAACGGTCAGGGTCTTGCGGGCCTCGGCAAGGATGCCGACGGCGCGCGGAAAATCGTTCAATTGGTACAGCAGTGAGTCCAGGGCCGGCAGCAGCGACCGCGCGGGGACACCGCGGGCGTCGAGTATGCCGGCGGTCCAGGCGACGAAGGTCGTGAACAGCTCGGCGTCGTCGACGTAGAGAGCCGTGACCAGGTAGGTGACGATGTGGTCGATGTCCTCGGCGGTGCGCTCCCGTTGGGGCTCGCTGTAGGAGCGCATCGGCGGGAACGCGTCCTCGACATCGACGAGCGTCTGCTTGGTCAGCCGCCGTTTCGTCTGCCTGACGAGGGTGTACTCCTGGTCGGAGAGGTGGGGCAGGTCCAGGTCCGGCAGCCGGGCCGCTTCGACGGTGGGCCGCGGAAGTCCCCGCGTCAGCAGGGTGTCGGCGCCGACGGCGTCCGGGGCCCAGGCCGCGCGCATCCGGCGGGCGTAGCGGCCGTCCGGGCCGAACGCGGCGCCGCCCGCCATGACGGGCGTGCCGGTGGTCTGGCAGGCACTGATCGCCGTATGCGCCACAGGCAGCCGGGAGGGGATCGAGGAGGACAGCAGCACGGCGTCACAAGCGCGCTGGTGGAGATGGGCTATCAAGTGCTCGGTGGGTACCTGCGCCCCGAGGTGGTCGACGGTCCACCCGCGCAGGCGCAGGACCTCGGTCACCAGACGGGCGGGCAGCGCGTGCCATTCGCCGTCCACGCACGCCACCGTCACCCGGCCCCGGGCCGGGGCGGTGAGGGCGGGCGCCGCCGCGTCGGCCACCGCGGCGACACATCGCTCGTTGATCGCGGTCGCCGCGTGCTCCTGCGCGACCGTGATCCGGTCGGCCGCCCACTCGATGCCGACACGTTCCTGCACCGGGGCGATCAGTTCGAGGAGCACCCGCTCGGCGACCGCGGGAACCTGCTCGGGCGCGCCGTCGTCCACGGCGCCGCGCACCAGCGCGACGGCCCGGCTCTCGTCGCAGTCGAGCAGGGCCTGCCACAGCCGCTCGCGCACGTCGCCGCGGACCGGCGCCGCGTGGACGCCCACGGTCGTCTCTCCTGTCGTCATGCTGTGAACCTGCCCCGAGTATGGCCGTCCACCGCGGTGAGGTGATTGTTGCGCGGCGCGGTGATGGCCAGCAGCGCCATGTCGTCGTGCGGGCCGCCGTCGATCCACTGCGAGGCGACCATCTGTACGTACTCGGTGACCGCTTCGGCCGGCAGGCCGGCGCAGCGGGCCAGCGTGTCCCGCAGCCGCTGCTCACCGAACATGGTGTCGCCGAGCGGGCCGCCGCGCGCCTCGGTGATGCCGTCGGAGTAGAGCAGGCACGTCTCCCCCGGCGCGAGCTCCACGGCCGCGGTGGTGACCTTGAGCATGTTCGTGGGAAGGGCGCCGATCAGCATGCCCTGGGTGTCCGCCTCCTCGACCCGCCCGTCGCTGCGCACGATGAGCGGCGTGGGGTGTCCGGCGCTCGACACGCGCAGCCGCACCCGGCTGCCCGCGCGCTTCACGGAGGCCAGGGCCAGGGTCGCGAACCGCGTGTGGTGCGAGGTCAGCAGCGCGTTGTTCAGCAGGGTGAGCACGCGGTGGTGGTCGGCCGCGAACGGCAGGAGCGCCTCCAGCGTGTTGCGGATCTTCCCGGTGAGCACGGCTGCCTCGAGCCCCTTGCCGCACACGTCACCCAGGACCGCGAAGGTCTCCGCATCGTCGCTCTCGCCGGGGTGGACGTCGTAGAAGTCGCCGCCGATCCGTTCGCTGGCGGCGGCCGCCCGGTAGCGGCCGGAGAAGTCGATGCCGCGCACACCGTGCAGCACCGGCGGCAACAGCTCCCGCATCAGCACCTCGGTGATGTGGCTCTGCTCGGCGTATATCCGGGCCGCCGACAGTGCCGCGCCGGCGCGGGCGGCGAAGAGCCGGGCGAAGGCCTCCTCACCGTCGGTGAACGCCGCTTCCCGGCTCCTGCGCATCAGCACGAGAGCCCCGGCGGGCAGGCCGTGCCCGGGCAGGGGGACCACGACGACCGAGCCGATCCGTCCGCTCCCGGCCAGGAACTCCGCGGGGACCACCCACTCCGGGACCTGGCCCGGGTCGATCCAGCGCGAGGGCACCGGCGGGAAGCCGAGGAGCGCCTCCGACAGGCCCGACAGTTCGGTGGGGTCGAGCGTCATCCGCTCCTGGGTCACCGCGCCCTGGGCGGTGCAGCGGGTGACGGGGTACGTACGGCCGGAGCGGACGCCGACGATGACGGCCGCGTCCGCGAGGTGCTGCGCGGCCATCCGGGCGGTCACTTCCATGCACCGGTCCGCGTTCAGCGAGGCCAGAAGCTCGCTTGAGACCTCCTGGAGCACGCGTGAACGGGTCCGCTCGCTCTCCAGCTGGTCGCGGGCGAACCGCAGGTCACCGTCGTCGACCAGCCACCAGGAGACCGCGCCGTCGGGCTCGCGGCTGGGGAAGGCGTCCACCGTCCTGTCGTTGACCAGGCCCGAGGCGGCGGGCAGTCCCGGGCCCTCGCTCTCCAGCACGCGGGCGTGCGCCTCGGCCAGCCAGGCAGGGGCCGCGTCCGACAGCAACGCGCCGGCCCGGAGCCCTTCGAGGAGCGCCCCGGCCTGGTCGTTGCAGGACAGGATCCGGCCCGCCTTGTCCGCGGTGACCGTCGGATACGGGACACGCGGGCCGGCGACGGTGCCCACGTCCACCTCTCGGGTCCTCAGGAGAGCGACCGGCTCGGTGTGCGAAGGACCGGTAGGGGTCCCGGGGCGGCATGACCAATAACAGTTTCCATAGGGCAACAGTTGCACGCTCAGGGGTGCCCCGGCAACCACCGGCCGCCCCGACGTGCGTCCGGCCGATCCACCGGGTACCGCGAACTGTGGATCTCATGCCTCGGTGTCGCGGCCGAACCAGTCCAGGCAGACCACGAGGGCGTCGTCGTCGGCGACCGCGTTCACGTAGGCCGCCAGTTCCCGCAGGATCGCGCGGGGCACCGCCGAGGCGGGCAGGAGGCTCGCGGCGTGGATCGCGCGCGCGAGCATGCGCTCGCCGTACTCCTCCCCCGTCTCGGACAGCGCGGCGTAGACGCCGTCGCTGATGAAGAGCAGGCGGTCACCTCGTCGCGCCTCGAACTCCTGCACTACGTAATCGGTCTCCTCGAACATGCCCAGGGGCAGCTGGGCCTCGAAGGGGACCTGCTCCACCGTCCTGCCGCGCTGTCGCCACAGCTGCGGGGAACCGGCGTCCACCACCCGCACCCGCCCCGTGCCCAGCTCGAAGGAGAGGAGCAGGGTCGAGACGTACTCCTCGCCGCGGTGCTGCGCGTAGAGCGCCTGGTCGGCGAGGGCCGCCTGGTCGGCGATGCCGAGACCGGCCCTGCGGGCGTTCCGCAGCGCGTTGACCGCGAGGTTGGTCAGGAGCGCGGCCCCGATCCCCTCCCCCATGCCGTTCGTGATCGTGAGGTTGAGCGACTCGCTGGTCACGGCCCAGTCGAAGTTGTCGCCGTGGATGGCGTACGCGGGCTCCAGCTGGGCGCCGATCGCGTATTCGGTACGGGTGGACGACCGGCCCGGCAGCAACTGCCACTGCATCTCGGCGGCCAGGGTGAGCCGGGTGGCCCGGCGGGCTTGCAGATACACGTCGGTGTCGCGGTCGGCGACGACGAGCTCACGGCCGAGGATCTCCGCGAGGGCGCTCAGCTCCTCGACCTCTTCCCGCGTGCATCTTCGTTCCGGGACCCGTACGGCGAGGATGCCGAGTCTGTCGCCGCGGACCGTCACCGGCAGGAACAGATCCACCGCTCCCCCGCCGTTCACCGCGTGCCGGTACGCGTCCTGGCTGTCGAAGGCGCGACCGGCCGGACTGTCATGGACGGGCAGCGGTTCGGAGGTGTGCGGCAGCTCCGTCACGGGCTGCAGGACGGTGAGGCCGTAATCGGCCAGCAGCAGCTCGACGCTCAGGGCGTCGTAGTGCTCCTTCAGTGCCGCGCGTGCCGCCTCCAGCAGTTCGAACGGCTCGGCAGTGCGGACAGCACGCTCCACAGCCAGAAAGTTCTTCACAGCAGCCTTCTTCAAAGTCGGGCCGGCTGCCGAGCGGGAGACGAGAACGGGCGTCCTGCCCCACCGCATCACGCACCGCGCCTACGCCGGGCGGGAACGCAAGGACAAAACCGTTGCCATACAACAACTGTCGAAGAATTGTATCCCGCGCGCGCGGCCGCTCAGCGGCCTCAGCCCGGTCAGGCGATGGCCTCCGAGGAGCCGCCCGCCTCGTCCTGGGCGCTCGCCGGGTCGATATGGGCCGCCGCCGCGTCCTGGAACCGCTCCAGCCCCTCGGCCAGCGTTCGCAGGTGGGCGGGGGACATGGTCCGCAGGACCGCCTCGATCTCGCGGGCGCGGGACGCCCGGAAGTCGTCGAGGACGGCTGACCCGCGACGGCTCAGATGCAGATCGACTTCCCGGCGGCTGGTGGGACTGGCCGCCCGCTCCACGAGCCCGGCGGCTTCCAGCCGGTCGCACAGGCGGCTCACCGAGGACGGACGCGAACCGAGCGCCTCGCCCAGGGCCCGCTGATTGACCCCCTGCTGGTCCTCGATCACCGTCAGCGCCCGGAACTGCGAAGGCGGGAGCGGCCCGGCCGCGGCGGCTTCCTGACCGCGCCCCCACAGAACCTCGAGCAGCTCCGACACATGCCCCGCGACCTGCGCCACTTGCTCAGCGCTGCGGAAGGGCAGACTCCGGGACATCCCAGCACCCTCCGGTCCAAAAGTGAGGTCGACAGAGCACGAGCCTACCGCCGATAGCGGGTGCGGGTCAGCCGATGCGTCCTGCGCGCTCACCGACATCGCGCCTACCGGTCCGTACGGTCCGTCCAGCTCGTGCCTTCCGCCGGTGCGTGGTCGGCGAGCCCGCCCTTGCCCAGCGGGCCCGACTGCTGTAGCGGGCGGTCCGTCGCGCGGTGCGCGAAGTGGACCCGGGCGACGCGGCTGATGACGGGCGGCAGCAGCCCACGCCCGGCCTGCGCCCAGCGCACCCAGCCCGGTACGTAGACGGAACTCCGGCGGCGCTCCACGGCCTCGGCGAGCCGCCGGGCGACCGGCCCCACCGGCTGCATGCGGCGGGCCGGAGGCGGCAGCATGTCGCGCAGGTCCTTGAGCGCCGGGTGATCGTCCGCGTCGTGGATCATGTCGGTGTCGACCCAGTTGAGATAGGCGACGCCCACCGCCACGCCTTCGTGGGCCGTCTCGGTCCGCAGCGCTCGCGCCAACGCCTCCACGCCGGCCTTGGAGGCGCAGTACGCGCTCATCATCGGCACGGCCCCCAGCGCCGCCAGAGAGGCGATCTGCAGGTAGTAGCCACGGGTGTGCACCAGGTCCGGCAGGAAGGTCCGCGCGGTGAACGCGCTGCCCGTGAGGTTCACGTCGACGACCCGGCGCCACGACCCCGGGTCCGCCGTGCGCAGCGGGCCCGCTTCCGCGATGCCCGCGTTGGCGACGACGGCGGACGGCCTGCCGAGCCGGGTCCGCACGGTGTGGGCCGCGGCTTCGAGCGCCTCGATGTCGGTGACGTCCGTCTCGATGGCGAGCGCCGGTGTGGGCAGGGACGCCGCCACCCCTTCGAGCGCCGCCTTCTCGTGGCCCAGCAGGGCGATCCGGGCTCCGCGCCCGGCGAGTTCCCGGGCGAGGGCCGCGCCGATGCCCCGCGCGGCCCCGGTCACCACGACCGTACGGCCGCTCAGCGGGCTGTCGTGCATGGCTCTTTGCCCTTCGTCGACGCAGCGGGGGTCCGGCGGCCCGCTCCTGTCACCGGTTCTTGTGGCCGGTACGGTCGCGGCGTGCCAGCATGCGCTGCGCCGCGGCCAGCGGGGCCGGCCCCCGGCGGCGCAGTGCGGCCCGCGCCGCGTTGGCCCCCGGCGCCCCATGGACGCCGCCGCCCGGGTGGGCGCCGGCGGAGGCGAGGAAGAGGCCGGTCACGGGGGTCTCCGCGCGGCCGGTGCCGGGCGCGGGCCGGAAGACGAGTTGCTGGTGCATGGCCGCGGTGCCGCCGTTGATGGCGCCTCCGTGCAGATTGCGGTCGAGAGTCTCCAGGGTGGGCGGCGCCAGGATGCGGCGGGCGCGGATCTTCGCGCGGAAGCCGGGTGCGAAGCGCTCCACCTGCTGTTCGACCCGGTCGGCCATGACCTCCTGCTCCCGCTGGTCCCAGGCTCCGGTGAGCTTCTCGACCCCCGCGTCTCCCCGGATGCGCTGCGGCACATGGGTGTAGGCCCAGGCCGACTCGGTTCCGGCGGGTGAGCGGGAGGCGTCGGAGGTCGTCATCTGGCCGAACAGAAGGAAGGGCCGGTCGGGCACCTGCCCCATGGCGATCTGCGCGGCGAACCGGGTGAGCTCGTCCACGCCGTCGGCGAGGTGGACGGTACCGGCCCGGGCCGCCTCGGCCGCCTGCCAGGGCACACCGCCGTCGAGCGCCCAGTCCACCTTGAAGGTGCTGAAGTCCCACTGGAAGCGGCGCAGGTCGTCCATGAGCTGGGCCGGCAGGTGCTCGGGGGCGACCAGACCGCCGTACAGCGCGGGCACGGACACGTCCGCGAGCACGGCGCGTGCCGCCGGTACGGCCTCGCCGTCCGCGGTGCGCACCGCGACGGCCCGGCCGCCCCGCACCACGATCTCCTCCACCCGGCGGCCGCACTGCACCGTCCCGCCGTGCGCTTCGAGCCGCGCCACCAGGGCCCGGACCAGTTCGCCCGCCCCGCCGACCGGTACGGGAAAACCGTAGGTCTGGCCCAGCATCGCCATCAGCCAGCCGAACCCGCCGCTGCCCGCCGCCTCGGGGGCGAGGTCGGCGTGGAGCGCGTTGCCCGCGATCAGGATCCGGCCGCCCTCACCGACGAACTCCTCCTCGCCGAGGCGGCGTGCCGGGAGCACCAGCGAGCGGGCCAGGCGCAGTCCGCCGCCCGACCGGAGCCGATAGGCGAGACGCGCGCCCGAACGGACGGGCGGGAACGGGGTGAACAGCGCCCCCAGGATGTCGGGGCGGACGTCCTCCCACACGTCGTGCAGGCGCCGCCAGGCGTCACCGTCGCCCGGTGCGAAGCGGTCGAGCGATTCGGCCGTGACGTCGACCCTCCGGTCGAGAACCGCGCAGCGGCCGTCGGTGAGGGGGTGCGCCAGCACGTGCGGCGCGTGGCTCCAGCGCAGGCCGTGCTCGTGCAGGCGGAGCTGTGCCAGGGCGGGGGACGCCGCGGCCAGCGGGTAGAAGGAGCTGAAGAGGTCGTTGACGAAGTCCGGGTGCACGCCGCGGTCGTGGCGCACCGCGCCGCCGGCCTCGGGCTGTTCCTCCAGCACCGTCACGCTCCAGCCGGCGTCGGCCAGCAGGTTGGCCGCCACGAGCCCGTTGGGGCCGGCGCCGATCACCACGGCGTCAGGCATGGACCTCTCCGCTCTCGCTGTCCCGTGCGGTGTCCGCGGGGCGCGCCTCCTCGGCTTCGCAGACCCGGGCCAGGCGGGCGAGCATCGCGCGGTGGCGCAGCTGGATCACCGCCTCCGCCCCGAAGTTGTGCAGCTTTCCCGCCACGCCGTGCAAGGGGTGTTCGTCGACGGTCACCAGGCAGCTCCCGCCCCACGGCCGCAGCTGCAGGGAGATCCGCGCGGTGCCCAGGGGGCCCGCCTTCGCCTCCAGCTCCAGCAGGGTGCCTCCGTCGCTGTGGCGGACGATCGTCTCGTTGGTGAGACATACCGGGCCCAGCCGTATCTCGTACTCGAGGGCCGCCCCGACCTCGGGCCACCGTCCGCGTACGGGCTGGGACGACGAGGTGCCCACCACCCAGTCCGCGTACCGGCTGCCATCCGCCAGGACGGCCCACACCGCCGCGGGGCTCGCCTGGACCACTCGATGACGCCGTGCCATTACTGCCTCCCGCGTTGGTATGGACGGTCCGGTTCTGCCGCCGCTCCCGCCGAGGGCCCCGGTCCTACGTCTCGGCGGCGCGTTCCGCCGAGCGGCGCCGGTGGCCGCATTCCAGTAAGGCACGGCCTGATCGGGGCCGCACATTCCCGCCGGGGCGTGGCTGTGGGTTCGTCAGTCGGGCCAGACGCCGGTGAGCCGCTTCGTGGTCCGTGCGCCGCCTCGTTCGACGGCGGCGCGCACGACGGCGAAAATGGCGCCCTGGAGGGCGGCGGCCACCAGGATCTCGCGCCAGTGGCGCTGCTCGTCGGTGGCGTCGGGAGCGTCCTCCTCGTGCCCGAGCCGCTTCCACACCTGATCGAAGAGGGTGCCCGCCACCGCGCCCGCCGCCATGCCGAGCCCGATGCCGAGCGGCTTGTAGGCGATCTTCACCACGTTCATGCTGCCTCCGTTTCCCTGTCGCTCATACTGCGGCCCACCGGCCTGGGCGGCACGTCCGCGGGGCCGTCCGGCCGCCCCCACCGCGTGCCCCGGCCCGTTCCGTTGACACCGAACCCGAACGACCGGGCGGGGGCGGCTCAGCTCGCCGCGTAGGGCAGCTGGTGGTCGGCGTCGTCGTGGGCGCGACGGGCCGTACGCCCGTCAGTGCGCGAGTTCCTCGCGGTAGTGGTCGTCGATCCGCGTGCGGTAACCGGCGTCGGTGACGCGCATGTCTCTGTCGAAACGCGGGGCCTCCTTGATGTGGTCCCGGTCGCGGGCCACATGGAGGGTCCTGTTCACCTCGTCGACGCGTGCGATGACCCAGCGCGGGAGCACCACCTTCTTGCTGAGCAGCGGCCCGCCCGTGTCGACGACGAGGTGGTGCGGGCCCACCTCCTCGGTGTGTGCGTCGATCGTGCCCACCGGGCCGTCGCTCGCCTCGACCGCGTAGTCGATGAGGTCCAGGTGGGTGAGGTGCCCACTCGTGGTGCCGGGGGTGTGGACGCTGTCGTTCGTCATGGGTCCGGTCCTCTCCACCGCGTGCAGTGTCCGCGGTCCGTGTCGCAAGCTTCTTGAGTCGGCTGCGTGGAACTCCCGCATGTCCGCGCGTGCTCCGCCGAAACGTCCTCCGGCGGGTGACAACAGCACGCTCCGGCGGGTGACTTGGCAGAGGGGTGGATACGCCGTGAACGTGCGCGTTGCACCATCTTCACACCGTCGTACCGATGAAGGCGGGGACGAGGGGCAGTCGAGCAGGGACGCTGCGGGGAGGTCACCGCCGATGCTGACTGTCGCTGTACTGCTGTTGCCCGCCATGGGGCTGCTGCTGATCTGCATGGACCGGATCGAGGACCGGATGACCGGCGCCGCGCGACCATCCACCGGCCGGCACCGCGTACGCCACCTGCGGCTCGTCCCCGGTCACGGGCGAGCGCAGCGCCGGGAGGCACCGGCCCCGGAGCGCCGTCACGGCAAGGCGGCCTGACCCAGCGTTCGCGCGGTGCGGTACGTCAGAGCGCCGACGCCACCCGCACCTGACCCCCCCGCGTCGGCCGCGGCCCCAACTGTGCGCACCGGCGCGTACTTTCGAAGCGAACTTCCCTGTATGCCCCTGGTGTGCGCCGATATGATGCGGGCGGCCGCACATACTCTCCGGTGGGGTTTTTGTGCGCCCTCCGGACCGACAGGAGTGTGCTGTGAAGTCACCGGCCGATCCCTGGCATGCACTGACCGATACCGATGGCGACACCGTGGGGTGGCAGTTCCAGCAGCCGGGTCTCGCGCTGCGGGCTGTGCCGTTCGGACTGGTCGCGGTGGTGACCATGGTCAGCGTCCTGGTGCCGGACGTCGGCGTGGAGTCCTGGCTGAGCTACCTGTCGAGCGTCGCCCTGCTGTGCGTGTGCGCCGGGGCCTTCCTCCTGCCGTGGCAGCGGATGCCGGCGTGGACCCCGGTCCTGGTGCCGCTGCTCTACGCGGGGTCCGTACTGGAGCTGATCCTCTCCTCCGGCGTCACCTCGGGCGTGGGGCTGGTGCTGCTGGTGCCGCTGATCTGGTCGGTGCTGTTCCACCGGCCGTGGGAGTCGGCGTGCGTGGTGGTGGCGGTGATCGCCGTCCAGGCGGCGTCGACCGCCGTCCAGGGGACGCCCGGCGCCGTGATCGGCAGACGCGTGGTGCTCTGGAGCGCCCTCAGCGTGCTGATCGCGGTGGCCACGCACGGGCTGCGGGACCGGATCCAGGGCTCGCTGGTGGCCAACGCGGCGCTGGAGGCCGAGGTGCGCGAACTCTCCCTGGCCCGGGAGCGGGACCGGATCGCGGCCGATCTCCGGGAGAGCGTGGTGCGGAAGATCTTCGAGGCCGGGCTGGACCTGCACAGCACGGCCGCGATGATCGGCGAGGGCCCCGCCCACATCAGGCTGATGCGTGGCGTGGCCGAACTCGACGGGGTGATCCAGGCGCTGCGCGAGAGCGTGTTCGACCTGGGGGACGACGCCGACCCCACGATCGCCGTCGCCGCGGACCCCGAGCCCGGCGAGCGCTGACGGCCCGCGCGCCCGTCAGTGCTTGAGCTGACCCTCCAGCCACTCCAGGACCTCGGGGGTCACGGGGTCGGTGATGTCGGCGTACTCCTCGTGCTTCTTCAGGAACTTCGCCACGTACGGGCAGACCGGCACGATCCGCCGGCCCGCACGGCGTACGTCGTCCAGCGCCTCCCGGACGAGGATCGAGGCGAGGCCCTGCCCGGCGTAGGCGTCGTCGATCTCGGTGTGGAAGAAGACGCGCCGGTCGTCGCGGTCGCGGTACGCGGTGAAGCCCGCGGTGACGCCGTCGACCTGGATGGCGTAGCGGTGCCGGGCGTCGAGGCGTTCGACGGTGGGCGGGGTGGCGGGCTGGGTCATGGTGGGGCCTCTCAGTGCTCTCGGTGCCGGGGCGGGTCCCGGCGCGGGGTGACGGTGGCGTGCGGGGAGGCGGCCGGCGCTCCGCAGTGCGGGCAGGCGCCCTCCTGCGCCCGGCGGGCCTCGACGACGTCCTGACTGCGGCCGACGAAGTTCCACCGCGTAGAGAGTACTTCGCTGCTTTACGCAGGTCAGATGGGTCAGCCCGCACCTGCGCGGGCGCCGGCCGCACGACGCGGCTGGGGGCTGGAGGGGCGGCCGGTGCGGTGGGTGGCGATGCGGTCGACGCGGAGGGGTTCGTCGGACCAGCGCTACGACCGCAGGTCGGCGGCGAACCCGAAGGAATGAACGCCGCCCGAAGCCCGTTCGCCGCGGCGACGGATCATCAAGACTGCGACATACGTATCCACATCCGTGTTTTCCGCCGGCGCGGCCCTGCGGGAGTTCGACGCGATGAAGGATGAAGGGGGCAGGGTGGCGCGGCGCTTTCCGCTCGGTGACCGGGCGCGTTACTGGTTCGACCGCACGCTGGCTCGTGGCGCCGCCGCTCTCGTCGGCTGGATGGCGTTGCTGTGCCTGATCGTCGTCGTCCCGGCCAACGCGGTGCTGGTGTGGACCGACCCCGACGCGCCGGTGTCCCTGACGGACCGGTTGGCGCAGGTGTGGCTCCTCACCGGTCGGACGCTCCGGCTGGGTGGTGGGACCGGGCCACCGCTGCGGGTGACACTCTCCCTGTTGCTGGCTCTCGTCGCCCTGTTGTACGTCTCGACGCTCGTCGGTCTGATCACGACGGCGCTCACGGAGCGCCTCACCGCGTTGCGGCGCGGCCGTTCCACCGTGCTCGAACAGGGGCACGCCGTGGTCCTGGGCTGGTCCGAGCAGGTCTACACCGTGGTGAGCGAGCTGGTGACGGCCAACGCCAACCGTCCGCGGGCCACGGTCGCGGTACTGGCCGACCGGGACAAGACCCTCATGGAGGAGTCCTTGGCGATGAAAGTGGGGTCGTTCGGCCGCATGCGCCTGATCTGCCGCAGCGGCCCCACCACCGATCCGGCCGTACTCGCCCTGACCAGCCCCACCACAGCGGGGGTCGTGCTGATCCTGCCGCACGACGAGCCCGACGGCGACGCCGAGGTGGTCAAGACGCTCCTGGCGCTCAAAGCGACCCTGGCCAGGGAGGGGACGCGTCCACCCGTCGTCGCCGCCGTCCGGGACGACCGGTTCCGCCTGGCCGCCGGTCTCGCCGCCGGACCGGGCGGCACCGTCCTGGAGAGCGATGCCATCACCGCCCAGCTGATCGTCCAGGCCGCGCGCAGCCCCGGGCTCTCCGTCGTCCACCAGGAACTCCTCGACTTCGCGGGCGACGAGTTCCATCTCGTCGCCGAACCGGCACTGACCGGCCGCCCGTTCGGTGACGCACTGCTGTCCTACCCGACATCGAGCGTGGTCGGAGTGGTGCGAGGAGAAACCCCTCTGCTCAATCCGCCGCCGGAGATGCCCCTTGCCCCGGGCGACCTGCTCGTCGTCGTCTCCCGGGACGACGCCTCGGCCTGGGCCAGGGACTGCGCGGAGTGGGTCGAGGAGGCGGCGATGGCCACGGGCCCCTCGACACCGGCCCGGGCGGAGCGGGTGCTCCTCCTTGGTTTCAATCGCCGAGCGCCGCTCATAGTCGACCTGTTACGCCGCCGCGCCCGGCCCGGATCGACCATCAGCCTGGTGGCGGGCCACGACGACGCGGCGACGAGCGGCCTCGACGCCGACAGCGGTACCGGCCTCGACGTGACACTGCACTACGGGGACGTCACCCGCCTCGAAACCCTGCGCGCCCTGGACGTCCACTCCTATGACAGCGTCATCGTCCTCGGACCGGACCCGGTCTCCCCGGACCCCGTCTCCGGAGAGCGGGTGGGCGACCCCGACAACCGCACGCTCGTCACCCTCCTGCTGCTGCAACAACTGGAGAAGGCCGACGGGCGGGCGCTGCCGGTCGTCACCGAACTGGTCGACGACCGGAACCGGGCGCTGGCCCCCATCGGCCCCGGGGCCGACGTGATCATCAGCGGCAAGCTCATCGGTCTGCTCATGGCGCAGATCTCCCAGAACCGCCACCTGGCAGCGGTGTTCCAAGAACTGTTCTCCGCGGAGGGCACCGGCATCGGCCTACGGCCGGCCGCCGACTACGTCCTGTCAGGGAGCGAGACGTCCTTCGCGACGATCGTGGCCGCGGCACGTCGTCGCGGCCAATGCGCCATCGGGTACCGGACCGGCGCGGACTCCTCGTCAGGCCCGGGCTACGGCGTGCGGATCAATCCCCCGAAGAACGAGCGGCGCCGCTGGACGGCCGGGGACCAGGTGGTCGTCGTCTGCGAGGACTGACGGGCCGTCATCGGTGCGCCCCACGGGCCGGCCAGCCCGGGCCGCTTCAGTACCCCCCGGTGCACGGTCGACGGACCGGCGCCCGGGGCCGGCGCCGCAGTCGCCTGTGCCGCGCCCTGATCGGTCGCTGCGGGGAGAGCGCAACCCGGGGCGCCAATTGTTGTGGCATAGGCCGGCAAGAGAGGGGCACATGGAGGGAGCACAGCTCAGACCCAACAAGAGGACTGCAGGACCTTTCACCCATTTCCGGCCAGGCGGTCGGCGGGAGTACCCGCCGCGGGCGCACGAAGGCCCCGTACGCCGTCACGCCCTGACGAGAGGAAACTCCATGATTGTCCTCGGCGCCATCTTGCTCGTGATCGGCCTGTTGGTCGGTATCTCCCTCCTGACGACGATCGGCGGCATCCTCGTCGTCGTCGGCGCGCTCCTGTGGATCCTCGGCGCCACCGGGCGCAAGGTGGGCGGGCGCACACACTACTTCTAGGCCGGCCCGCGGAAAGCCCGCGGCCTGGAGGCCGTTGGCATCCGCGTGGCACGGGCCCCGTCGGCGGGCCCGTGCCACGTCTCTGCCGGTCTGGTTCTTGCCCCGCGCGAGCGGTTCCGTATGACACTTCGGCCCGGACGATCTGTTCCCCAGAATCGTCCGGGCCGAAGTGTCATACGGGACCGGCGGAGTCATGGCCTGGTCAGCGCTCAGGTTCAGGTCTTGTCCATGCGGCGTTTGTCCTGCTCGTCCCAGGCACGTGTGTCCCGGGGCTCGGTGTAGGGCTCCGCCTCGGCCGGGTGGCCACCGGCGATGGCCTCTTGGCGGGCCGTCTCCGCGTCGACCTCGAGCCCCAGCAGGATGGCGAGATTGCTGATCCACAGCCAGATGAGGAAGATGATGACGCCCGCCATCGTGCCGTAGGTCTTGTTGTACGAGCCGAAGTTCGCCACGTAGAACGCGAACCCTGCGGAGGCGGCCAGCCAGAGGATCAGCGCGAGGCAGCTGCCGGGGGTGATCCAGCGAAAACCCCTGACTTTCGCGTTCGGTGTCGCCCAGTACAGGATCGCGATCATGAAGGTGATCAGGACGACCAGGACGGGCCATTTGGCGATCGACCACACCGCCAGGGCGCTGTCGCCGATGCCCAGTACCTTGCCGGCCTGACGGGCGAGCCCGCCGGTGAAGACCACGATGAGAGCGCTGGCGGCGGCCAGCACCATGAGGATCACGGTGACGCCGACGCGCAGGGGGAGGACCTTCCACAGGGGGCGGCCTTCGGGCATGTCGTAGACAGCGTTGGCGCTGCGGATGAACGCCGCGACGTATCCGGATGCCGACCACACGGCCAGGACGAGACCCGCGATCGCCAGGACGGATCCCGTACCGCTGTTGCCCTGGAGTTGTTGCACGGCCTGCGTGATGGTGTCCCGGGC
This sequence comes from Streptomyces sp. NPDC030991, assembly GCF_055571235.1. Classification (NCBI taxonomy): domain Bacteria; kingdom Bacillati; phylum Actinomycetota; class Actinomycetes; order Kitasatosporales; family Streptomycetaceae; genus Streptomyces; species Streptomyces sp. NPDC030991. The sequence goes on from NZ_JBVIFR010000001.1 coordinate 60,306, forward strand.
CGAACCGCTGGGGAGCTGCTTCAGCTGGGACAGCAGCTTGTCCGTGGTGGACTTGCCGGTGATGCCCAGGAGGGAGACGAGCACGAGCAGCGCCGGGAACAGCGACAGCACTCCGTAGTACGTCAATGCGGCGGCCCGGTCGGTGAGTTCGTCGTCCTGGAACTCGCGCAGGCTGTTCTTCAGGGCGGCGCCCCAGGACTGTCTCGACAGACCCGTCGGACCGTCCGGCGCCCTCTCCTCCACCTCCTCGTCCGGGCCGAACCGGTGGGCATCGCTCTCAGGTTCCGGTCGCCCTTCCGGTGCCGCATCGTCGTCCGTGCGGGGTTCGTGATCGTCGCGCCCTGGTTCTGTCAAGTGACCCATGCGCGGCGGGTTGCCGGTTCTGCCGAGCTCATGCCTCCTGGCCGCGTAGTGATGTCGCGGCTGTCGGTGAGGACGCACAGCGCGTAGGTGAGAGCTTCCTCCGCCCGGTCCGTCACACCCCTGCCCGGCGGCAGCGCAGGGGCGCGCCGGCGGCATGCAGGCTCTTGAGTGCCAGACGGTAGGAGTCGAGCAACCCCGTCTCCGCATAGGGCACTTGGAGTTCCTCGCAGTACGCGCGGACGATCGGCTGTGCCCGCCGCAAGTGGGGGCTGGGCATATGGGGGAACAGGTGATGCTCGATCTGGTAGTTGAGCCCGCCGAGGAGAAGGTCGACGATGCGGCCACCTCGCACGTTCCGCGAGGTCAGGACCTGGCGGCGCAGGAAGTCGGGACGCTCCTTGCCGGTGAGCATCGGCATCCCTTTGTGATTGGGCGCGAAGATGGAGCCCAGGTACAGACCGAACAGACACTGGTGGACGAGGAGGAACAGCACGGCCTTGCCCGCCGGGAGCACGAGGAACAATGCGCCGGTGTACAGGACGAAGTGGCCGATGAGCAGCAGGGCTTCCGTCCGGCGTTGTTTCAGTGCGGGGTCACGCAAGGACCGCAGCCCGGAGATGTGCAGATTGAACCCCTCCAGGGTCAGCAAGGGGAAGAAGAGGTACGCCTGCCGCTTGCCGAGCAGCCGGGACAGCCCCTGCGACCGCGCGGCCTGGGCCGGGTTCCACACCAGGATGTCGGGGCGCACGTCGGGGTCGAGGTCCTCGTGGTTGGGGTTCGCGTGGTGGCGGGAGTGCTTGTCCTGCCACCAGCCGTATCCCATTCCGATGGCGAAGTTGCCCAGTGCCCGTCCGGCCCGGGCGCTGGCTGTACGCAGCAGGAACACCTGACGGTGCGCCACATCATGCGCCAGCAGAGCCACTTGTCCGAAGACGAACGCCATGAATGTCGCCACGGCCAGGGTCCACCAAGTGTCGCCGAGCAGCACGAAGGCCACCCACGCCAGCAGGTAGGCGGACGCGACGACCGTGATGCGTGCCGCATAGTACCCGGGGCGTCGCCCCAGCAGTCCAGCGGCCTTGATCTTCCTCGAGAGGAGAGTGAAATCGCTCCCCTGGTCGACCTTTGATGTTTCGAGCGTGGAATGGACCATGTGCCCGGCCTTTCGGAACTGTCCGCGTCCGGCGGCGAAGAAGGGCGAACGCGCGTGGCTCCGCTCCGGTCGGCGGACTTTTTCAGCGCCGGAGAAGGAGGAGTCGCGGCCTGGTAGCCGTTGCGCAGGGGCTTCCCGCAAGCCATGTCACCGGAACGAATGAGCTGCCCGGGGCTGGGGACAGTGGGTGGTCGAGAACCGACCCCCTACATGGAGTGTAGCCGTAGGCACAAGTCGCCTCGCTCGAAGTGGTGCAGATCAGAGGGGCGGGTCCAGTTCGTGGAGAGGTGTGCCGCCCGCCCAGCGGTTCAGTCTGACGCCGTCGACAAGCTGCACCCGGGGCTGGTGGGAGGCCCACTGGACGTCGGTGCGGCTGAATGAACCCCTGTGGACTACGAGCCGTCGGCGGTCTTTGCCGGTCTTGGCGGTAACGTCCGGGGCGCCGGCTCCGGCGACGTTCTCCTCGGGCGGGATGTCGATCGTGGCGCGGACCGCCACGTCGAGTTCCCCGCCATCGGCGTCACGAGCGTAGAGCCGCACACTGCTCCCGTCGGAGAGGTCGGTGACCTGCCATCCGTCCCGGCGCAACATCCGTTCGACCGCCCTGGCCATGCCGCGCCGGCTGAGCCGGGAGAGTTCGGCGGGGGTGTAGAGACCCAGGCGACGGTGGACGAGAGCGCGACGGCCCCCGAAGCACAGGCCGACGAGCGCGGCGAGCAGAGCGATCGCGAGCGCCAGGGCGCCGAAGCCGAACCTGCGGTGCACCGTCACGAGGGCGAGCGGCGCGCACAGCAGCGCCAGGCCGAGGCCGGCGAAGGCCGGCAGCACCTCCCGCAGCCCCGGACCGTAGCGGCCCTGAGCACGTAGCTCGGCCATGACGTGCCGCCGCCGGGAGCGCCGGGACCCAGCAGCCGAAAGCTGTCGCATCCAGTGCGTCGCCGGATACCCGCTCCACCATCTCCGCCTCGTCACCGAAGCCGACTCCCCCCACCGCCCCGCACGCCACCTCGCGGGGAATAGAGATACCCGTTGGCGCGGAACGATGCCAGGGCGGGCCCTCACTCCGTGCGCGTGCGCGTGCGCGTGCGTTTGCCGCATGGCGCAGGGCACACGACGTGGACCAGCGGCGGGCGGTTGTCCGCGCCACCCGGTACGGGAGCCGTGTCGATCGAAGGCGCTGCTGAGACCAGGCAGACTCAGCGTTACGGCGCCGCGCGTACCGACCGGCGCCCAGGACACTCCACCAGGCGCCCGGCGGAGGACGCTCGCGTGCCGGTTCGGCCTTTTCGGCTCCTTATCAACCCATCCCGGACACGAGACCGGTAAACTCAACTCGCGTCCGAGCCCCCGACGTTCACCGGCCCCCGGCCCTCACCGCGGTCCGGTCAAGACTCTTCGTGCCCGTCACGTGTGACGTACCGGAGGAGGGGCCTGTCGTCGTGGATGTCGCGCAGCGCGCGGCGGTCTCGCGGCACGCGCGCCTCCCGCCGTCCCCCTGGCCGGCCAGGAGTGCCGCACCCGAGACGCAGGGAGTTCGATGTGACGACGGTACGACGACAGCCGGGACGCGACCGCCGGTGGTCGCCCGACCCGCGGCGGACCGCGCGGTCCGAGCTCCCCTCCCGTCGCCTCGTCGACGGGAGGGCGCCGTGAGCAGCGACCGGGTGGTGGCGATGCTGCGCCTGCTGGAAGATGACGGCTGGTCCGACGGCGCCGCGCACGCCGTGACCGAGGCGGCGTACGTACTGCGGGTGGACGGGGTCGCGGTGTGTCTGAGCACCGACGGCAGCGGAGCGCTGGAGGGCATGTGGTTCTCCCACCTGGCCGCTCGCACCTTCAGTGATCTGCAGTTCACCTGTGGTCAGGGGCCGAGCCTGGACAGCATGCGGTTCTGCTCGACCGTACGGGTCGACGATCTCACCGCGGTCAGGGAGGACCGCTGGCCCGCCCTGACCAACACCGACACAGGCCCGGTCCGCGGGATCTTCTGTTTCCCCTTGCGGATCGGTGCGCTGCGCATCGGAGTACTGACCCTGCTGCGCAACCGTCCCGGCCCGCTGACCGGGGCGACCGACGAGAACGCCGAGCTGTTCGCACGGGCGTTGACGAGATACTGCCTGGGCCGCAATGCGCCGCCGACCGGCCCAGCCCGTACCGAGGACGGCAGGAGCGCGTACCCCGGCGGGCCCGAGCCGGGCGCCTCCGCGGGCCTACGCACTACGGCGCGACCGGGCCGGGGTTTCCTGGAAGCCACGGACAGCCTGGAACGAGCCGAGATCCACCAGGCGACCGGCATGCTCAGCGTCCAACTGCGGATCGGTCTCGCGGACGCCCTCGTTCGCCTGCGCGCCCACGCGTACACCAGCGGGCGCCCCCTGGACGGTGTGGCGCACGCCGTCGTCACCCGCCGCCTGCGGCTCGGCGACGACGCCACCAGTGATGACGACGGCGCCTACGACCCTGACCCCGACACCCCTGACGAGAAGGACCCGCCCGCATGAACCGCGACCCACTCCTGGCCCCCGTCTTCGTAGAGATGGCCGACTCTCTCACGGAGGAGTTCGACGTCCTGGAATTCCTGCAGCGCCTGTGCGGCCACTGCATGGAACTGCTCAGCATCGAAGCGGCGGGCGTCATGCTCGCCGACTCCCAAGACGTCCTGCGTGTCCTGGCAGCCTCCGACGAGTACACCCGCCTGCTGGAACTGTTCGCGCTCCAGCACATGGAGGGCCCCTGCCAGGAGTGCTACCGCACCGGCAGGCCCAGCACCGGCGTCGACCTCACCACCGAGCAAGCAGCTCATGACTGGCCCCATTTCACCGCTGCCGCACGCCAGGGCGGTTTCGCCGGTGCCAACGCCCTGCCGCTGAAACTACGCGGCCGCACCATCGGCGTCCTCGGACTCTTCCGGGCCGCTCCACACCCTCTGACCGCCTCGGACCTCGCGCTGGGCCAGGCCCTGGCCGACGTCGCGACCATCGCCCTTCTCCAGCAGCGCACCATCGCCGCCATCGAGACCGAACGCGACCAACTCCAGCACGCGTTGCACAGCCGCATCGCCGTCGAACAGGCCAAAGGCGTCCTCGCCGAACGCTGGAACACCTCCCCCGACACCGCGTTCCTCACCCTGCGCAGCTACGCGCGCACCCACCGGCAGTCGATCACGGTCCTGGCCATGGGCATCACGGACGGCACGTTCGACACCCGCGACCTCCCTCACCCGTCCGGTCCTCGGTCCCAGCCCGGCCCTTCGAAGCCACACCGAGCCTGACCCGCCGCGCCACGGTCGGGGATCGGCCCTGGACCCGGCAGTCGTACCGGAGGCACGCGGTCCGTCACGAGGCCGGGGCTTGCACGACGTTCGCAATCGTGGTCGTGGAGCCCGCGGTGCAAGACTGGCGGAGCAGATGCGCCCTGGCCGGTGCATGCCGCCTCAGCGGCGGGCACAGCACTCGTGCCTCCTGCCCCTGCTCAAGGATGTGTAAGGCGGCCCCACGATGGCTCATGAAGACCGGTCCCCCACGGCGCGGGCCCGCGCACGAAGCCGGATCGTGATCAGCGATGCGGTACGGATGCAGCGGGCCGCGTGGCGGATGCGCCGGGACGCGGCGGCCATGCGCGCCCGGCTCATGGCCCGTCGCCCTCCCCGGGCACCCTGATCGCCCGTTCTGCCGCCCGCCGGCCCGGTGACGGCGCGTGCGAGCGAACGAGGCCGGCACCCGAGAACGCTGCACCGACTCGGGTGTTCTGGCCAGTTGGACGCGGCTCAGAGGCTCTTTCGCATCTGAATGCACATCGTCTCGTGGCGACGGATCGATCCGTCGGGTCCTTCCTCGTCCCACGCATCGGGTTCGCGGCCGTATGCGACGTAGCCCAAGCGCTCGTACAGGGCGCGTGCCCTGGAGTTGTCCTCCTCCACGGCGAGTTCGGCCGTATGGAGCCCGCGGTTCCGGATTCGTTGTTCGGCAGCATGGATGAGCAGTGTTCCCAAGCCGCAGGACTGCAGCGCCGGCAGCACGGCGAGCTGCCACAAGGTTCCGGCTTCCTGGGAGACCTGATAGTCGATGCCGCCGATCGCCACCGGCAGGTTCACAGGAGTGCATACAGCCAGGTACTCCACCTCCCCTGCCGCAGCGCGCATCAGCTCTCGCTCCACGTGGCGCAGGTGGGTGGCCGAACCGGACCAGGTGCACGACGGCAGATCCTGAGGCAGCAGATCGCGCACGGTGACACGCGTGGTGACGGTGGCATAAGAGGAGTCGTCTTCAGTGATCACGCCTCGAAGCATGCGACCTTGGAGGCGGCACGACAACGGATTTCTCCTGCCGGTGCCGTGCGCCGGCACACCCTCTGTGGACCTGTCGCGGAGCGTGACTGATGACGGCCCCGGTGGCGTGCGCCGGCGAGCGGTCGTGCAGGCTGGACACATGGCCAGTCGCGCTGAGAAGTACCTCGCCCATCTTGATCGACTCTCTGGAGGAAGGGAGCTCCGCTTCTTCCCTGTCGAGTCGACCAAGCAGGGGCTGCGGGGCGTGACGGAGATCGTCTACGACAATCTGCCGGACGGTCTTCTCACGGCGCTCACCTACGGCTTGTCGCTGGCGGAGCATCCCGATTGGCAGCACGGCTCGCCGGAACTCTGCCTCAGCGTGAACTCCACCAACGTGATCTGGGCCCACGCCGTGGGCTTCCTCGCCGAGCAACTCCGTGGAACCTGCCCATTCAGTTACGGCAGCACGATCAACTTCGGTGAGCGCATCGTGCCCGAGTCAGAGATGACGGCATTCTGCGTGTTCGCGCCGCTGGTCCTCGACAGAGACGACTACCTGGGCATCGACGTCGGCGTTCCGGGACACGAGGGCCACGACGTGATCAACATCCAAGGGATGTACCCCATCCACGAGGTCGAGCGGCAGTTCATCGACGAGTACGGGCTTGAAGCCTTCTGGAAGAGCGACTGGGATCCCACCAACGTGCTCCGGCGCCCCGCGATCTGACCTGGGGAGAGCAGGCAAGGAGGTCGTCCGCCTCTTGTCGGTGTCCGCCCGGTACGTCACGTCGGCGGTCGGCAACTCGCCTGTGGCCAGGTAGAAATTGGCCGCGGCGTCCGCGCACGGGTTCGTGCCGTAGACGCCATGCCCTTCGCCCTCGTCGACGGTCACCATGCGCGAGCCCTACATCTGCCGGTGCATGGCCTCTCCGGTGACCAGCGGGGTCTGAGGGTCCCATTCGTTGTGCACGATGAGCACCGGGACCTTGTTGTTCATCACGGTGGCAGGCTCAACGGCCTTGTCCCAGAAGGCGCAGGGGGTGATGCCGGAGACGAAGTCCCCGTAGAGGGGGTAGCGCCGCGCGTCGCGGATCGAGTCCCTGCGATACGTTTCGATGTCGCGCGGCCAGGTGGCATCGCCGCACACCACGGTGAGGGCCCCCGAGGCATCGAGTGCGGGCGAAGGCTGGGAGAGGTCCAGGCCCACCGCCCTCCCCTGGGCCGCTTGCTTCAACTGCATGACCCGCTGGGCCCCTTCGCGCACGGTGAAGAAGTCCCTGCGCGCCAGGTCGCGTACTCCGGCGCCGTCGAGCGGCACTCCGTTCACGACGAGAGGAGCCCGGTCGGCCCTGGCGACCACGTCCCAGAAGGTCTTGCTCACCGCGGCCGGTGTGTCGCCGAGTCGCTACGTCGAGTCGTGTGCGGCGGTCCATTTCGTCCACCGCTCGTACGCCCGCTCCACCTCCGGCCCCCAGACCTGGTACATCCCTCGCCAGATCCGCTTCGGGTCGTCGGCGCTGTCGAGGACGAACCGGTCGGCGCGGCGGGGGAACATCTGGGTGTAGACGGCGCCCAGGGCGGTGCCGTAGGAGGTTCCGAAGTACGAGATCTTCCGCTCTCCGAGGACTGCGCGCAGGACGTCCATGTCGCGTGCCGTGTTTCGCGTGGTGATGTGCCGGAGGGTGCTGCCCTCCTTCGCACGGCACTTGTCGGCGACGGACTTGGCCAGGGCGACGTTCTTGTCGAACGTCCGCAGCGGGTGCAGGGGCGTGTTCTCCTGGGGGGCGAGCCCGCACTGTACGGGGCTGCTCCGGCCGATGCCGCGCGGGTCGAAGCCTATGAGGTCGTATCGGTCGGTCACCTGCTGGGGCAGTCGGTTCTTCAGGTCGATCGGCAGCTGAAGGCCCGGGCGACCTGGGCCGCCCGGGTTCGAGAGAAGCACGCCGTGACGTTTCCCGGGGACGCTGGTCCGGAACCGGGAGATGGCCACGTCGATCTTTCTGCCGTCGGCAGCGCGGTAGTCCAGTGGAACCTTCAGGGTCGCGCACTGAAAAGCGTCGGGGGTGTCGGAGCCGCACCGCTCCCAGGTCGGCTTCTGCTGGGTGTAAGGGCGCAGGGCGTCGGCCGAAGTGGGTGCGGGCGCCGAGCGGGCCGATGGGCTCGCGGCGGCCCCGGGCGCGGCGAGGCCGGGCGCCAGAGCCGTCATGACGCTGACGGCGAGCAAGGGGACGAGTGGACGCCTTTGCATGCGGACGGTCCTTCCGATCGGCGTTGCTGACATGGACGATCTTGTCCTGCCGACCTGCCGAGCGACTCGTCCAGGAAGCCCGATGTTGCGCAACTCCCCTGCCCTCAAAGGTGTTTGTGTGTCCTCCTTCGGTATGAGGCGCTACCGGGACGAACCCCGACCGGCGTCGGGGGTGCTCCCTGACATCCAGCCGTGTTCCGAACAGCCACAAGCGCCGCCGTGTGTGCCGTGGCATCGCTGAGGGCTACTGCCTCGGCCGAGCTGCCGGAGAGATTCCCGCCCCTGCGTGTCCCGACAGCGACAGGCGCGCCCCGGCTCACGGCCGCTGTCCCAGGTCCGGTCAGAGGGTCAACGGGCCGAGGTCGTCGGCCACCTCGGCGAGGTCGCGGATCGCGGCTGTCTCGCCGCTGGTGCGCCAGCACAAGGCCCAGCGGCTGAGCGGAGCGTCCAGAATGGGAATGTAGGCGATGTCGGGTCGGGCGTAGTAGCGCGACGCGTGCGCGTGAGCCGGGCAGACCGCTTCTCCGCTGGCGACGATGGCGAGGAGCTGCGAGCCGTCGGTCGCGGCCGGTCCCCCGGGGATCGGCCGTCCGCCGGGGGTGTGGGTGGGGATCAGCGCCTCCCGCCAGTAGTCGGGTGCGGCGCCGGTCAGGACAGCCTCGTCGGCGAGGTCTTCGTAGGAGACCGAGTCACGTGTGGCCAGCCGGTGGGTGGAGGACACACACAACACGACAGGTTCGGTACAGACGACTGGGCCCACGGTGAGATCCGGTTCACGGATGGGGAGCCAGGCGAGCAGGACATCGACGCTGCCGCGGCGCAGCGCGGAGAAGGGGTCGTTGTAGCCCACGGCGCGGATCCGCACGGTGCAGCCGGGACGGCGGGATGCGAACGCGGCGAGGACGGGACGCAGGTCCTCGCTGTTGCTGGACAACATGCCCAGGCGCAGCGCCTCGGTCTTCCTCTTCGCGGTCAGCGCGGCTCGCTCCAGGCTCTGCCGCAGGCCGCGGTGGACCGGGAGCAGGTCGTCGTAGAGCTGCCGGCCGAGCGGAGTGAGGTGAACGCGGTGGCTGGTGCGGTCGAAGAGCGCGCCGCCAATGCGGCGCTCCTGCTTCTTGATCGCCTGGCTGACTCGGGCCGGGGACACGTGCAACCGTTCGGCGGTCCGCCCGAAGTGCAACTCCTGAGCAAGCGTCAGGAGGATCTCGATGTCCCTGATCTCCATATGTGCTTCCAGCCCCCGTCGTTGCTCCTCAGCCACGTTAACCGTCAGGTTAATGCGCCCTGCCGGAAAGCCCGTTGCCGCTGATCCCGCGAGGATCGAGGGTTGAGCAGGCGGGCCCGTCGGGGGTGCGTCGTCGACGTTATGCGCAACCAGGAGGATGCAGCGTGAAACACCTGCAGACCGGCGTGCTGCTCGCCGGCACACTGTCCACCGGGCTCATGGCCGGGCTGTTCGCCGCCTTCTCCTACGCGGTCATGCCGGGCCTGGCCCGGTCGTCCGACCGCACCTTCGTCGAGGCGATGCAGGGCATCAACAAGGCCATCGTCAACCCGGTCTTCATGCTCCTGTTCATGGGCGCGATCCCCCTCCTCGGCCTCGCGGTCTTCCTGGCCCGGCGCGGCCACGGCCGCCCCGCACTGCCCTGGCTGATCGCCGCGTTGGTCCTGTACCTCGTGGCCTTCATGGTCACCAGCGGCGTCAATGTCCCTCTGAACGACCAACTCGCGCGTGCCGGTGACCCCGACCGCATCAGACACCTGGCGACGGCCCGCGCCGACTTCGAGAACAAGTGGGTCCTCTGGAACATCGCCCGCGCACTCCTGCACACGGCGGCGTTCGCCTGCGTGGCCTGGGCACTGGTCGTGAACGGCTCCACCAGCGGCCACCCGGGGGCCGCCCAGCACGTCAAGGGAGACCGGCCTGCCCCCGCCGACATCCCCCGAGCGTTCACCGGGACGGACCTCTGATGCCTTCCGCCACCGGTCTGCTCATCGCGGTCAGCCACGGCCCGCGCGTCGCCCGTGGTCTGCTCCCGCGCGGCCGGGGACAGTGGGAGGTGGCCAAGAGCGATACCGGGTGGAGGTTCTGAGGCAGCGTGAGGCTGCGACCAAGATTCGGCTCGGTCGTAGCCTCGATCTGCCGGGCTGGTTGTAGGGGTAGCAGCCGCCTGGCGCGGTCGTCTCGCGGGTGGTCAGCAGCAGCCGGCCTCGGCTTCTGCATGCTCGCTGGAGCTGGTGCAACAGGTGCTACGGGGCGGGGTTGGGCGGGGGTTGGGCGACGGCGAAGTTGGCGTAGCCGTCACGGAGTTCGGCCGGTTCGGTGTTGAAGAGCTTGCTGTAGAAGACGATCGAGGCGTCGAGGTCGGGCACGCGCAGAGCCAGTTGCACACGGGACATGGTGGTCCTCCTGTCGTGGTGGGGCGCGCGGGCGTGCGTGCGGGTCAGCAGCCGCCGGAGGCGGGGGGCTGGGCGGTCGCGGGGGCGCCGAGCTGGATCAGGGCGGGGGCCGGGACACAGCAGCCGCCCGCTGCTTCCTCTTCGGCGGTGGGTGCCTCGAAGAGGCCGGCGCCTCCGCACACGCCGGTCTCGGGGAGAGTGAGTTCGACGCGGTCGGCGGACTCCTCGTCTCCGGCGAGGGCGGCGGCGACCGAGCGGACCTGCTCGTATCCGGTCATCGCGAGGAAGGTGGGGGCGCGGCCGTAGGACTTCATGCCGACCAGGTAGATGCCCTGTTCGGGGTGGGACAGTTCACGGTGACCGTGCGGGTGGACGGTGCCGCAGGAGTGCTGGTTGGGGTCGATCAGCGGAGCCAGGTCGACGGGGGCCCGCAGGCGCTCGTCGAGGGCGAGGCGGAGTTCGTCGAGGAAGGTCAGGTCGGGGCGGAAGCCGGTGAGCACGATGACCTCGTCGACCGCATCGAGGCGGCGGCCTTCTTCGGCGACCAGGCTCAGGCGGCCGTCCTCGCCCTGCTCGATGGTGTCGATACGGAAGCCGGTGACCGCGTCGGCGTGTCCGTCGTCGACGGCGGCCTTCGCGGCCAGGCCGAGGGCGCCGCGAGCGGGCAACTCGTCGGCCTCGCCGCCGCCGAAGGTGGAGCCGCTGAGGCCGCGCCGCAGGATCCACAGCCCCTTGGTGCCCGCGCCGTCCTCGGCCTTGGCGAGGTCGGCCAGGTTGGCCAGGGCGGTGAAGGCGGAGGCCCCGGAGCCGATGACGGCGGTGCGCTTGCCCGCGTAACGGGCGTGTACGGCAGGGTCGTTGAGGTCGGGGACGCGGTAGGTGATGCGGTCGGATGCGGCGCGTTCGCCGAGGGCGGGCAGACCGCTGCCGCCCGCCGGGGACGGGGTGGCCCAGGTGCCGGAGGCGTCGATGACGGCGCGCGCGAAGATCCGCTCCTCGCGGCCACCGTCGGCATGGGCGACGTGGACGACGAACGGCTGGGCCTCGCGGTCGGCGTCGACGATGCGGTCGCGGCCGGAGCGGGAGACACCGGTGACCCGCGCGCCGGTACGGACCTTGTCGCCGAGGGTCTCGGCGAGCGGCTGCAGGTAGTCATTCGCCCAGTCACCGCCGGAGGGGTAGGTGTCCGGGGCGGGGCGGGTCCAGCCGGTGGGAGCGAGGAGCTTCTCGGCGGCCGGGTCGACGACCTCGCCCCAGGTGGAGAAGAGGCGGACATGAGACCACTCGCGTACCGCGCTGCCCGCCGACGGCCCGGCTTCCAGGACGAGCGGTTCGATGCCGCGCTCGATCAGGTGGGCTGCGGCGGCCAGGCCGATGGGGCCGGCACCGATGACCACAGTCGGCAGGGCGGCGGGCATGCTCTCGCTCATCACGTTCTCCAGGGCGTTCAGGAGGCCATCGATCTACTGATTCGATGCATGTCGATACAAGGGACCTTGCCACCATGCATCGACAGATGTCAATATCGACGCATGTCGAATTCGAGCGTCGTGGGGCTGCCGGTCCTGCACCAGTCGGACGGGACGGTGGCGCCGTGCTGTCCGCCGCTGAACGAGCGCCCCCTGAGCGCCGAGGAGGCGGAGCGGACCGCGAAGATGTTCAAGGCACTCGGCGATCCGGTGCGTCTGCGGTTGTTCTCGCTGGTCGCCTCGCACGAGGGCGGTGAGGCGTGCGTGTGCGACATCTCCGACGTCGGGGTCTCGCAGCCGACCGTCTCCCACCATCTCAAGAAGCTCAAGGACGCCGGGCTGCTCTCCTCCGAGCGGCGCGGGACGTGGGTGTACTACCGCGTAGAGCCGAGCGTTCTGGCCGCGATGGGACAGCTGCTCACGGCGGGGGCCCGCTGACCCGCAGCGGCTTGTACGCGCAAGCGGCCGGGGCCCACAGCGGGGTGCCCCGGCCGCCTTCCTGGCGCGTCAGCGCACGTCACGCGCTGCGGAACGTCCGGCGCCAGGCGAGCGAGACGTAGACCAGTGCCACCAGGACCGGCACCTCGATGAGCGGGCCGACCACGCCGGACAGGGCCTGGCCGCTGGTGACCCCGAAGGTAGCGATGGCGACCGCGATGGCCAGCTCGAAGTTGTTGCCCGCCGCGGTGAAGGCGAGCGTGGCGGTGCGGTCGTAGGCGAGGCCGATCGCCTTGCCGAGCGCGAAGGTCCCGAACCACATCACCGCGAAGTACACGAGTAGCGGGGATGCGATCCGGGCTACGTCCAGCGGCTGCGAGGTGATCGTCCTGCCCTGCAGGGCAAAGAGGATGACGATCGTGAACAGCAGCCCGTACAGCGCCCAAGGGCCGATCTTCGGCAGGAAGTTGGACTCGTACCGCCCGCGGCCCAGTTTCTGTTCGCCGATGCGGCGGGTCAGGAAACCGGCAAGCAGGGGAACGCCGAGGAAGATGACGACGTTCAGCGCGATCTTCCACAGGGAGATGTCGAGGTGCTCGCCGTCGCCCAGGCCCAGCCAGCCGGGCAACAGGTCGAGGTAGAACCAGCCGAGAAGGCCGAACGCCAGGACCTGGAACACCGAATTGAGGGCCACCAGCACGGCGGCTGCCTCGCGGTCGCCGCACGCCAGGTCGTTCCAGATGATGACCATCGCGATACAGCGGGCCAGCCCGACGATGACCAATCCGGTGCGGTACTCCGGCAGACCCGCCAGGAAGATCCACGCCAGCGCGAACATCACCGCAGGTCCGACGATCCAGTTGACGACCAGCGACGACACCATCAGCTTGCGGTCGCCGGTGACCGCGTCGAGCTTGTCGTAGCGGACCTTGGCCAGCACCGGATACATCATCACCAGCAGGCCGGCCGCGATCGGGAGGGAGATCCCGCCGATTTCGACCTTCGCGAGCGTGTCGTTCAGACCGGGGACCAGACGGCCCAGACCCAGACCGAGAACCATGGCGAGCAGGATCCACACGGCGAGGAAGCGGTCCGGAGTGGGGAGCTTCGCGACGACCCCCGCCTCTCCGCCGTCCGCCTGGCTGATCGTGGCGGGTTCGGTGGACGCCATCAGCAGGCCCGCTTCCGGCCGGTCTCCACGGTCTCCCGGGCCGCAGCAGCCAGCGCGGCGAAGGAGCCGGCCAGCGCGTCGATGACCTCGGGCTTCAGCTTGTAGTAGATGAACCGGCCACATGGCTCGGTGTCCACCACGCCGGCCTCGCGCAGCACCTTCATATGGTTGGAGAGGTTGGTCTGCTTCGCACCGGTCTCGGCGACCAGGTGTGTGGTGCACAGCGTCTCCTGGGCGAGCAGGGTCACGATCTGGAGCCTGAGCGGGTCGGCCAGCACCCGCATCAGTTCAGTGTCGACTGATGTCAGCATGGGCCGACAGTTTCACATCACCCTCGACTGATACCAGTCCATCCTGATGCAACCCATGAAAGGTCAGAGCCCGCACCATGACGGAGGGCGGGCGTCCGGTCGGGAGTGCCGTCACGACACCTGGACAGCCCGATTGGTTGCACTGGCCACGTAAACGATTCGATCACTTCACGGCCACAAGATCGCAACCGAATACACACACCGACACACATGGGACGCTTTGATCTTGCCGGTGATTTGATCTTGCTGAAGACTCGCCGCACACCTCGTCGGGCGGTGAGCCGACGATGCGAAGTCCCCGTCTTCGGGGCGCCGTTCGGCGAACGCCCTTGCCGCACGAACATCAAGGCGAGGTTTTTCTTTTCCATCCACACGAACCCTCGGCAACCCCTGTCGGGCTGCCATCCCGTAGGACCGGGGTTGCCGAGGGGCGAAAACGACAGGAGCACACCTATGCGTTTCCCCCGCATGATACGACGCGCCGCGGTGGCGGCCACCGCCACCCTCGCCCTGCTGGGCTGGGGTTCTCAGACCGCCGTGACGGCCGCGGAGCAGAACGTCGGCACGTACAGCTGGCACTTCGGCGCGGACATGCCGCAGGAGCAGCAGGACTTCGTCTCCGCCTTCTATCCCGACGGTCCTCCGAGCAACGCGCTGAGCAGGGGAGCCATCGGCGAGGCGTGCACCGGAACTCTCATGCGGGGTGTCGCGTTGCCGGTGGGCGTGGACCCGTCCGTACGTAAGGCCACGCTCTTCACCTACTGGAACAGCAGCACCGAGACCTCGTGCGCCGTCATGGACAACAACACCTCCGGCGCGAAGTACATGATGCTGAGCCTGTGTTCCAACCAGTTCCCCGCGAACATCAACCAGCCCTGCGTGGTCGACTCGGGCAACTTCAGCTCCTACGCGGGTGAGGTCAAGCTCTACGCCACCGACTACGCCACCCGGTGCGATGGCGTGATCGCGTACATGAAGGACACCTCCACCGGCAAGGTGCTGGTGAACTACGACACGAACATCAGCGGCTGCAAGTAGCCCCCGCGTCCGCGGTCGGCGCGGCGAGGTGCGACCGCCCCACGTGTGTCGGCACGCGCGCGCACCTCGCCCCGATCCCGCGCGACGCCTGTTCCTGAGGAGACCCAAGGTCTCCGACCTCCCCTCCCCGGAACCACTGCATTCCCCGAACCTTCGGATCTACGTCCCCTGCTGCCTCGCCGACGTATCAGGAGACCCGCACCGCTCGAAAAGGAGGACTCTGTGGCCGATGAAATGGTGCTACGAGCCCAGAAGTTCGTGAACACGACGTACGGAAATGGTGCGACGCTCGGCATATCCAAACTGGTGGAAAACGGCCAGACGAGCTGGACGGTCATGTACGCCCTCACCAGGGCGCTGCAGTACGAAATGGGAATCGCCTCCCTGTCGGACTCCTTCGGCCCGACCACGCTGGCGATGATCGGGGAGAAGTACGGAAAGCTCGACGAGACGACGGTCCCCTCGGCGAACTTCTGCCGGATCCTTCAGTCGGCGCTGTACTGCAAGGGTTATGACGGTGGTGACATCGACGGCAAGTACAACGACCGGGTCAAGTCCGCGGTGACGGAGCTGCATCAGGACATGGGCGTCTCCGCCACCTACCCGGGCAGCGCCCTGTGGCCGAAGACGACCAAGGGCCTGTTCAACATGGACGCCTATGTCCCCGTCAACGACGGCTCGGACACCGTCGCAGCCATTCAGCGGTGGCTCAACGGCAAGTACATCCTCCGCAAGGACTTCTACGCCATCCCCTGCGACGGTCACCACTCGCGGGACGTGGCCAAATCCATGCTCTTCGCGATCCAGTACGAGCTGGGTATGGCGGACGGCGTCGCGAACGGCGTCTTCGGTCCCGGGACCCAGAGCGGCATCAAGTCGCACACGGTGGCGACGGGTTCCAGTGGCGTATGGGTGCAATTGTTCTCCGCGGGCATGGTGCTCAATCACCGGCCGGTCTCTTTCACCAGCAGCTTCTCCGCGGACTTGGCCTCTGCCACCAGCGCCTTCCAGTCCTTCGCCGCGCTGCCGGTCACGGGCAAGGGTGACTTCTCCACCTGGGCCTCGCTCCTCGTCTCCTACGGCGACCAGGGTCGTAACGGTCAGGCGTGCGACGGTGTCACGAAGATCACCGACGCGCGCGCCCAGACTCTCAAGGCCCAGGGCATCACCTACGTGGGCCGCTACCTGACCAACCCGATCCCGGACGACCCCGACCTGCCCGAGAAGGCCATTCAGCCGGGTGAGCTGCAGACGATCGCGAGCAACGGACTGCGCTGCTTCCCGATCTATCAGACCTTCGGCCGGGACGCCTCGGGATTCAACTATGCGGCGGGCCGGGCCGCGGGACAAGCGGCTGTGAACGCTGCGCTCGACCACGGATTCAAGTCCGGTACGCGCATCTTCTTCGCCGTCGACTTCGACGCGCTCGACTACCAGGTCACGGACAATGTGGTGCCGCACTTCAAGGGCATCCAGGACGCGCTCTCCGACGACGGCGGCCGGTTCGAGATCGGTGTCTACGGGCCCCGCAACGTGTGCACACGTGTGAGTGAGGCCGGCCATGCCACGGCTTCCTTCGTGTCCGACATGTCCTCCGGTTTCTCGGGCAACTTCGGTTATGCGCTGCCTGACAACTGGGCCTACGACCAGATCGTCACCCGCACACTCGGCTCGGGGACCGGGTCCATCAACATTGACATCGATATCGCATCCGGACGGGACAAGGGGCAGGCATCGTTCGACGCGCCCCGGGCGGCGCTGCCCGACGTCCGTTATGACGGGGGTTTCCTCAACGCCCTGCACGACGACCTCAGCAAGTACATGAGGTCCATCGGCTTCGCCGACGACGGTGGCACGGGAGCGGACGCGCGTCTCTTCACGCACACCGAGTGCTTCGAGACCATCATGTCCTACGACCAGCAGACCACTGACCTTTCGAACAAGTACCACATGCGCAAGGCGCTGATACAGACCTCCGCGTACTGGGAGATGCGCCACTACGACCTCATCGACCAAGGTGTCGATCACGCGGTGGCCGCGTACCACCTCGAGGGGATCGGAACGATCAAGGATTCCTCGACCGGGATCGGCCAGATCAGCGGGGCGGTGGGTATCCGGGCGTGGAATCACTGCATCAACAAGGGGTTCGTCACCGGGACCATCGCCGACCCGACCAAGGACGCCGACATCTGGGAGATGTGGCAGAAGGTCAACAAGGACAACGGGTTCACCATGCGCACGGTGCCACTCATTCACCTCTGGGGCGCCGACGGCAAGCCCGGCGGTAGCAACCCCCCGAGCGGAGAGACCACTCTGCGGTCCATGCGCCTCGACTACACCGAGCGCGAAGTCTTCCAGGTCCTGCGGCGCTACCAGGGATGGGGCGACCAGGCCGAGGCCGACGCCACCAAGCGCATGGCGATCTACCAGATCTTCGAGAAGTACAACGCGATCATGAGGCAGCTCGCAGGATGACGGCCGTGTCCGCGGCCTCCGAGTACCCGGCGGCGCTGCCGCTGGGCCTCTGCGTCCTGGTCAGCGTGCTGACCGCCTTCGGTCTCGCCGGTTACGGATTCAGCTGCCTGGCCGGCGCCGGACGCACCCCGGGTGTGTCCGGCGCCGCCCGGGGGGCCGCCGCGCTGAGCGCCGCGGGGTGTGTGGGCCTGTACGTATGGGGCGCCACGCACCTGTTCCTGGACGAGACCGGGACCGCTCAGGCATGCCGGGACGCTGTCGGCCCGGAGCAGTACGCCTCCGTCGACCGCTACAGCGTTTCCTACGTGCCGCCGTCCGTGCACTGCCACCTCGCGGACGGCGGCACTTACGACGCGGCCGTTCCCGGGTACGTCACGCCCCTCATGAGCGGACTCGCCGTCATGGCTGTCACGCTGACCGCCATCGCGGCCGCCGAACATCACACCCGCCACCAAGCACACACGGAGAAGAAGCTGTGACCACGTCACCCGTGTCACGTCGCACCATCCTGGTCCGCGCGGCGGCCGTTGCCGCGGCCGCGGCGACGGTGTCGTTGCCCGGTTCGCAGTTCCTGGCTTCACCCGCCTACGCCGCCGATCAGGACCCGTTCTCGGACGTGATCCGTCGAGCGGTCAAGAGGGCCAACGCGCGCAACAAGCGCATTCTGACCGACGCACGTTCGGCCAACGGTTGGGAGATCGAGAACACCGTCGACCAGGACGGGACCATCTTCACGCGCCCCGTCCCCGGCGTCCCGCTCTCCGGAGTCCAGGTGCGTCTCGGTGAACCCGAAGAAATTCTCGTCCACGTCATCCAGCGTTACCACTACGAGATCGACGGTCTACGGAACGGCGATGTCACCGGTTGGCGCGCCCCGGACCAGATGCGCAAGAACCGCCCGGAATCCAACCAGGCTTCCGGCACGGCCGTACAGATCCGTCCGAACTTCTACCCGGTCGGCGTGACAGGTGGGTTCTTCCCGCAGCAGGTTGTGGTCGTCCGGGACATTCTCGCCGAACTCAACGGCGTCGTCCGCTGGGGTGGCGACGACCGCACCCCGGACGAGTCGCTGTTCTACCTCACGGTCAAGCCCGAGGACCCGCGGCTGATCAAGGCAGCCCAAAAGGTCCGCACCTGGCGCGCCACGCCGGGCCGCGGCGCGGGGACCGCGGTCGACGTCACGTCACCGGACAGACGCAAGGCGGCACGAGCTCTGGAGAGCCGTCAGCGACGCAGCGCCTGAACTACTGCTCCCGCAACGGAGCACCTGGTATCCGGCTACGGACTGATCGACATCGACCAGTCCGTAGCCGTATGCCGGGTGGCGGGTTGGACGACCGAATTCGCGGACTTCCCGGTAAGCGAACCCTCTCTCCCTCAGCACTCTGGTGAGGATGAGGCCCTGATGAAGCCCTGATGAAACCCTGATGAGGCCCCACTGCGTCATGAGGTCGTGCGTCTCACTTCACTTCCTGCGTGTGGCCGCGAGAGCCAGCATCATGCTCGTCACCAGCACGAATACCACGAGCGCGGCGAAGAACAGGGCCTCGATCCAGCCGGCGTTCGCACCGGTGAGTGTGCCGTCCGCGGACATGCAGGCCGTCTCCGGCGGGAAGCTCTGCCGACGCAGGTCGCCACAGGTGTTCGGCAGATCGTCGTTCACGACGTGCGCGTTCACCCAGCACAGCGCCCAGCAGACGAGAAAGACACCCAGCGAGGTCAGGGAGACTCCCCGCAACATGGTCGGGCGGTGGGGTGCTTCGAAACTCGTCGGAGATGCTGTCATGACGGGAGCCTACCCGGCAGCGCTATCACCCCGAACTCCCGTAGCCGCACACGTATGTCCTCAGGGGAACGGCCCGCGCTCCCCGCCACCTCCAGCGCGAACGTGCCGCCGACACGGGCCGCCCAGCCGGCTGGTCCCCCATCACCTGACCCCGCACAACCAGTGGAGAAGCACCCAAGGACCTGCTGGACGCAGCCAAACTCGCCGTCCCCAATCCTCCGTAACCGGCAGGCCGAAGAGCAGGGCCAGTACGCCGAGGGGCAGGACGCTTAGTGAGGCCAAGATGCTGCTGATGCGGTACGCCTTCGAGGACCTGGGCGTGGCGCGCGTGGACCTCAAGACCGATGCCCGGAACAAGCGCTCACGCAGGGCCATGGAGAATCTCGGCGCTACTCATGAGGGCGTACTGCGGAACTGGTCGGTGTCCCGGGCAGCGGGGGAAGACGGCCGGCTCAGAGATTCCGCCATGTACTCCGTCGTCAGTACCGAGTGGGATGGCGTAAAGGCGCGCCTCTTGGACCGGTTGGCTCTCCGCCACGGCACTGCGCCGCAGAGGCTGTGAGGACTCGTGGACGAAGTGACGGCGCGTGGTGGCGGCGCGATGTGGCGGCGCGTGGTGACGGCGCTTGGTGGCGGCGCGTGGTGACGGCGCGTGGTGGCGTCACGGACGCACGACAGATGGACGAATGGGCGGCCGTCACCGGGGACCTTGAAGCCAGCGCCGGGGTGCACCGCCCTTCGGTCCTCTCACCGTTCCTGGCAGCCAACATGCTGGACCGGAGCAGAGCCTCGGCCTTCGCCGTCTCGCACCGTGTGCTCGGGATCTAGTGCCGCATCAGGCACCGTTCGCCCTCTGTGAGGCCTGCCTATCGACGATTCCGGTCGCTGCCGATAATCGACTGATGAGCATTGTCGAACGCCCTCTGCCGCCCCTGAACGCCGATGAGCGCACCACCCTTGAGAGCTGGCTCGATTTCCACCGCGCCACGCTCGCCGTCAAGTGCGAGGGCCTGGACAACGAGCAGGCCGCCGCTGCCTCTGTGCCGCCGTCCCCTTTCACCCTGACCGGCCTCGTCCAGCACATGGCGGAGGTGGAGCGGAATTGGTTCCGCCGGGTATTTGCCGGAGAACAAGTTCCCCCCATCTATGACCCGCAGGCCGACCCGGACGGTCCCGACGCCGGTTTCGACCTGGCCGAGAGCTCCACGCTGGACGGCGCACTGGCCACCTGGCATGAGGAGATCGTCCGCGCCCGCGAGCACTGCGCAGCGCACACACTGACCGACACCGGCCGCTTCATGGAGCAGGACGTCAGCCTCCGCTGGATCTACGTCCACATGATCGAGGAGTACGCCCGCCACAACGGCCATGCCGACCTGCTTCGCGAACGCGTCGACGGCGCCACCGGCGTATAGCGTTGGATCAGGCAGCGCTTGCCCGGTCGACGACGGCGCGCAGGCGCTGGTCGTCGGCGTGGCGGTTTCGCCAGATGATGCAGCGGCGGATCATGCTGCTCTGTTCCTTGTGATCGGCGTGGTCGGTGCCAGAGTGGGTGCAGTAGCCCAAGGCGGTGAACCCTGCACGCCGCCTGCACCCGCGCGGCGGAAAGCGGGCAGTGGTCTCAGGCACCGCTCTGATGGTCGATCTCCCCGCCCGCCGTGGCCACACGCGCGCCGCCGTTACGGGCGGACGTGACGGTCAGATGCGCTGGCCTGCCGCTGTCGCTGCTCTTGGGCATGGTTTCTTCGGCGACGACAACCTCCTTACGCGGCACGGACCTCACCTCGTGCCGTGGGCGGGCGAGGTACCCGTTCTGTGCTGCGGAGCCGTCTGGTGCGCGTTGATCACCTGGTCGGCGATCACGCGGGTGACCCGACCGCATCACCTGCGGCGCCAAGAGACCAATTGATTGCCTGGCGCACCTCCGCCGCAGACTCCGAGCAGCCTGAACAGGCTTGATCACATCATTCGGCCCGCCGCGTGGCCGCCGGGGTCGTCGGCCAGCACGACGACGGCCTTGATGCGCTTGCCCACCGGCTCTCGGCGCATCTCAAAGCTGCGGCACACGCCAATCACGATTTCCAGGCCGTGCTGCCCGACCCGGCCCGGATCAGCGGCCTGAGCCACCGGCAGAGTCGGATCGGTGTCCCACACACTGACCTCCACGGCACCGTCGCTGATCTCCAGGTCCATCAGGCACGGGCCGGGCGCGTATTTGTGCGCGTTGGTCACCAGCTCGCTGACCACCAGCTGCACCATGCCCATCGCCCGGTCGGACACCGGGATGCCGTGCACGGCCTGCGCCTCGGTCAAAAACTCCCGGGCCGCATGCCGGGCCTCGGCCACCGGCTCGTCGCCGGCGAAGGCCAGAGCCGACAGTATCGGGCGGCTGTCCAGCGGCAGATCTTCGTTTTCGGGCACCACTGGGAGCACACCGCCACCCTTGTCCTGAGCAACACGGTCGAGGCCCATCCAATACCCCCGAATCCACGCCGCACACCACAGTCGGACGCGCCCTCACCATGGCCGTCCTGTCGCGCTCAGAACCAGGACAGAGGAAATGTGCTTCCGGTGTTTTCACCGGGTCAGCCAGCAGAAGTCGCACTGCAGAGCAGGTACAGCGTAGTTCACTCGACCGGAGGCTGGACCTTCCTCACCCACCACGCCCGCGTCCTGCTGGTGATCGCACAGGACCCCACCGTCCGTCTCCGCGACATCGCCGCCGCCTGCCGCACCACCGAACGCACGCCCAGAGCGCCGTCACCGACCTCGCACAGGCCGGCTACCTCAGCCGCGAGCGGGACGGACGACGAACCCGCTGTACCCTCCACGCCAGCGGCCCACACCGCACCCGGTAGAAGCTCACCTGCCCATCCCGCGACTGCTCAAGCTCTCGTCAGCCATGACGCCCCACACTGAGCCCGCCATCCAGCACCGGGCCGGGCGGAGGCGCTTCGGCGTCCGCCCGGCCCGGCCACCCAGCGACGCGGCCCATCACGGGCTTGACGCAGTTCGGTGATGCCTCCAGTGCCTGGTGCGCACCGCCGCCGAAGTCCGTGGGGATACCCCGCCCATGGACGGCCTGGGGCGCGGGCCTGCATTCTCATCAGGTGGAATTGCGCGCGGGCCGGCCCGGGTTGCGGCATGCTCGCGGGCATGTTGATCGATCACGAGGGCTCCTCCCCGGCCGTGCACCCCACGGCCTATGTCGCACCGACCGCGACCCTGTGCGGGGATGTCCGGGTGGGAGCGGGGTGCCGGGTGCTGTTCGGCGCCGTGCTCACCGCCGAAGGCGGCCCGGTGGAACTCGGCGAGGACTGCATCGTGATGGAGAACGCGGTCCTGCGCGGGACCCGCCGCGACCCGCTGAGCCTGGGCCGGCAGGTCCTGGCCGGCCCTGCCTCGTACCTGACCGGCTGCTCAGTCGAGGACGAGGTATTTCTGGCAACCGGCAGCAGGGTATTCAACGGCGCGCGGATCGGTACGCGCTCAGAGGTACGCATCAACGCCATCGTGCACCTGCGCACGGTACTGCCCGCCGACTCAATGGTGCCGATCGGCTGGGTAGCCGTGGGTGACCCGGCGCGGATTCTTCCGCCCCAGGACCATGAGGCGATCTGGGCGGTACAAGAGGGCCTGGACTTCCCTGGCTACGTCTTCGGCCTGGACCGGCCGGCTGACGGCGAAAGTCTCCTGCCGGGCATCTCCGAACGCTTCGGCCGGGCCCTTGGCCGCCATAGCAACGACCGCCAGATCTGAGCCCCAGCCCTCGCGGACTCAGCCTGCTCATCAACGCTGGGGCGCGTCACCTCCACCTGGCACCTGGCCGTCGAGCGCAACGTCCTGACCGTGAAGGCCGAGCGACGCCCCGGCGCCGGTGAGGACACCGAGGTACTGATCACCGAGCGGCCCGCCGGGTCCTTCGGCCGCCGCCTGTTCCTCGGCGAGACCCTGGACACCGAACGCATCGGCGCCGCCTACGAAACCGTGTGCCGCCTCTGCGGATCCCGGTCGCCGGGCAGGTCGAGCCCGGCAAGATCGCCATCCTTGCTGGGAAAGCGGTCCTCCCTCTGCGGCGCGGGTCAGCGCTGCGATCCGGATTCCGCCGGGGACGCCCCCTCAGGCGCCATGGCCTCCGTGACGTTCAGCTCCTGGGTCCCTATGACGGACAGCAGTTCCAGTTGCTCGGCTCCTGGGCTTCCGGGCGGGGCGGTGAACCACAGCAGGCGTTGCCGTCCGTCCTCGCTGAGGAGGTTGTAGCAGTCGAGTTCGATGATGCCGAGCGTGGGGTGGACGATCTTCTTGTGGTCCATGCGGCGCACCGCGACGTCGTGGGTGTCCCAGAGGGCCGCGAACTCCTGGCTGCGGCGGCGTAGTACGGCGACCATCTTCGTGACCTCTGCGTCCCGGCCGCGTCGGGCGGCCGCTGCTTGGAGGTCGGCCACGAATACCCGGGAGTGGTGCGGGTGGTCCTCGGGCGGGTAGATCCCGCGCGACTGCGGGTCGGTGAACCAGCGGTAGACGAAGCTCGCTGCCGGCCCGCGGTGTGCCGGGGACCTGCCGAGCAGGGTCAGGGCCAGGTCGTTTTCCACCAGGGTTTCGTGAAGGTCGGTGATGACACGCGCGGGGGTGTTGGACAGCCGGTCCAGGAGTCCGAGGAGCGCGGGCTGCACGTGCGCCGATGTTCCGTGCATCGACGGCGGGACCGGCCGTTCGGCCAGGTAGAACAGGTGATCGCGCTCGTCGCCGTTCAGGCGCAGGGCTCGGGCGAGGGCGGCCAGGGTCTGGGCCGAGGGCTGCACGCCGTTCTTCGCGCTGCCCCGTTCCAGCTCGGTGTAGTAGTCGACGGACAGCCCTGCCAGTTGCGCGACCTCCTCGCGGCGCAGCCCGGGGACGCGCCGGCGCGGGCCTTGGGGGAGCCCGACCTCGGCGGGACGGATGCGGTCGCGGCGTGTCCTGAGGAAGGCACCGAGCTCTGGAAGGTTCACCCCACCATGGTCGCTCGGACGCCGGAACGCAGCCAGGGGGTGGCATCCCCTGGGTAACCGCAGCCCTGGCTACGGATGGGGGGCCGGCCGATCGTGGAGGACGTAGCAAGCAACGGCAGGGCCGCGGCCCGCCCCCATCCACCACAGGAGTCACCATGCCTGTCCCCGCTTCCCTCGACGGGCCCGCAGCCTCGGCCCAGCCCCGCGCCTCAGACCGTGTCGCGATCGTCACTGGCGGCTCGCGCGGCATCGGCCGCAGGACCGTCGGCCGGCTGGCCGCCGACGGGTACGCCGTCGTGGTCGGTTATGCCGGCAGCCAGGGCGAGGCCGAAGCCGCCGTGAAGGAGGCCATCGCCGGCGGCGGCCGGGCGATCGCCGTGCGTGCAGACGTCGCCGACGAACGCGCGGTCGCGGCCCTGTTCGACGCGGCCGAGGCAGAGTTCGGCGGCGTGGACGTCGTGGTGCACGCGGCCGGGCGGATGCACCTGGCGCCCATCGCCGAGCTGGACCTGACCGTCCTGGACGACCTGCACCGCACCAACATCCGCGGCACGTTCGTCGTCGTCCAGCAGGCCGCCCGGCGTGTGCGCCCCGGCGGCGCGATCGTCACGTTCTCCACGTCGGTGGTGGGGCTGGCCTTCCCGGGCTACGGCGCCTACGCCGCCGGCAAGGGCGCGGTCGAGGCGCTGACGTTGATCCTGGCCCGGGAGCTGCGGGGCCGGGACGTCACCGCCAATACCGTCGCGCCCGGCCCCACAGCCACCGCCCTGTTCCTGGACGGCAAGGACGAGGAGACCATCGGCCGCCTGGCCGCCCAGTCCCCGCTGGAGCGCCTCGGTACTCCGGACGACATCGGCGAGGTCGTCGCGTTCCTGGCCTCCCCGGCCGGTCACTGGATCAACGGACAGGTCATCCGCGCCAACGGCGGAATCATCTGAACCGCCCGCAGCCTCCATCGATTCGATCACGCCGGCCTCTCCCGCCGCATCGGACCGGACGGCCTGCTCACTGCAGGCAGCACTCTGTAACGCCCCACCGAGAGAAGGAACAACCAGTCATGCCCTTCGCGAACTTCAAGGTCCCCGAGAAGACCCTCACCCCGAAGCAGAAGGAGGAGATCGTCACCCGCACCACCGAGCTGTATGTAGAGCTGTACGGCGAGCGCGCCCGCAACAACACCATGGTTCTGGTCGAAGAGGTCGCCGACGGCGGCTGGGGCATCTCCGGCAACGTGTTGACCCTCGCCATGCTCGACGAGGCAACATCGACCGACTCCAGCGGCGCTTGACCGCACCGGCCGTCCTCCGGCCAAGGCAACACTGAAAACCGAGGTCCCCCGGGTCGAGCGTCGGGTCAGGTCTGCCGGAGGGCCGGGCTCGGCGGTGGTCGCCCCCGGCCGGCGAGGAAGACCAGGGTATGTGCCGGGTCTGTAGTGAGGATCGCTGACCAGACTCTCTGTCAGGTGTGGGAGAGGGCGAAAGAAACGAGGAAGCCGCTGACGGTGATCAGTCCGATGGCCAGATGAGTGTCGGCGAACGCTTCGGGGATCATCGTGTCAGCGATCATCGCGAGGATCGCGCCGGCCGCCACCGCCGTAACCCCGGCGATCACGGACGGGGAGAAAGAACCGATCACCGTGTAGCCGAGTACGGAGGACACCGTGCCGGCCGCGGCGATCGCCGCCCAGACACCGAAGACATACCCCTTGGTGCGGCCGGCCTTCTTCATTCCGGCGGAACTCGACAGTCCCTCCGGGACGTTGCTGATGAACACGGCGGCCACCGTCACCAGACTGACCGCACCGCCATCCAGCAGACCAACGCCGATGGCAGCGGACTCCGGCACACCGTCGAGCAGTGCACCGAGCGCGAGGGCCGTCCCCGACCCCGCCTGCTCCCCCTCCGAGGGCTGCGTGTGCGCATCACTGTTCCCCGAACGCTTGCGGTGGCGTGCGCCTCGCCCGGCCAGCCACATATTGCCGCCCGTGTAGGCCGCTGCGCCGATCAGAGTGCCGACGACCGCGGGCGCGAGACCGGCCTGGTCGTACGCTTCACCGACAAGCTCGAAGGACACCGCTGAGATCAGCACCCCCGCCCCGAAGGCCATCACCGTCGCAATCACCTTCTGCGGAACGCGAATCCCGTAACCGAGAGCAGCTCCGGCCAGCAGTGCCGAGCCCGCCACCAGGCCCCAGAGTCCCGCCTCAAGAAAGTCCGTCATGACCTGGCCTGTACCCCCACCGAGGTGGATCAACAAGGGGGCGTGCGTCCTCCGCCGCCACCGACCCCCAGACACACTGAACCTGCGAACACGGCACCAGCGATACATCTGACGCACCATCAGGAGGTCAGCATGGGGTCAGCACCAGGTTTGCCCGACCGACCCACCCTGCCGCACACGATCACACCGTGGACTCCAGGGCCTCTTCCTCGCAGCTCGCCCAGGCAATACGCCGCGGCGGCTACAGGCGGACTCCATCACCCACTTCTCCGCCGTCCACGCACCGCCGCCCATCAGGCATCCGCGTAGATCAGCGCACCCGCCCCCGCGGCTTCAGCGGCACGGACGGCAGTTCCGGGGCGGGCAGCCGATCCCCGTCGTAACCCTTCACCTCACCGAACCGGGTCCCATTCATTCAGTCCGCACGCGCCTGCGCGATGTCCTCGTGCGACCGTCCGATGAAGTTCCAACACCTAGAGAGTTCTTGGCGACTTCTCGCAGGTCAGACGCACCTCGACCCTCGGACGGTCAGCAAACCGTCAGCATTGGACCTCGGAAGTCGGCGACCGATGACGAACAGAGCTTGCCGCACGGCATGGGCACCTACTTCAAGGAGTGTGATCACGCCCGGTCGAGATGGCCGAAGTACCTGCACCCATACAAGATCCAATTCCGCGACGCCGCTGGAAGGCAGAGGGTCGAGTCCGCTTCATCCGGGCGATGGAGCGCAACGGGGCCGGGCTGGCGACGCAGTCCAACGCGTCACGCCCACTGGCTCCTCCTGGATCAACCAGGTGGAGCGATGGTTCGGCTTCCTCGCGAACCAGAAGATTCACCGCGGCCGCCCACAAGAGTGTGCGTTCCCTGGAAGCCGACATCCGCGCCTGGGTCAAACAGTGGAACGACAACCCGACCCCCTTCACCTGGACCAAAACAGCCGAAGAGATCCTCGACTCACTCGCCCGCTTCTGCCAACGGATCTCCGGCGCAGGACACCAGGCGCGGGAAGCATGACGATTCGGGCTAACCGCCGAACTGATGTCCCTATATGCAACGATTTGGGTGCATGACAACATGAATCGCCTCGGGATCAGCTCATGTCAGTCACTGAGAGGAACAGCGATGCGCGCACAGCAGAGGATGGTCCGGTCGGCGGACGCCGCACGCCGGCGGTTGACGACGGTCGCGGTAACCCTCGCCGGAGCCTGCGCTTTGGGCGTGGTGACGGCGGTGCCGGCGAGCGCGGAAGTCGACACTCAATGCGGAACCTACATCTGCGTCAACACCGCTCATCAGGGAAAGGACTACGTCCAGGACATCACCGTCACGACAAGGGACGGGCTGACCGGAACCCTGCGTGGCTTCGTGCGTAACTACGCGAAAAGCAAGGCGGGCGTGTCTCGGGCACGGTTCGTCGTCAACCGCGAGTTCAGCGGGGAGCCACTGTTCGTCTGCGGCGGCCTGAACCGCGGTGGCAGGGTCATCGAGAACGTCTGCGTGGCGCTTTCCTGAACTCCGCGCCCTTGCCTGGGGCGCCGGCGCCCCTAGGGCCTGTCTGACAATTCCCGTCGTCGCCCGGAGGGCGGCCGCGCGGCGTCTGGTGCGCGCTCTGGGGGTCCCCCCGGCCGGAGGCTGGGGGGAGCGTGCCAGGCGTCGCAGGGCAGACAGGCCGAGCAGCTGAGCGATGCGTGTCGGTCCCCGCCGCCTCGTTCAGGGTCTTGGTCGCAGCGGCGACCGAGCGGCTCCGTCGCCGAGTTGTGCGCCCACCCAGGCGTTGCCTGCAACACGCATCCGCGCAGATCAGCGCACCCGCCCCCGCGGCTTCAGCGGCACGGACGGCAGTTCCGGAGCCGGCAGCCGATCCCCGTCGTACCCCTTCACCTCACCGAACCGGGTCCCAGTCATCCAGTCCGCACGCGCCTGCGCGATGTCCTCGTGCGACCGTCCGATGAAGTTCCACCACATGACGATCTCCTCGTCGAAGGGCGGTCCTCCCAGCAGGATCGTGCGCGCGGGCGCGTCCGTCCCGTTGGTGAGCGTCAGGGTCGGTGCACCTGGCGCGAGGTAGCCCAACTCGGCCTGCGCCAGCGGCGTTCCCGCCATCGTCACCTCACCGGTGTCGACGAGCAGGCCGTGTTCGAAGCCGGGGTCCACGGCGAGGGTGACGCTTGCGCGCGGGGCGAGGAGGAGTTCGGCGCCGAGCAGCGGGGTGAAGGTGCGGACCGGCGAGGTCGTGCCGGCCAGTGAGCCCAGGAAGACCCGGATGTCGGCGCCGTCGGCAGTTCGTACGGGCTGTGGCACGTAGTGCTGGAAGTCCCGGTCGGCGTGCCGGTGTGCGGCCGGCAGGGCGACCCACAGCTGCACGCCGTGGAGCACGGTGGTGGCGGGGGTGGAGACCTCCGAGTGGCTGATGCCGTGGCCCCCGGTCATCAGGTTCAGTTCGCCGGGCCGCACCATGGCGTGGCTGCCCAGGCTGTCCCGGTGTTCGATCTCGCCGCTGAAGAGCCAGCTCACCGTCTGCAGGCCCGTGTGCGGGTGCGGCGCGACGTCCATGCCGCCGGTGCCGGCCACGTCGTCGGGACCGTAGTGGTCGACGAAGCACCACGCCCCGATCAGCGTCCTGGCCCGCTGCGGCAACGTGCGTCGCACCGTCATCGCGCGCGGGCCGCCCAACGGCACGTCCCGGGCGGTGAGTACCTCCGCCTCGCTCATTGCTGCCCCTCCCACTGCCACCCCAAGTAATTTGACATTCAACAACTAGGGATGATCATAAGGCCGAGCGCACCACGAAGCGAACACGGCCGCGCAACGGCCCTGCGAGGAGTCACGTTGAACGACACGACACCGGCCCCGGGCGAGGGACGCGTCTTCGTCGACAAGCAGAGCCCGAAGGCGTACCACGCCCTGGTGCAGACGTCGGAAGCGGTCCGCGCGACGGCCGCGGACGCCGGACTCGACCGCCTCCTCGTCGAACTGGTCAATCTGCGCGTCTCCCAGATCAACGGCTGTGCCTACTGCCTCGACGTGCACACCCGGGCCGCGCTCCGCGCCGGGGAGAGCACCCGGCGCCTCGGCACGCTCGCCGCCTGGCGCGACACCGAGCTGTTCTCCGAGCAGGAGCGCGCGGCGCTCGCTCTCGCCGAGGCGACCACCGCCCCCTCGGACGCCGCCGCCCAGGAGAGCGCCTACGCGACGGCCCGCCGGGTGCTGACCGACGACGCGATCTCGGCGGTGATCTGGGTGACCATCACCATCAACGCCTTCAACCGTGTCTCCATCCTCAGCAAACATCCGGTACGGGCCCCCGGCGCCTGACGGGGGCCCGTGGGCGGCAGCGGGTCTGTCAGCGCTCCGCCGCGCGGCGCAGCAGCCGGCCGATCCGCGGATGGAAGACGTGGTGGTGGCCGCCCATGGGCACCTCGTCGGAGCGGACCACCTCGGAGACGTCCACGTTGACGTACGCCGCCTTCCCCGCACCCTGCTCCGCCATGTCCTCCAGACTGACCGGCGAGGGCCCGTCGACGCCCTGGATGCCGTCGAAGCCGATCGCGCCCCATTTGCGGGCGGTCGTGGCCAACTCGGCGGAGTCTCCGATCATCTGGGCCGACAGCGGATACAACACGCCCAGGTGGGAGTCGAGATGGGAGAACGTGCAGAGCAAGGGCCCCTGGACGAGTCGCTGCCGGTTCCAGAGCGCTCCGTGCCCGGAGACCTGTTGCGGCAAGCTGTCGGCGAAGGCGAAGTGGGACAACTCCCCTTGCAGGAGGGTGAGGGAGGCGAGCAGGACGGGGTCCGTCCCGCTCGCCTCCAGCCCCCGCAGCGCGAAGCCGGCCAGCCGGCCGCCGAGCCCGTGCCCGACGAGGTGCAGGCGTACCTCGGAGCCCTCCGCCAGCATCGGCAGGCAGGGACCGAGGCCCGCCTGACCTATCAGTCCGGCCCTGCGGCGCAGGACGTGGCGCACGACCTGCCGGAAGAGTTCATGGGCCCCCGCCCACAGGTCGGCGAAGTCCGTCTCGCGTGCGGCCTCTCCCAGTGGGCCGCCCGCGGCGACCGTGCCGGTGCGACTCACGCTGTCGCTGAGCGACCGCGCGGGGCGCGGTCCGGCCACCTGGTTCTCCAACAAGGTGCCCTCGTCGGAGACGGAGGCTTCGTCGACGGACTTCTCGTGGCGCGCGGGCTCGCCACCCTCGGCCGCCAGCGAGCGCCTCAAGTCCCGTAGCGCGCTGGCGAATTCGGAGCACATCGTCCTCGTGTCCTCGAACAGCATGAGGGGGTCGGCCTGCGGCAGCACCTCACCCTCGGTGTCGGCGGCGAACCCCGCGGCAGGGTCCTGCAAGGGGACTTCCGCCAGGCTGCGCAGGGCGGAGCCGAAGTCGTCGAACGCGGTCCCGCGCTCCGGCCGCTCGTTCAGCAGCTCGGCGATCTCGGTCAACGCTTTGGCGCTGTCCGGCAGTTGACGGTTCAGGTCGTCGACAGTCGCCTGGCTGATGCCGGGGCGGCCGTCCCGGTCGTGAGCGGTCTCCGCCGGTTCCGTGACGCCAGGGGCCCCCTCGTCCCTGAAGCACATCGAGGGCCAGTGCACGCCGAGGAACCCCAGGTCGTGAGCGGTGTCGCCCCACGCCTCGGCGAGCATGCGCCGGAACGCGTCGTCGACGGCACGGCCGGCCGCCGCGTCGTTGTGGGCCCCGTGGACGACCACGTAGAGGTCGCGCACTCCGCTGTCCCGCACGGCCTCGCACACACTCTGGAGGTCGGCGCGTTCGAACTGCGCCCTGCTGCCGAAACGCACGGCGCCGAAATCGTGGAACGCGGTCGGCTGCGGCATGGCCCACTCCCTGAGGAACGCCGCCCCGAGCGGCAGGATGGAGGACGAGCCACGCGGCCCGTCTCGCGAAGCACCCCGCGTTCCCACCGCATGCGGGCGCACATGCCCGGTGGCGTGATGTACGGCGTTTCTACGTCACGGGACGGCAGGGGGAGCAGACACCCGCGGGGTCCGCGCGCATGGCGATCGCCCAGGCGGCGACCAGCGCTTGGTATTCGCGCCGCTGATCAGCCGTCAGCCGTCCACCGGAGCAGAGCATCAGGCTGCGGATCCGCTCGTTGAGCTCGTGAGCTGTCCTCGCCCTGCCGTGCGCATATGTAGCGGACATATGAAGAACCGTAGCGCTACCCGTGAAGCCAGGGCCAGAGCATTACTGGCCACGCACGCTCAGTGACACCGCGCTGCACCGCCACCAAGATTAACCGCGCAGGGGCCGGAAGGCGGCAAGGACGCCGGGGCGGACATCAACAGCTTCGCCACCCCCGCGCCGAAACTCATCGACCTGTGGCTTCTTCGAGCGCGGCTGCACCGCCCTTGCGTACGCCTACTCCCCCGAGCTCTTCGACACCCGCGGGCGCTCCCTTGGCACGAGCGCCTCCGACACGCGGGCACTGGGAGGGTTCACTTGTTGTGCACTGGAGAGATCAGTCAAGTAGGCGCGCCCATAGACTCCAGCAGTCATCGGCGCCCCAGCGGATTCCGCTCGCCACCAGTCCAGTGCACACAGGAGCTTCTCGTGACAGACCCTCAACCCGGCTTCCCGGGTGTCAAAGAGCAGTACGCGACGCAGGTCTCGGCCGACCTCGAACGCAACGCGAAGGAACAGGAGCGGGTCAGCGCCGAGCTGGAGGCCCTCCAAGCACAGTTGAAGTCGTTGCAGGAGGACCGGGCGATCCTGGCCGACATGCAGCAGGCCCTCGGCGCGAAGCAGAGCGCGAGCACGCCGGTGAAGCCGCGGCGCAAGTCCGCGCCGAGGGCGGGCGCGAAGAACAGCACACCGAAGCGCAGGACCACGCGTACCGGCAAGGCCACACCTGCGGCCGCGGCCCCCGAGCCGGAGAAGCCGGCGAAGCCGGAGACGGCCCCCGCCGACGCGCGGCCGACGCTGGTCACCCTCGTACAGGGACTGCTCAAGGAGCAGACGGAACCGCGCTCGGCGGCCGAGCTGACCGAGGCGCTCGGCGCGGCGCACCCCGGACGGAGCTTCAAGAAGCCCGTCGTGCGCACCACCGTCGAGGGCCAGGTGGCCAAGGGGCTCGCGCAGCGCAGCAAGCAGGGTTCATCGGTCTTCTACAGCGCCCCCGAACAAGCGCAGTCCCCGGAACCCGCGTCCGAGTAGAAGTCTCGTAGGCAGCACGCGACACAGGGCTTTATCGACTATTGGCTGTCGGACGCAGCCGTCCTCGCTAGGCTGAAAAAGTGCGGGGCGGCGGTCGTCACGCCGCTGCGGGATGCCTTGACGAAAGCGTGTGTGGATATGCGTTCCACAGTCCAGGAACTGCTGGACAAACTGCATACGGTGGTGGACGAGAAGGGGCGGCGATCATGGGCCACCGCCTCCGCCCAGGCCCTGGGCCTGGGCGGCGTCGCCATCTCCATGTGCCAGGAACTTGTCTGGTACAGCGATGACATCAGTGCACGCCTGGAAGACCTCCAGTTCGTTCTGGGGCAGGGCCCCAACCAGCTCTTCCGCGGTGAGACAGGGACCCGGGAAGTGCCCGACACCAGTCGTCTGCCGGCCCAGCAGTGGCCCCAGCTCGCCGCCGAGGCGCAGGAGCTGGGGATCGCGGCGCTCTTCGTCTGGCCGGTGCACATCGGCGCCGTCCAGGTAGGCACCATGACCGGCTACCGGCGGACCCCGGGCGCGCTCTCGGCGCAGCAGTCGGCGCAGGGCCGGCTGCTCGCCGACGCGCTGGCGCAGCAGGTGCTGACCCGCTGGCCGGCCGGGAGCGACGCCCCCGGCGCCACCGGCAACGGCCGTGGCATCGCGGGGACGGTGGGTCTGCACCGGGCCGAGGTCCACCAGGCGACCGGGGTCCTGAGCGAGAGGTCCGGCATCTCGCTGGCCGAGGCCCTCGACCGACTGCGCGCCCAGGCCTACGCCTCGGGCGAGTCCCTGTCGGACACCGCCCACGCCATCATCGAGCGGGAGCTGCGGCATGACCCGACGTAGGTGAAGTGACCCGCAGGGTTGTCGACGCGGCTGATGGGTGGGTCCCCCCGCCCGGCGACGCACCACGACGGCGGACACCGAGTGAGGCGCGGCCCGCGAGCACTCCGGGCCCCCCGGATCAGCCCGCGTCAGCCGCGTCCACCGGGGCCAGCCAGAGTGCCGCGAGGGGCGGCAGGCGCAGCGTGAGCGAGGCCGGGAAACCGTTGCGGGGTTCGGACTCCTGCGGCACCGGGCCCGGGTTGCGGACATCGCTGCCGCCGTAGCGCGTCGCGTCGGTGTTGAGGATCTCCTGCCACTGCCCCGACGCGGTGCGCGGGACGCCGAGCCGGTAGTCGTCGCGCACCACCGGGGAGAAGTTCACCACGGCGAGCAGGGGGCTGCCGTCGGCGGCCCGGCGGACGAAGGCGAAGACGTTGTCCTCGGCGGCGTCGGCCGTGCTCCACGCGAAACCGTCGGGGCTCGTGTCCTG
This sequence comes from Streptomyces sp. NPDC030991, assembly GCF_055571235.1. Lineage (NCBI taxonomy): Bacteria > Bacillati > Actinomycetota > Actinomycetes > Kitasatosporales > Streptomycetaceae > Streptomyces > Streptomyces sp. NPDC030991. The sequence goes on from NZ_JBVIFR010000001.1 coordinate 94,103, forward strand.
TTCCCACAGCGCGGGACGGCGTGCGTACAGGTCGTTGAGGTCGCCCACCAGACGCTGCACACCACGGTGGTCCTCGTGGGCCGCGTGGCTCTCGTCCAGCACCCACCATTGCGGCCCCTCTTCCTCCACCCACTCGGCGCCCTGGGCGAACTCCTGCCCCATGAACAGGAGTTTCTTGCCGGGGTGGGCCCACATGTAGCCCAGGTAGGCCCGCTCGTTCGCACGCTGCTGCCACCAGTCGCCCGGCATCTTCGACACCAGGGCCTGCTTGCCGTGCACGACCTCGTCGTGGGAGATCGGCAGGACGTAGTTCTCGCTGTACGCGTACACCATCGAGAAGGTCATCTCGTGGTGGTGGTACTTGCGGTGGACCGGCTCGTGCGCGACGTAGTCGAGCGAGTCGTGCATCCAGCCCATGTTCCACTTCAGGCCGAACCCGAGCCCGCCGAACCCGTCGGGCCCGATGTCATGGGTCGCCCGGGTCACGCCGTTCCAGGCGGTGGACTCCTCGGCGATGGTGACGACGCCCGGGACGCGCCGGTACAGCGTGGCGTTCATCTCCTGGAGGAAGTCGACCGCGTCGAGGTTCTCGCGGCCGCCGAACTGGTTCGGGGACCACTGGCCGTCCTCGCGCGAGTAGTCGAGGTAGAGCATGGAGGCGACGGCGTCGACGCGCAGGCCGTCGACGTGGAACTCCTCGCACCAGTAAAGGGCGTTCGCCACCAGGAAGTTGCGGACCTCCTTGCGCCCGTAGTCGAAGACGAGGGTGCCCCAGTCGGGGTGCGCCGCGCGCTGCGGGTCCTGCGGCTCGTAGAGCGGGCGCCCGTCGAACTGCGCCAGCGCCCATTCGTCGCGCGGGAAGTGGGCCGGGACCCAGTCGAGGATGACCCCGATGCCTGCCTGGTGCAGGGTGTCGACGAGGTACTTGAAGTCGTCGGGGGTGCCCAGGCGGGCGGTGGGCGCGTAGAAACCGGTGACCTGATAGCCCCAGGAGCCGCCGAAGGGGTGCTCGGCGACGGGCATGAGCTCCACGTGCGTGAAACCCAGGCCGGTCACGTAGGCCGTCAGTTCACGTGCCAACTGACGATAGGACGCCCCCGGCTTCCAGGACCCGAGGTGCACTTCGTAGACGGACATGGGGGCGGTGTGGAGCGGGCGCTCGGCGCGCTGCCGCAGCCACTCCTCGTCCTCCCAGGTGTACCGGCTCTCGTCCACGACCGACGCCGTCGCGGGCGGGGTCTCCGTCCGGCGGGCCATCGGGTCGGCCCGTTCGAGCCGCGCGCCGTCGGGGCTCGTCAGCTCGTACTTGTACTGCGCTCCGGCGCCGACACCGGGGACGAACAGCTCCCACACCCCGGAGGAGCCCAGGGAGCGCATCGGCAGCGACGTGCCGTCCCAGTGGTTGAAGTCACCGCGGACCCGAACGCCCCGCGCGTTCGGCGCCCACACGGTGAAGCGGCTGCCCTGGACCCCGCGGCAGGTCAGCACCCGGGAGCCGAGGGCCGTCCACAGTTCCTCGTGGCGTCCCTCCGAGATGAGGTGCAGGTCGAGCTCGCCCAGGGTCGGCGGGAACCTGTAGGGGTCCTCCGCCTCGGTGACGGCCTCGGGGTAGGTCACCCGCAGCCGGTAGGGCGCGAAGCCCTGGCCCGGGATGCGGCCTCCGAACAGGCCCTGGCCCTCGTCGTGGAGCTCCCACTCGCAGGCGCCGATGATGACGGTCACCGCCAGCGCGTGCGGGCGCAGGCAGCGCACCGCGAGCCCGTCGCGCACGCCGTGGGCGCCGAGGACGGAGTGGGGGTCGTGGTGGGCGCCGCCCAGCAGCCGGTGGCGCACCTCGCGGTCGAGCGCCGGGAGGGGCGCCACGCGAGGTGCGCGGTCCACGGACAGGACGGGGTCGGCGACGGACATGTCAGGTCTCCTGGACGGGGCGGTCGGGCGAGCCGGAAGCGGCGGACAGGGCGGAGGAAGCGGAGGGGGCCTGGGGGGCGGAAAGGACGGGCGAGGCGGCCGGCGCCGGCCGGGCGGGCTGCTGGGGGTCGCGCTCGGCGCACAGCCGTAGCAGCGCGTTCATCGGCACTGTCACCAGGTCGGGCCGGTACACCGACTCGTAGACCACCTCGTAGACCGCGCGGTCGGCTTCGTGGGCGCGCAGGGCGGCGGGGACGGCGCGCGGGTCGAAGCCGCCCGACTCGCCGTAGCCCGCGCAGAAGGCGTCGCGGCAGCCCTCGGCCCACTGCGGGTGGAACTCCGTACCGGACTGGGAGGCGTAGTCGAAGGACCGGAGCATGCCGGCGACGTCGGCGATCGGGGACCGCAGGGAGCGCCGCTCCGGCACCGGCTTCGCCGGCTCGCCCTCGAAGTCGACGATGTGCCAGCGTTTGTGCGCGTGCAGCACCTGTCCCAGGTGCAGGTCGCCGTGGGTCCGTTGCAGCGGTCGTTCGCCACCCGCCGTGACGACGGCCGCGTAGATCTCCTGGAGGTCCGGTACGTACGGGCGCAGCGCCGGTACGCGCGCGGCTGCCCGCAGGAGCCGGTGGTTCATCGCGTCGGCCATCCGGGCGGGCTGGTCCACCGGCCCGATGTCGGTGGGGAACGCCTTGGCCAGGGCCACGTGCAATTCGCCGGTGGTACGCCCCAGTTCGCGCGCCTCGTCGGTGAAGCCCTGGCGGTGGCGGCTCGATTCCAGGGCCAGTGTCCAGCCGTCCGTGGAGTCCGTGAGGAACGGCTGCACCATGCCGAGGGTGCTCCAGAACGGTGCCTCCGTCTGGAACCATCCGATGGGCGCGGGGACCTGGGTGAATCCGTGCCGTGCCAGCGCCCCCGTGACCTCCAGGTCGGGGTTGATGCCGGGCTGGATGTGCCGGAAGAGCTTGAGGATGAGCTCCTCGCCGTAGACGATCGAGGTGTTCGACTGTTCGACGTCGAGGACGCGTGGTGTCAGGCCGCAGGGGACCGAGGTGCGCGGCAGCGACTCGAAGCGGAGGTGCCCCGCGGAGCCGCCTCTGCGGAGCCGTTCGAGGAGCACGATCGCGGCACGGTGGTCGTGGACGGCGTCGTAGATCATGAGCCGCTCGCCGGGCCGCGGCTCCACCTCGCCGATGAGGCTGGGTGACATGCGCGGCGGTACCTGGGCGGCGATGCCGATCAGCACCTGGTAGTGGTCGCCGCCCGACGAGCCGCGCTGGTCGACGCGGACGAGCAGGTGGTAGCAGTCGGCTGTCAGTGCCGTCGCCGCGACGACGGAGACGCCGGTGAGGTCGCGGCCTTGTCCGGTGAACCACCGCTGGCGGGGAAGCCAGCGCGCCAGGAGCGCCGCGAGGGAGGAGGCGGGGACCTGCGAGGGACCCACGCCTGTGTCGGACAGCAGAGGCGATGTCATGGATCAGGTCCAATCGTGGTGTGCCATGCGTGGCGTCAGGCTCGTGCCACGCAGCCGGAACCAGTAGAAGCCGTGGCCCGCGAGGGTGAGGAGGTAGGGCAGTTCACCGATGGCCGGGAACCGGACGTTGCCGATCAGCTCCACCGGGTGCCGGCCGTCGAAGGCCTGGAGGTCCAGCTCGGTGGGCTGGGCGAAGCGGGAGAAGTTGTGGACGCACAGCACGATGTCGTCCTTGTACTCGCGCAGGTAGGCCAGCACGGCCGGGTTGGACGAGGGCAGTTCGGTGTAGGAGCCGAGGCCGAACGCCGGGTTCTGCTTGCGGATCTCGATCATCCGGCGCGTCCAGTGCAGCAGCGAGGACGGCGAGGACATGGACGCCTCGACGTTGGTGACCTGGTAGCCGTAGACCGGGTCCATGATCGTGGGCAGGGAGAGGCGGCCCGGATCGCAGGAGGAGAAGCCGGCGTTGCGGTCCGGGGTCCACTGCATCGGGGTGCGCACCGCGTCCCGGTCGCCCAGCCAGATGTTGTCGCCCATGCCGATCTCGTCGCCGTAGTAGAGGATCGGCGAGCCGGGCAGGGAGAGCAGCAGGGCGGTGAAGAGTTCGATCTGGTTGCGGTCGTTGTCCAGGAGCGGCGCCAGACGCCGGCGGATGCCGACATTGGCCCGCATCCGCGGCTCCTTGGCGTACTCCGCGTACATGTAGTCGCGCTCTTCGTCGGTGACCATCTCCAGGGTCAGCTCGTCGTGGTTGCGCAGGAAGATGCCCCACTGGCAGCCGGAGGGGATCGCCGGGGTCTTGGCCAGGATCTCCGAGACCGGGTACCGCGATTCGCGGCGTACCGCCATGAAGATGCGCGGCATCACCGGGAAGTGGAACGCCATGTGGCACTCGTCGCCGCCCGAGGGAAAGTCCCCGAAGTAGTCGACGACGTCCTCCGGCCACTGGTTGGCCTCGGCGAGGATCACCACGTCGGGATAGTTGGCGTCGATCTCCTTGCGGACCCGCTTGAGGAACTGGTGGGAGGCGGGCAGGTTCTCGCAGTTCGTGCCCTCCTCGGCATACAGATAGGGCACGGCGTCGAGGCGGAAACCGTCGATGCCGAGATCGAGCCAGAACCGCAGGGCCGCGAGTATCTCCTCCTGGACGGCCGGGTTCTCGTAGTTGAGGTCCGGCTGGTGCGAGAAGAAGCGGTGCCAGTAGTACTGCTTGCGTACCGGGTCGAAGGTCCAGTTGGACACTTCGGTGTCGACGAAGATGATCCGGGCGTCCGCGTATCTGGTGTCGTCGTCGGACCAGACGTAGTAGTCGCCGTAGGGTCCTTCCGGGTCGCTGCGCGACTGCTGGAACCACTCGTGCTGGTCACTGGTGTGGTTCATGACGAAGTCGATGATGACGCGCATGCCCCGCTGGTGCGCCGCGTCCACGAACTCCACGAAGTCGGCGAGGTCACCGAACTCGGGCAGGGTGACGATGTAGTTCGACACGTCATAGCCGCCGTCCTGCAACGGTGACGTGTAGAACGGGGGCAGCCAGAGGCAGTCGACACCCAGCCATTGCAGGTAGTCGAGCTTCGCCGTGATGCCCTTGAGGTCACCGACACCGTCGCCGTTGCTGTCGTAGAACGAGCGGACGAGCACCTCGTAGAAGACGGCACGCTTGAACCAGTCGGGGTCGGGTGTCTTGGCGGGCATGTACGGCAACTGCGCCATTTCGTCCGTGGACATACGGTTCGGCCTCCGTGGACGCGCTGAAAGAACGATTAGGTGGTTCAGCCGACGGTGAGGACGTGGGCCGGTGACTCCCCCGGGATCAAGCGCACGTAATTGGTGGCTCCCCATATGTAGGTGGCCCCGGTGAGTTCGTCGCGCACCGGGAACGAGGAGTCGGGGCTGACGTTCAGCCGCGCGCAGTCGAGGTGGACCGTCGCCTCCTGGGCGTGATGGGGGTCGAGGTTCACGACCACCAGGACCGTGTTCGAGCCGGTCTGTTTCGAGTACACGATCACGGCGTCGTTGTCGGCATGGTGGAAGTGCACGTTGCGCAGTGAGCGCAGGGCCGGACTGCGGCGCCGGATGTCGTTCAGCGCGGTGATCAGCGGGGCGATCGTGCGCCCCTCACGCTGGGCCGACTCCCAGTCCCGCGGCCGCAGTTCGTACTTCTCCGAATGCAGGTACTCCTCACTGCCCGGCCTCAGCGGGGTGTTCTCGCAGAGTTCGTATCCGCTGTAGAGGCCCCAGGACGGCGAGAGGGTCGCGGCGAGGACCGCACGCAGTTCGAACGCGGGCCGGCCGCCGTGCTGGAGGAACTCATGGAGGATGTCAGGGGTGTTGACGAAGAAGTTGGGGCGCATGACCGCCGCCGACTCGCCCGCCAACTCCTGTACATATTCGGTGAGTTCGGCCTTCGTGTTGCGCCAGGTGAAGTATGTGTACGACTGCTGGAAACCGACCTCGGCCAGCGTCCGCATCATCGCGGGACGGGTGAACGCCTCGGCCAGGAAGATGACATCGGGGTCGGTGCGGCCGATCTCCCCGATCACCCGCTCCCAGAACACGACCGGTTTCGTGTGCGGGTTGTCCACGCGGAAGATACGCACCCCGTGCGCCATCCAGTGGCGCAGCACCCGGGTCGTCTCCGCGACGAGACCCGGCAGATCCTGGTCGAAGGCGATCGGGTAGATGTCCTGGTACTTCTTCGGCGGGTTCTCCGCGTACGCGATCGTGCCGTCCGGACGGTGGTGGAACCACTCGGGGTGCTTCTCCACCCACGGGTGGTCGGGTGAACACTGCAACGCGAAGTCGAGCGCCACTTCCAGGCCCACCGACCGCGCCCGGGCCACGAACGCGTCGAAGTCGTCGAGGGTGCCGAGGTCGGGGTGGATCGCGTCGTGGCCGCCCTCCGGGGAGCCGATCGCCCAGGGCACCCCGACATCGTGCGGGCCGGGCGAGAGGCTGTTGTCCGGGCCCTTGCGGAAGGTCGTGCCGATCGGGTGGACCGGGGGCAGGTAGACGACGTCGAAGCCCATCGCGGCGATCGCCGGAAGACGCCGCGCCGCGGTGGCGAACGTGCCGCTCACCGGTGGGGCACCCGCCTCCACCACCGCGCCCTCCGAGCGCGGGAAGAACTCGTACCACGCCCCGTACAGCGCCCGCTCCCGCTCCACCAGCAAGGGCAGCGGGGCGCTCTCGGTCAGCCGGTCGAGCAGCGGGTGGGCGCCGAGCACCTCGCGGACCTCCGGTGCCAGCGCCGCGGCCAGCCGGTCCATGTCGTCACGCGTACCGTCGCCGAGGACCCGGATGGCGTCGAACAGGGTGCGCCTGGCCGCCTCGTCGGTGACCCGTCCCAGGGCGCGTTCCAGGTGCACGGCACCTTCTTCGAGGGTGATGTCGCTGTCCACACCTGCCGGCACCTTGATGGCGGCGTCGCGCTGCCAGGCGGCCACGACATCGCACCACGCCTGCACGCAGTAGCTCCAGCGGCCGGGCGACGCGGGGGTGACGGTGGCGCTCCACCGGTCCTCCCCGGGGGCCAGTTCGCTCATGGCGACGCACTGGACCGTGCGGCCGTCGGGATCGCGGAGCACGGCGTGCGGCCGCACGATGCCGGAGCCCTCGACGAACACCAGGGCCGTGACGGGGAACGCCTCGCCGGCGACGGCTTTAGCCATGCCGGGACCACCGTGGACACGGGGGCGCACGTCCTCGATCTGGACCGGGACAAGTTGCGGCCTAGCTGTCATCGCTCTCACCTCCAGTGCTCTGCGCGGCAGTCGGTCGTGCGGTCACGCGGTCCGTCCCCCGCGAGGGGACGGCCGGCCGTCCCCTCGCGGGGGACGGTCGGCACGCAGGCGGCGCTCGGCCGCGGACGCCGCCTCACGGCCGCATCGTTCGCCTGTCGCGGCGCACAGCGCCTCGACGGTCCGCTCGAACCTCGCGCGGACCCGCGCGTCCGTGGGAGAGGCGAGGAATCGCCTCTGCCACCACCGGTAGTGCTTCAGCTTCGCCTCGATCTCCTCGCCGACCTGTGATGCGTCCATGGCATCCGTCGACCTCCTGGAATCCGCGACCTCATGGGTCCGCGCCTCACCGACCATGCACGGAGTGCGAGCGGACCGTCACGCTCGGCCGCTTCCACCATGGTGCGGTGTGTTTCGCGATCCGTCCTGTTGAGCCGAGAGTCACCACCCGATCACTCTCGTGTTGCACGAACGGAGTACGGAGCCGAGGCTGGTCATGACGTCAGAGCGCCCCCTGCTCACACGTTCCGTACGTACGACCCTGCCGTCGCGACAGCGGCGCGGGTCACGCGGTGAGGAGCAAGAAACATGACCCGGACAGAGCCCCGCTACTACCACGTCGAGGTGGAGTCCTCGCCCGAGCGCGTAGGGCAGATGCAGCGCATCGTCGCCGCCCACCTTCGGTACTGGGGGCTGCAGAAACTGGTGATGTCAGCGGCCCAAGGTGTCGGACTGCTGCTCGAAGCGGCCGCGGCCGGCCCGGCGGAGCGGGTGGAGATCGAGACCTGGTGGACCGGTCAGCACCTGATCACCGCGGTGTCGCACCACGACCCCTCCGAGGCGGGCCGCCCCAAGGAGACCCACCCCCACCTGCATCTCCTGGCCACGCTGAGCGACGGCTGGGGCAGGTGCACCACCAACAACCAGCACATCATCTGGTTCTCCCTGCGCAAGTCCGACCACGACCGCGAGCCGCTCGCCACGAAGCAGCCGGAGCCGTGGTCCAGCGAGTCGCTCAGCGTGCCGCAGACGCCGGTCGCGCACGGGAGCGCCGCCCGCGAGCCCCAGACGGCCGGAACCACCTCGTGACGGCTCGCCCGACGGGCCGGGGCGACGAGGGTGTCCGGGCCGGACGCCCCTACCCCCTCGGCGCCTCCTACGACGGCCACGGTACGAACTTCGCGCTGTTCAGCGCCGTGGCCGAACAGGTCGACCTGGTCCTGCTCGAAGCCGACGGGGCCGAGCGGATCGTGACACTCCCCGAGGTCGACGGCTTCGTGTGGCACGGCTACCTCCCGGGCGTCGGCCCGCGCCAGCGGTACGGCTACCGCGTGCACGGCCCCTGGGAGCCGTCGTCCGGGCACCGCTGCGACGCCTCCGCGTTCCTCCTGGACCCCTACGCCCGCGCGGTCCACGAGCAGCATCCGCCCGGCGGCGGTGCGGGGCACGGACTGTGCGGGGTCGTCGTCGACCCGGCATTCGACTGGGGCGACGACGCGCCGCCGTCGTACTCGTACACCGACTCGGTCATCTACGAGGCACATGTGCGGGGGCTGTCACGCACACACCCGGACGTGCCCCAGGAGCTGCGCGGCACCTACGCGGGTCTGGCGAGCCCGCCCGTCATCGAACACCTCACCTCCCTGAACGTGACGGCGGTCGAGCTCATGCCCGTCCACCAGTTCATCCAGGACGGGTTCCTCCTCGACCAGGGGCTGTCCAACTACTGGGGCTACAACACGATCGGCTTCTTCGCGCCCCATCACGCCTACGCCGCGCACGGCACGCTCGGCGAACAGGTCACCGAGTTCAAGAGCATGGTCAAGGACCTGCACGCGGCGGGCCTCGAAGTGATCCTCGACGTCGTCTACAACCACACGGCCGAGGGCAACGAGAAGGGGCCGACGATCTCCTTCAGGGGCATCGACAACGCCTCGTACTACCGGTTGTCCGACGAGGACTTCAGCCGCTACTACGACACCACGGGGACCGGCAACAGCCTGCTGATGCGCCACCCCAACGTGCTGCAACTGATCATGGACTCGCTGCGGTACTGGGTGACCGAGTGCCATGTCGACGGCTTCCGGTTCGACCTCGCCGCCACGCTGGCCCGCCAGTTCCACGAGGTGGACCGGCTCTCCGCCTTCTTCGACATCATCCAGCAGGACCCGGTGATCAGCCGCGTGAAGCTGATCGCCGAGCCGTGGGACCTCGGGGACGGCGGGTACCAGATCGGCAACTTCCCCCCGCTGTGGTCCGAGTGGAACGGCAAGTACCGCGACAGCGTCCGGGACTTCTGGCGCGCCGACGACCGGTCGCTGCCGGAGTTCGCGTCCCGGCTGACGGGCTCCGCCGACCTCTACGAACACGAACGGCGGCGCCCGCGCGCCAGCGTCAACTTCGTCACCGCCCACGACGGTTTCACCCTGCGCGACCTGGTCTCGTACAACGACAAGCACAACGAGGCCAACGGCGAGGACAACAACGACGGCGAGTCGCACAACCGCTCCTGGAACTGCGGCGCCGAGGGCCCCACCGACGACCCGGCCGTGCTCGAACTGCGCGCCAGGCAGCAGCGCAACCTCCTGACGACGCTGATGCTGTCGCAAGGCATCCCGATGCTGAGCCACGGCGACGAACTCGGCCGCACCCAGCAGGGCAACAACAACGCGTACTGCCAGGACAACGAGTTGAGCTGGATCGACTGGGAGCTGGACGAGGAACAGCGTGACCTGCTCCGGTTCACCCGCGAGCTCATCGCCCTGCGCATGGCCCACCCGGTGCTGCGCCGACGCCACTTCTTCGAGGGCGACGCCACGCGGGAGGGACGGCAGTTGCCGGATCTGCTCTGGCTGCGACCGGACGCCAAGGAGATGACCGCCAAGGACTGGCGCAGGCCCGACGCCCACGCGATCGGGGTGTTCCTCAACGGCGACGAGCTCGCGGCGCCGGCCTTCCAGGGCCGAACGGTCGTGGACGACTCCTTCCTGGTGCTGTTCAACTGCTACTGGGAGCCCACGGAGTTCGTGCTGCCGGACGCCGCCTACGGCTCCCGCTGGACCAAGCTGATCGACACGGCGGAGCCGAACGGCACGTCCGACGAGACGGAGTACAAGGCGGAGACGTCGCTGCTCGTCCAGGAACGGAGTCTCGTCGTCCTGTCCTGCCCGCCGGAGGACGCCGACGGCGAGCCACGCGGCTAGGCAATACCGGCGAAGTACGCGTATGCGGCACCCCGGTGGGGTGCCGCATACGCGTTTGCAACGGTGCATTGACGGAAGGGCACCGGAGGAACAAAGATCGACAGGCACGATATGACAACGTTGTCGTACGAGAGGACCGCGATGAGAGCGTTGAGACGCCTGTCCACCGCCTTCTTGATCATTGCCACTGTGGCCAGTGCTTCCGTCACCAGCGGCGTCGCGAACGCCAAGGCGCGGGGGCCACAGTTCGCCGCCGACCCCACCACGCTGGTCGACACGTCGATCGGCAACAACGGCGACGGCACGACCTTCCCGGGTGCCGCCACCCCGTTCGGCATGGTGCAGTTGAGCCCCGACACCCAGCTGAACAAGTACGCCTCCTATGACTACGCGCAGGACACCATCCTCGGCTTCAGCCACACGCACCTCTCGGGTGTCGGCTGCCAGACGATGGGCAACATCCGGTTCATGCCGACCACGGGCGCGGTCACGTCGTCCGACCCGGCGCGGTACGCCGCCAAGTTCAGCCATGAGAACGAGACCCGGGCGCCCGGCTATTACGGCGTGCAGTTCGACAACGGCATCCGGGCCGAGCTGAGCGCGACGCAGCGGACCGGCCAGCACCGCTACACCTACCCCGGCCGCTCGGGCGCGGAGAACGTGCTCATCGAGGCCGGTGAGAGCAACGGCAGCACGTACGCCGGTGACATCAAGGTGGTCGGCGACGACACCGTCGAAGGCTGGGTGCAGGGCGGCAACTTCTGCGGGGAGACCGGCAAGGAGCGCTACCGGGTCTACTTCAGCGCCAAGTTCGACCGGTCGTTCTCGAAGTTCGGCACCTGGACCGACGGCACCCTCACCCCGGACCGGCGCGAGGCGTCGCGCGGCAGCAAGCGCGCGGGGGCCTGGCTGTCGTTCGACCCGGCCGGGGGCGACCAGGTCGGTTCCTCGGTGGGGCTCTCCTACACCTCGGTCGACGGGGCGCGCCTCAACCGCAAGGCCGAGCAGCCCAGGTCGTTCGAGAAGGCCCGGGCGGGCGCGCACGACACATGGCGGGACCAGCTGGACCGGATGCGGGTGGCCGGGGGCAGCACCGCCGACCAGCGGACGTACTACAGCGCGCTCTACCACTCGCTGCTGCACCCGTCGGTGGGGTCCGACGTCGACAACCGCTACCGCGGCTTCGACGACAAGGTGCACCGTTCGGGCGCGCCGTACTACCAGATGTTCTCGCTCTGGGACACCTACCGCTCGCAGAACCAGCTGGTGGCCCTGCTCGACCCGGACAAGGCCACGGACATGGCCAAGTCCGTGCTGCGCATCTACCAGGACGGCGGCTGGCTGCCGCGCTGGGGGCTCGGCGGCGGCGAGACGAACGTGATGAGCGGCGACCCCGTCACCCCGTGGGTCGTCGACATATACAAGCGCGGTCTGCTCGACAACCGCACCGCGCGGCAGCTCTTCGACGCCCTGTGGAAGAACGCCAACGAGGTTCCCGCGGACCAGTCGCTCTTCCGCGGCCGCGACGGCAACCCGACATACGTCAAGAACGGATTCGTCGGGTACCAGAACCTGCCCGGCTACAAGTACGGCGACAGCCGGCAAGCAGGCTCGGCGACGCTCGAATACGCGCTGGCGGACTGCGCGCTCTCCACGATGGCCGACGGTCTCGGCCACCAGGACAAGGCCGCCACGCTCGCGTCGCGCTGCGACAACTTCACCAAGCTCTGGGACACCGGCGTCACCTCGCGGGGCTTCACCGGGTTCCCGGTCACGAAGAACGCCGACGGCAGCGTCGCGGGCGACCCCGATCCCACCCAGTCCGGCGCCTTCCACGAGGGCACCGCGTGGCAGTACCAGTGGCTCGCCCAGCAGGACCCGAAGACCCTCTTCGGCCTCATGGGCGGCGAGGGCGCGGCCGAGCAGCGCCTCGACACGTTCTTCGACATGCCTACCGTCCTCACCGACCCGGCGAAGGCCGCCTCCGAGTCCTGGGTGACGGGCGCGTACGACTACCACAACAACTTCGCCTTCAACCCGAACAACGAGCCCGACTTCCACACCCCGTGGATGTACGCGTGGACCGGTGCGCCGTGGAAGACCTCGGCCGTGCTGCGCGCGATGCGGACGCTCTTCACCGACGACGCGTACGGCATGCCCGGCAATGACGACCTCGGCGCCACCTCGTCGCTACTCGTCTTCGCCATGGCCGGCGTCTTCGAGGCCCAGCCCGGTTCGGCCGATTACATCGTCTCCGCGCCCATGTTCGAGAAGGTCGAGATCCGGCCGGCGCACGGGCGCAGGATCACCATCGAGGCGCCGGGCGCGGACGCGTCGAAGGCGCAGTACGTGTCCTCGGTGCGGACCGGCAAGGGCACGCTGCACCAGAGCTGGCTCTCCCACAAGGACCTGCTCCGCTCCGGCACCATCAAGATCAAGCTCTCGGACAAGCCGACGAACTGGGGGGTCGGCACGGCGCCGCCCGCCATGACCAAGGACTGAGAGCCTGTTGTGACATAAGCGAAGGCGGCCCTCCCCGTCGCAGGGCCGCCTTCGCCGATTCGGGGCGTGTTCCGTTCGAGTACGGCACGTCCTCGCGTCGTACTCGGCCGAGCCCGCTCAGTGCGCCAGATCCGCTACCGACTCGGCCGGCGCTGTCCCCCGGGCGTGGCCCACTCGGGCCGCATTCGCCCCGCGGTGGCGCCAGATCCCTTCGAGGGGTAAGTGGGGAACACTCCCCGTTTCTTGCAGAGACGATAGCATCCCTGCCGGGGAGTGCTCCCCGGTTTCCGCCACGGCCCCCTGACGAAGGACGACGATGAGCGACGACGCAGCCCGCAGGGCGGCCCCGCGTCGGCGCGACGCGCGCCGCAACCGGGAGCTGCTGACCGAGGCGGCCCGCGAGGTCTTCGGCGAGCAGGGGCTCGAAGCGCCGCTCGACGTCATCGCCCGCCGGGCGGGGGTGGGCAACGCCACGCTCTACCGCCACTTCCCGACCCGCGTCGCGCTCGTCGACGCCGTCTTCCGCGAGCCCCTCTCCGGCACGATGGCCGCCGGCGAGGAGGCCCGGCAGGCCACCGACGCCTGGGCGGGGCTGACCGCCTACCTCGACGCCGTCTTCACCGTGCTCGCCTCCGACCGCGGCACCAACGACCTGATGACCACCCCGCTACGAGGTATCGACGCACTGGAAGCCGTGCACGCGCACAATCGCCGCACCCTGGAACTCCTCCTGGAGCGCGGCCGGACGCAGGGCACCGTGCGCCCCGACGTCACCCCCGAGGACGTCCTCTTCGCCCTGGCCGCGCTCGGCCGCGCGGTCCCGGCCCTGACGAGCGCGACGGCCGCCGACGCCTGGCGCCGCCCGCTCGCGTTGCTCCTCGACAGCCTGCGCGCCGCGCCCGCCTCGCCTCCCCTCCCCGCGCCCGCCCTCACCTCCGCCCAACTCGGCGATGTGCTGGGCGCGTTGGGCCCGCACCGGAGTTCCGGAGCCCCGTCGGCGTAGGCGAATTCCGGCCGCGCTGCCCCTGTCCATGGATTGGCGCGTCCGAAGCGTTGACGTGTTCCTGCCGAGTGCGTAGAAACTGCCCTTACAACGATGTAAGAAGACGTCGCAAGACCCCTGGCACACCAACACGGATCCACCCGGCCGCGCCCCGCGACACGAGGAGCTCCGATGCGTCATCAGCCCGCCCCGACCCGCCTCAGATCGACGCGCCACGCGCTCGGCATCCTGCTGAGCGCCCTCGCGCTGCTCCTGGGCGGCGCCACCGCCCTGGCCCCCGCCGCCCAGGCGGCGCCCACCGCCTGGGCCCCCAAGCCGGCGCCGATGACGACGCCGTGGACCGGCCAGGTCTCCCGCGACAACCCACTGCCCGAGTACCCGCGGCCGCAGCTGACCCGGCCCGACTGGGCCAATCTCAACGGCATCTGGGACTTCGCCGTCACCTCGGCCGGCGCCGGGCAGCCGGCCGCCTTCACCGAGCAGATCCGGGTCCCGTTCGTCGCCGAGTCCGCGCTCTCCGGCATCCAGCGCAAGATCACCCAGAACGACAAGCTCTGGTACAAGCGCACGTTCACCGTGCCGGCCGGCTGGAACGGCCGCAGGGTCCAGCTCAACTTCGGTGCCAGTGACTGGCGTACGACGGTGTGGGTGAACGGGCAGCAGGCGGGCGCCGTCCACAGCGGCGGCTACGACGCCTTCGGGTACGACATCACTCCCCTGCTCAACGGCGGCACCAACACCGTCGTCGTCTCGGTGTTCGACCCGACCCAGACCGGTGGCCAGGCCGTGGGCAAGCAGCGCATCAGCGAGGTGACGCCGCACCCCGGCGGCGGCATCTTCTACACCGCCGCCTCCGGCATCTGGCAGACCGTGTGGCTGGAACCGACGGCCCCGGCCCACATCACCCGCCTCGACCTGGTGCCGAACCTCTCCGACTCCACGCTGAGGGCGACCGTCCAGGGCACCGGGATCGCCGGGCAGAGCGCGCGCGTCACCGTCAGCTCGGGCGGCGCCGCCGTGGGCTCGGCGACGGGCGCGGTCGGCTCGCCGCTGACGGTCCGCATCACGAACCCGCACCTGTGGTCGCCGGACGACCCGTTCCTGTACGACGTGAAGGCCGAACTCGTGTCGGGGTCCACAGTCGCCGACTCCGTCGGCAGTTACGCGGGCATGCGGTCCATCTCGCGCGGCACGGTCGGCGGCAAGCAACGGCTGCTGCTCAACGGCCAGTTCGTGTTCCAGACCGGCACCCTCGACCAGGGGTACTGGCCCGACGGCATCTACACCGCGCCCACCGACGACGCCCTCAAGTACGACCTGCAGAAACACAAGGACCTCGGCTTCAACATGGTCCGCAAACACATCAAGGTCGAACCGCAGCGCTGGTTCTACTGGGCCGACCGGCTCGGGCTCCTCGTCTGGCAGGACATGCCCGCGATGGACACCCGCACGCCGGACGCCGCCGCCCGCACCCAGTGGGAGGCCGAGTACGACCAGATCATCGACGAGCACCGCAGCTCGCCGTCGCTCGTCATGTGGGTCGACCAGAACGAGGGGTGGGGCCAGTACGACCAGGCCCGCATCGCCGACAAGGTGAAGGCGGCCGACCCCTCGCGCCTCGTCGACAACATGAGCGGCATCAACTGCTGCGGCGCGGTCGACGGCGGCAACGGCGACGTGCTCGACCACCACAACTACGTGGGCCCGGGGGTGACGAGTCCTTCGTCGACGCGGGCCGCCGTCCTCGGGGAGTTCGGCGGACTCGGGCTTCGCGTGGCGGGGCACGAGTGGTCGCCGGGCAACGGCTTCTCCTACGAGGACCAGGCGGACGCCGCACACCTGGACAACCGGTTCGTCGGCCTGATCGACGCGCTGCGCCTCCAGCAGATGCCGGCCGGTCTCTCCGCGTCGGTCTACACCGAGATCACCGACGTCGAGAACGAGGTCAACGGCCTGCTGACGTACGACCGTCAGGTCACCAAGGTCGACCAGGCGCGGGTCAAGGCGGCGAACCAGGCCCTGATCAACGCCTCCAGGAGTCCGGCGGCGCCCGTGACCCTGCCCACCGGCCCCAGGTCGCTGCGGGTCACCACCCCCGGCTACACCGACCGCTACCTGCGGCACCGGGACGCCCTCGCGTACACGGAGGTCGTGAACAGCGGGAGCGGCGCCCTGCTCAAGAGCGATGCGACCTGGCGCGTCGTGCCCGGCCTCGCCGACAGCGCGTGCTACTCCTTCGAGTCCCGCAACTACCCCGGCGAGTACCTGCGTCACCGCGATTTCCGGGTGCACCGGGAGGCCGGTGACGGCTCGGCGCTGTTCCGTGCGGACGCCACGTTCTGCGCGGTGCCCGGGCAGGGCGGCGTGCGGCTGACGGCCCAGAACTTCCCGGGCCAGTACCTGCGCCACTACAACTCCGAGGTGTACCTCGCCGTCCCCGGCGGATCGCGCGCCGCGGACAACCCGAGCCTGTTCGTCGAGGACACGACGTGGGCCGTGGAAGCACCCTGGGCGCCCTGACCCCGCGCCCGCCCGGCGGGGGGGGGGGGGGGGGGGGGGGGGGGGGGGGAGGGAGGGGGGGAGGGGGGGGGGGGGGGGGGGGGGGGGAGGGGAAA
>NZ_JBVIFR010000001.1:110554-373476 GCF_055571235.1 Streptomyces sp. NPDC030991
GCCCCGCGTCGACGCCGCCTACCACCTCCTACCCCCCCCCCCCTCCCCCCCCCCACCCCCCCCCCCCCTCCCCCCCCCCCCCCCCCTACCCCCCCCCCCCCCCCCCCCCCCCCCGCCGGCCCCCGGCCGGACACGCCGCCGGACTGGCGG
The DNA here is from genome assembly GCF_055571235.1 of Streptomyces sp. NPDC030991. Lineage (NCBI taxonomy): Bacteria > Bacillati > Actinomycetota > Actinomycetes > Kitasatosporales > Streptomycetaceae > Streptomyces > Streptomyces sp. NPDC030991. Next base: position 110,705 of record NZ_JBVIFR010000001.1, read on the forward strand.
AGCCGACCGTGATCACCCAGGGTGGAGGCAGCACCGGACGAAGGAGTGGTCTTGGACGCGGCCGACGGCGCGACGCGCACACTGGTGACCGGCGCGAGCGGTTACATCGGCGGTCGGCTGGTGCCCGAACTCCTCGCCGCCGGACACCGCGTGCGCTGCCTCGCGCGCTCCCCCGGGAAGCTGCGCGACCACCCCTGGGCGAAGGACACCGAGATCGTCCGGGGCGATGTCACGGACGCCGCCTCGGTCGCCGCCGCGCTGGCCGACGTGGACGTCGCCTACTACCTCGTGCACTCGCTCGGCGCCGGTGACGGCTTCGAGCGGACCGACCGCGAGGCCGCGCGGATCTTCGCCGAGGAGGCCCGCCGGGCCGGTGTGCGCCGCATCGTCTACCTCGGCGGCCTCACCCCGGCGGGGGTGCCGACCCGCGCGCTCTCCCCCCATCTGCGCTCGCGTGCCGAGGTCGGCCACATCCTGCTCGCCTCGGGAGTGCCGACCACCGTTCTGCGGGCCGCCGTCATCATCGGCTCGGGATCGGCGTCGTTCGAGATGCTGCGCTACCTGACCGAGCGGCTGCCGGTGATGGTGACGCCGAGCTGGGTGAGCACCCGGATCCAGCCGGTCGCGGTACGTGACGTACTGCGCGTGCTCGTCGGCAGCGCGACCATGCCGGCCCGGGTCAACCGCGCCTTCGACATCGGCGGCCCCGACGTGCTGACCTACCGGGACATGATGGTCCGGTACGCGGCGGCGGCGCAGCTGCCCCGGCGCCTCCTGCTCCCGGTGCCGATGCTCAGCCCCGGGCTGTCCAGCCGGTGGGTCGGCCTGGTGACGCCCGTACCGGCCTCCATCGCCCGGCCGCTGTGCGAGTCGCTGCGCCACGAGGTCATCTGCCACGAGCACGACATCGCCGAGTGGGTGCCCGACCCGCCGGGCACGCCGATCGGCTTCGACGAGGCCGTGGCGCTCGCCCTGCGCCGGATCCAGCAGGCGCAGGTCGCCACCCGCTGGTCATCGGCCTCGCTCGCGGGCGCGCCGAGCGACCCGCTGCCGACGGACCCCGACTGGGCGGGCGGCAGCCTCTACACCGATGAACGGGAGCGCGTGGTCGACGCCGCCCCGCAGCGGCTGTGGGACGTCGTGGAGGGCATCGGCGGCGAGCACGGCTGGTACTCCTTCCCGCTGGCCTGGGCGGTGCGCGGCTGGCTCGACCGGCTGGTGGGCGGCGTCGGCCTGCGCCGGGGGCGGCGCGACGCGGCCCGGCTCCGGGCCGGCGACTCGCTGGACTTCTGGCGCGTCGAGGAGATCGAACCGGGCCGACTGCTGCGGCTGCGGGCCGAGATGCGGCTGCCGGGACTCGCCTGGCTCGAGCTGTCCGTGGAGCCCGTGGAAGGCGGCCGGTCCCGCTACCGTCAGCGGGCACTGTTCCACCCGCGGGGCCTGGTGGGCCAGGCGTACTGGTGGAGCGTGGCACCGTTCCACTCCGTGGTCTTCGGCGGCATGGCCCGCAACATCGCCGCCGCCGCGGAGCACGATCCCGCGCGCTCCTGACGTCGCGCCGGACCACGGCCCCCTCGCGCCCGCGGAAAATCTTCGCCTCCGGACCCATCCGCCCGCTCCGCGGCTCCGTATTACCACCGCAGACGTGATCGCATGTGTGCGCACGCGAGAGCTCGGAGGTCGCGAACGTGAAGGAAGCCGTGCACATCGGCCCCGCACCGGAGGCCGGGCCCGGCCTGGAGGAGCTCATGGCCGAGGTGGCCAGAGGGGACAAGGACGCCTTCTCCGCGGTGTACGACGCCGTGGCGGGCTCGGTCCTCGGCGTGGTGCGCGGCGTCCTGCGGGACCGCGCGCAGTCCGAGGAGGTGGCGCAGGAAGTACTCGTCGAAGTGTGGGGCAAAGCGGCCCGCTACCGCACCGACCGCGGAACGGCGATCAACTGGGTGCTGACCCTGGCGCACCGCCGCGCCATCGACCGGGTCCGCTCGGTGGAGTCCGCCGCCGCACGGGACCATCAGGCGGCGCTCCTGGACCGGACACCGGAGTTCGACGAGGTGACCGAGGCGGTGGAGAGGCGCCTGGAGCACGAACAGCTGCGGCGCTGTCTGCGGACGCTGACCGAACTCCAGCGGCAGTCCGTCTCCTTGGCCTACTACCGCGGTCTCACCTACAGTCAGGTCGCCGAACTGCTGGCGGTGCCGCTCGGCACGGTCAAGACGCGGCTGCGCGACGGGCTGATCCGGCTGCGCGACTGCCTGGGGGTGAGCGCGTGACCGCCGATCTGCACACGCTGACCGGGGCCTACGCCCTGCACGCTCTCGACCCCGCCGAACGGGCCGAGTTCGAGCGGCATCTCGACGCGTGCCCCGCCTGCGCCCAGGAGGTGCGGGAGCTGTCCGCCACGGCGGCCCGGCTCGGGAGCGCCCTGACGCTCGTACCGCCCGAGGCGCTCAAGGAGTCGGTGCTGCGCCGGATCGACACCGTGCGCCAGGAGCCGCCGCGGACCTCCGCGAACGCGCCGGCCGGGGCGGTCCTTCGCCGTCGCGCCGTGTCGGCCTGGGCGCTGGCCGCCTGTCTCGCCGCGGTGGCCGCGCTCGGCGGGACCACGGTGTGGCAGCACCTGGAGGCCCGGGACGCGCGGCAGGAGGCGCGCCAGGCCCAGCGGGCCACGGACCGGGTGGCCGACGTCCTCGGGGCGCCCGACGCCACGACCAGCAGCGCGCGGCTGGCGGGCGGCGCGAGCGGCACGGTCGTCGTCTCCAGGGCGCGCGACAAGGCCGTGTTCGTCGCCGCCTCCATGGCGCAGCCGCCGCGCGGCAGGATCTACCAGTTGTGGTTCGACGACGGCGGCACGATGCGGCCCGCCGGGCTGATGGACCCCGGGCGGACGGCGCAGACGGTGCTCATGGACGGTGCGGTGGGCGACGCCTCCGGCATGGGCATCACGGTCGAGCCGGCGGGCGGCTCACGGCATCCGACGTCGAAACCGATGGCGCTGATGCGGCTGCCCGCCTGACGCGGAAGGCCGTACGAGGCATCGGGGTGAACGACCAATCCGGGCAGGACGCAGGGACGGATTCCCGTACATGGAAGACACTGCTCACCAGCCGCCGCGCGGCGTCACACGTCTGTCACTGGGTGCCCTGAGCGGCTTGCTCGCCGGGTACGCGGCGATCGCCGTCGCCGAACTGCTCTCCGCCGCCGTACGCCCCGAGTCGGGGCCGGTCGTCGCGGTGGGCGGGGCGGCGATCGACCGCACTCCGCCCGGGGTGAAGGACTGGGCGATCCGCCAGTTCGGCACCGACGACAAACTCGTGCTGCGGCTCGGCATTCTCGCCGTGCTGACCGTACTGGCCCTCGCTCTGGGGGCGCTGGCCACCCGGTGGCGGCGGGCCGGATCCCTCGGGGTCCTGGCGTTCGGTGCCGTCGGCGGGTCGGCCGCGGTGGGCCGGCCCGACTCGACGAGTCTCACCGATGCTCTGCCGTCCGTCGTCGGGGCGGCGGCCGGGGCCGTCCTGCTGTACTGGCTGGCCGGTCGTCTGGGCCCGGCCGACGGGGCTCGCGGGAGGACCGTCGCCGCCGGGGAGCCGGGCTGGGACCGGCGCGGCTTCCTCGTCGCCGCCACCGCGGCGGCCGCCGCGTCGACCGGCGCGGGCCTCGCGGGCCGGGCGCTCGGCGGCTCCCGGGGGCAGGACGCGGTGGCCGCACGCGAACGCGTCGTCCTGCCCGCTCCGGTGTCGGAGGCCGCGCCCGTGCCGCGCGGCGCCGCGCTGCGGATCGGCGGCGTCAGCCCGTTCATGACCCCGAACGACGCCTTCTACCGCGTCGACACCGCTCTGACCGTGCCGAGGGTGGACGCCACGAGCTGGCGGCTGCGCATCCACGGCAAGGGGGTCGCGCGGGAGCTGACCGTCTCCTTCGACGAGCTGTTGCGGATGCCGCTCGTCGAACGCGACATCACGTTGACCTGTGTCTCCAACGAGGTGGGCGGGCCGTACGCGGGCAATGCCCGCTGGATCGGGGTCCGCCTGGCCGACCTGCTCAGGCGCTGCGGGGTACGGCCGCCGTCCGAGGGCGGCCCCGCCGACCAGCTCGTGGCCCGCTCCGTCGACGGCATGACCATCGGCAGCCCCGTCGAGGACGTGCTGGACGGCCGCGACGCCCTGCTCGCCGTCGGCATGAACGGCGAGCCGCTGCCGTTCGCGCACGGCTTTCCCGTCCGCATGGTGGTGCCCGGCCTCTACGGTTACGTCTCCGCCTGCAAGTGGATCCGGGAGATCGAGCTGACCACGTTCGACTCCTACGACTCGTACTGGGTCGAGCGGGACTGGGCCCCGCGCGCCCCCGTCAAGACACAGTCACGGATCGACACGCCGAAGCCGTTCGCACGTCCGGGCAGCGGCACCGTCATGGTCGCCGGGGTCGCCTGGGCCCAGCATCGCGGCATCGACAAGGTCGAGCTGCGGGTCGACGACGGCCCCTGGGAAGAGGCCCGCCTCGCCGCCGAGGACACCCGCGACACCTGGCGCCAGTGGTCGATCCCCTGGCAGGCCACCAAGGGCAGCCACACCCTGACGGTCCGGGCCACCGACCGCACGGGCGGAACCCAGCCAAAGAAGCGGACTCCCACCATCCCCGACGGAGCCTCGGGATGGCATTCCGTCGTCGTCACCGTCGGCTGACCGAGCCGTGCGCGACGCACCGCTTTCACTCTTCCGGGCGACCGACCAATCCGCGCGGTGAGCCGTTCCGGATTCCCCGCGACGGAGGCAGATCGCCTTCGTGCACCATTTCGCCAGGGAGTCACCATGCGCACTCGAATCCGTCGTATCGCCGTCGCCGTCACGGTCAGTGCCGTCCTGCCGCTGGCCCTGACCGCCTGTTCCGACAGTGATTCCAAGGACAGCGCGTCCGACAGCGCCTCGGCCGGCGCCACCAAGGGCTCGGGCATGTCGAGCCCGGACGACTCCGCGGGGGCCATGAACGAGCCGTTCGGCCCGGCGTGTTCGTCGGTCCCCGAGGACGGTGCGGGCTCCTTCGACGGCATGGCCAAGGACCCCGTCGCCACGGCCGCGTCCCACAACCCCGCGCTGTCCACGCTCGTGTCGGCCGTGAAGAAGGCCGGTCTCGTCGACACCCTCAACAACGCCGAGAACATCACGGTGTTCGCGCCCACCAACGACGCCTTCGACAAGATTCCCAAGGCGGACCTGGACAAGGTGCTCAACGACAAGGCCACGCTCACCAAAGTCCTGACCTACCACGTGGTCGGCCGGAAGCTGACGCCGAAGGACATGGAGAACGGCTCCTTCGCGACGCTGGAGAAGTCCAAGCTGACCACGGCGGGCTCCGGCGAGTCCTACAAGGTCAATGACACGGCCGGCGTGGTCTGCGGCAATGTGAAGACCGCCAACGCCAACGTCTACCTCATCGATTCCGTGCTCATGCCCAAGAGCTGACGGGCTCGCGCCCCGGCACCGCGGGTCCCCGGCCGGACGCCCTGACGGCGTCCGGCCCGTACGGCGTCGGACAGGCTCTCAGTCGGCGTCCTTGCCCATCGCGCCCAGGACCGCCTGGCGGGCCTCGTAGAAGTCGGCGTCCGAGACGGCCGGATCGTCCTCCACCTCGCTCAGCCAGTCCTCCATCTCCTCGGGCTGCCACAGGTCGAAGCCCCGGGGGATGTCGATCGTCGTGGTGCTCGCACGCAGCTGCTCCATCGCAGCGGCTTCCTGGACACTGCGAGTGCTCACCTCGGTCACCGCGCCACGTCCTTCCGTCTCTATAGGGGAACGGACGGGCGACCTTGCCAGACACACCCCGGATGTGTCCAAAACAGCTCTTGGCGGGCCGTCTCTACGAGGCCAGGACGCTCACCCGCCCGGTCAGTTCCGCCGAGAAGACGTCGGCGGCCTGCCCCAGGGCCTCGGCGGACCCCGGCGCGATGACCGTGCGGCCGCCGTCGACGGTGATGTCCTTGTCGAGGGTGAACCAGCCGGGGACGATGTGGGCCGCCCCCATGGAGGTCAGCACGGGACGCAGCGCGTAGTCGATGGCCAGGACGTGCGCGGTGCTGCCGCCGGTGGCGAGCGGGAGCACGGTCTTGCCGGCCAGTGCGTACTGCGGGAGCAGGTCGAGCAGCGCCTTCAGCAGACCGCTGTACGCCGCTTTGTAGACGGGGGTACCGATCACGATGCCGTCGGCCCGGGCGAAGCGCGCCGCGGCGTCGATGATCGCGGGGTGGCCGAAGTCCGCGCGCAGCAGCGCTTCGGCGGGCAGGTCACGGACGTCGAGGGCGCTCACGTCGTGGCCGCGTTCGGTGAGCCGGGCGTCGATGTGGCGCAGGAGCCGGCCGGTGCGCGAGGTGGCTGAAGGGCTTCCGGAGACGGAGAGGACGGCGGCCATGGGGACCTTCCGGTTGCGGTGGGGTGAGCGGGGCGGGGTGTGCGGCCGTGCGGCCGGTGGTGTGTGCGGTGCCGGGGCGTCCGGTCACCACGAGCTGGTCCGTACGGTGACCAGGGGTGTCAGGTCGGCTCGCAGGGTTTCGAGGAACGTGACGATCTCGGCGGCCACCGAGCGGTGCTGCTGGTCGTTGAGGACGTCGTGGCGGGCTCCGTGCACGACGGTGAGGCGGGCGCGGGGCAGCGTCCCGGCCAGCCGGTCGAGGGCGTCGTGGTCGGCGAGCGGGTCGCGGTCACCGGCGAGCAGCAGGCGCGGCAGGCCCGAGTCGGTGGCGCGGGCCGCCTCCAGGAGAGCCTCCGGCACGGGGGTGCCGAGGGCGCCGCGCCGCACCTGTGGGTCGTCGGTGAGAGCGGCCCGGTGGGCGGGGCACGTCGTCCGTACGTCCAGTTCCTCGTCCCAGGTGGTGGCCCCGGCGGCGCCGGTCCCGGGGAGGGCGGCGAGGACGAGGGCGTCCGGCCGGGGCGCGTCGGGGCCGGTGGGCGGGCCGAACAGCGCGGCGAGCGCGGCGGCGCCCGTGTCGGAGCCGATCAGGACGAGCGGCCGTACCGTGCCGTCCTCGGAGGCTGTGCCGTCGATCGCCGCGGTGAGGCGTGCGCCGAACTCGGCGGAGTGCGCGGCGAGTCGGTCCTCCGTCACGTCCGACACATCCGCCGCGTCGATGACGCGGACCCGGTAGGCGTCGGCGGCGAGGCGCTTGCCGAGCCGGTCGTAGGTCGCGCGGGTCTCGCCCCGTCCGGGCACCACGACGACGGTGCCGCGGGTGCGCAGGCCCTCGGGCGCGTGGTGGTCGGTGTACTGCCCGCTCATGCGACGCCCGCCTTCTCGGCGGCGTGCCGGTTGGCCGGGACCGGCAGGCCGAGGTTGCCGCGCAGGGTGTCGGCCTCGTACTCGGTGCGGAACAGGTCGCGCTTCTGCAGGATCGGTACGACGCCGTCGACGAAGAGCTCCAGTTCCTCCTCGGTGCGGAAGGCCAGGTTGATGCCGTCGAAGGTGCCGGCGTCGAACCACTCCTCGATACGGTCGGCGACGGTCTCCGGCGCACCGACGAACGGTGAGCGCCGGAACTCGGCCAGCGACTGGGCGACTTGACGTAGCGTCAACTTCTCGGCCGTCGCCCGCTCGATGATTTTCGCGGCGCCGGTCCTGCCCCCCTTCTCGGCGAGGTGGGCGACGTCCGGGAAGGGCGCGTCCAGGTCGTGCACGCTGAAGTCGTAGGCGCCGAAGGACCGGCCGAGGAGGGCGAGGTGGCGGTCGAAGTCGTTGTCCTCCTCGAAGATCTCCCGTTCGCGACGGCGGGCGGCCTCGTCGGTCGCGGCCACGACCGGTCCGCCGTGGATGAAGATCTTGATGTGCTCCGGGTCGCGGCCGTGCGCGGCGGTGCGGCGCTTGATGTCGGCGTAGTACTCCTGGGCCTGCTGGAGCGGTCCGCCGGGCGCGTAGATGCCCTCGGCGACCCGGGCGGCGAGGTCGCGGCCCTCCTCGGAGACCCCGGCCTGGAAGATGACCGGCCGGCCCTGCGGCGAGCGCGAGAGGTTCAGCGGGCCCGCGACCTTGAAGTGCTCCCCCTCGTGGTCGAGCGCGTGGAGCTTTTCCGGGTCCAGGAAGACGCCCCGCTCGACGTCGGCGGGGAACGCGTCGTCCTCGTAGGAGTCCCACAGGCCCTCCGCGACCTGGACGAACTCCAGGGCGCGCCCGTAGCGGGTGGCGTAGTCGAGGTGTTCGTCGAGGCCGTAGTTCTTCGAGGTGCCGGTGTCGAAGCTGGTGACGACGTTCCAGCCGGCGCGGCCGCCGCTGATGTGGTCGAGGGAGGCGAACCGGCGGGCGAGGTTGAACGGCGAGTTGTAGGTGGAGCTGGCCGTGCCGACGAGGCCGAGGCGGCGGGTGTGGGTGGCGACGGCCGACAGGAGGGTGAGGGGTTCGAGCCGGTTGAGGTAGTGCGCGGGGTAGGTGGCGTTGATGAATTGGCTGTCGACGATGAACAAGGCGTCGAACAGGGCGTGTTCGGCAGCCTGGGCCAGCCGTATGTAGTAGTTGATGTCGATGCTGGCGTTCTTGGCGACGCGCGGGTCCTTCCACAGGCCGTGCTGGCCGGGGCCGCCGACGCCGTACGGGTGCAGCGCGAGGTGGATCTTCTTGCGGGACATGGCTGTTCCTGTCTGTGAGCGCGTGCGAGAGGGGGGCTAGGAGTGCAACAGGGCGCGGAGCGCGTCCCGTTCGGCGCGGTCGATCGGGGCGCCGTGCAGGGTCGGCGCGGAGCCGAGCAGGAGGCGCGTGTACGCGTGCCGCGGGGCGTCGACGATGCGGCGGGCCGCGCCGGTCTCGACGAGTTCCCCCTGGTAGAGGACGGCGATGCGGTCGGCGACGCCGGCGACGGAGCCGAGGTCGTGGGAGATGAGGACGAGCGCCGTGCCTTCGGCGCGCAGCTCCTTGAGGATCTCCAGGACCAGGACGCGGTTGGCGGAGTCGAGGGCGCTGACCGGTTCGTCGAGGATGACGACGCGCGGTTCGGTGACCAGCGCCCGTGCCACGGCGACGCGTTGGCGCTGCCCGCCGGAGAGCTCTCCCGGCAGCCGTTGGAGCAGGTCCTCGGTGAGCCGGACCCGGCCGAGGAAGCTGCTGACGCGGGCGGCCGCCTCTCCGCGCGGCACACCGTGCACGAGCAGGGGCTCGCTCAGCGACTCCTCGATGGTGAGGTCCGGGTCGAGGCTGCGCAGCGGGTCCTGGAAGACGTACTGGATGATCCCGCTGCGGCGCAGGTCGCGCCATTGGCGGCGGCTGTAGGAGCTGATGTCGGCTCCCCCGACGACGATGGAGCCGCTGGTGGCCGGTACCAGGCCGAGGACGGTGCGGGCGAGGGTGGACTTGCCGGAGCCGGTCTCGCCGATGAGACCGACGGTCTCGCCGGGCGCGACGCTCAGCGAGACGCCGTGCAGGGCCCGGCGGCGTCGGCGGCGCGGTCCGTAGTGCACGTCGAGACCGGTGATCTCCAGGATCGGATCGTGGGACACGGCCGGGCGGTCGGTGCTCATGCGTCCTCCTTCGCCGTGCGGAACGTGTCCAGGCCGTAGCTCTCGTGCTCGTCGATGAGCAGCCGGGTGTAGTCGTGCCGCGGGGCGTGCAGGACCGAGCGGGTGGGTCCCTGTTCGACCACTTCGCCCTGGCGCATGACCAGGACCTCGTCGCAGAGCTGGGCGACGACGGCGAGGTCGTGGGAGACGACCACGAGCGCGAGGCCGCTCTGTTCGCGCAGGTCGGCGAGGAGGTCGAGGATCTCCGCCTGCACGGTGACGTCGAGCGCGGTGGTGGCCTCGTCGGCGATCAGGATGCGCGGCCCCGCGGCGATGGCGGCGGCGATCAGGACGCGTTGCAGCATGCCGCCGGAGAGTTCGTACGGGTACTGGCCGTGCACGAGTTCGGGGTCGCGGAGGTGGACGGCGCGCAGCAGTTCGACGGAGCGTGCGCGTGCCTCCCGGCGCTTCAGGCCCTTCTTCACGCGCAGGACCTCGGCCACCTGGGCGCCCACGCGGATCGAGGGGTTGAGGTAGGAGGCCGGGTCCTGGAAGACGGCGCTGATCGTGGTGGCGCGCAGTGCGGTCCAGCGGGCGGGTGTCAGGGTGGTGATGTCGGCGCCGTCGATCTCGACCGAGCCGCCGGTGATCTCGAAGTGCGGGGGCAGGATGCCCAGCGCGGCGCGGCAGGTGAGGGTCTTGCCGCTGCCTGACTCGCCGACGATGCCGACCGTCCTGCCGGGGGTCAGCTCGAAGCTGACGCCGTGCACGATCTCGCGGTCACCCGCCAGGTCGCTGATGCGCAGATCGCGTACGCGGAGCACGGGCTCGGCCGGGGGCGTGCGCGCTTCGGGCGCGGTGACCGGCTGCGGGAGCGTCTTCTGGGGCGACGGGGTCATCGGGCTCCTCCGGCGGGGGCGGGTTCGGCCGCGTCGACGCGGTGGGCGCGTGCCTTGCGGCGGTTGACGAGGGCGCGGCCGGCCTCGCCGGAGACGTCGCGGACGGCGTCGGCGAGCAGGTTGGCGGCCCAGACCGTCACCATGATCAGCAGGGCGGGGGCGACGGGCGCCCACGGCTGGTGGCTGAGGTAGGCCAGGTCGGAGGCGAGGAGTCCGCCCCAGGTCGGGGCGGGGGGCTGGACGCCGATGCCGAGGAAGGTGAGGCTGGAGACGATGACGAAGCCGACGCCGATGGTCTGCGCGAAGGCGACCGCGATGGGCGGCAGCACTTTCGTACCGACGTGGCGGCGGACGATCCGGCCGAGGGAGGCGCCGGAGACGAGCGCGGCCTCGACGTACTGGGAGCGGGCCACGGTGAGGGTCGCGGCGCGGGCCACGCGGTAGAACAGCGGGGAGACCAGGACGCCGGTGACGAGCATGGCCTGCGTGATGCCGTTGCCGAGGAGGGCGATCACGGCGACGGCGAACAGGAGGAACGGGAGCGCCACGAGGGTGTCGGTCAGCCGCAGCGTGAGCCATTCGAAGGCGCGGCCGAGGTAGACCGACAGGATGCCGGGGACAGCCCCCACGACCAGTGCGGTCAGGGCGACTTCGAGGGAGCCGAGGACGCTGACGCGGGAGCCGTCGAGGAGGCGGCTGAACGTGTCGCGACCGAGGTAGTCGGTGCCGAGCCAGTGGGCGGGGGAGACGTCCGCGAGGGTGTGGGCGCTCGTGGCGAGGGGATCCTGCGGGGCGAGCAGGGGGCCGAGGAGAGCGAGCAGGGCAATCAGGGTGAGGATGCCGAGGGCGATCCGTCCGGATGTCAGGGTGAGGAGGCGGCGCACCATGGGTCACACTCCCCTCTGCGAGGCGGGCGTCACGCGGGCCAGGACCAGGTTGACGAGCAGGTTGAAGGTGACGACCAGGAGGATCGACACGACGAGGACGCCTTGGACGGCGGGCACGTCACCGGCCTGGGCGGCGTCGTTGGCGAACCGGCCGAAGCCCTGGAGGCCGAAGATCCACTCGGTGATCACGGAGGCGCCGACCAGCGCGGGGAACTTCAGCCCGAGCGTGGCCAGGGTCGGGCCGAGGCCGTTGCGCAGGACGTGGCCGAAGAAGATCCGCCGGGGGCTCAGGCCGCGGACGACGGCGCCGGTCACGTAGTTCTCGCTGTAGGCCGCGATGAGGCTGGTGCGCAGTTGCCGGGCGACGTCGGCGATGACGTCGAAGCTCAGGGCGAGGGCCGGCAGGGTGATGTGGGCCAGCCACGGCCCGACGCCCTCCGCGGCGGGGACGTAGCCGGCCGAGGGGAAGAGGTGGAGTCCGACGGCGAAGACGGTGACCAGGACGATGCCGACGACGAATGCGGGCATCACCGAGATCACGGTGACGAAGCCGGTGACGGCCCGGTCGATCCAGGTGGTGCGGCGCAGTGCGGCGAGCGTGCCGAGGGCGAAGCCGACGACCACGCCGATCAGCAGGGCGAACGTCGCGACGGAGAGGCTGACGCCGAGACCGACGCCGATAAGGGTGGAGATGTCGGCGCCGTTGGTCCAGCTGGTGCCGAGGTCGCCGTGGAGGATGCCGTCGAACCAGTCCCCGTACTGGACGAGGAAGGGCCGGTCGAGCCCCCACTCGGCCTCGACGCGGGCGACGGCCGCGGGGGTCGCCTCCTCGCCCAGCTGGATGCGCGCCGGGCTGAGCCCGCTCAGCGAGCGCAGCGCGAACGTCACGAAGGTCGCGACCAGGAAGACGGGGACGAAGAGAGCGACCGACCGGCCGAGGGCGGCCAGGATCCGCCCCGGCGCGTGCCGTGTCCGGGAGCGTGGGGCCGTCACTTGGCGCCGCCGATGGTCACGCCGGTCCAGTCGATGTGGGCCGGGTTCGCGGGCAGGCCGGAGATGGACGTGCTCTTCGCGATGAGGTTGGGCTGGGAGTACGTGAAGACGAGGGCCTTGCTCTCCAGGCCGGCCCGGGTCGCCGCTTGCAGCGTCCTGGCGTAGCCGGGCGCGTCGAGCGGGGTCCTGCGGACCTTGGCGATGGCGGCCTCGAACCCGTCGGGCTCGTAGGGCGAGCTGAGGTTGAGCGGGCCGTTCGGGCCGAAGTGGGCGGTGAGCGTCTGTGCGGCGGAGTCGCGTCCGGTGGTGGAGTACAGCGAGAACGTCAGGTCCTTGGCGAAGAACGGCGTGGCCCAGTTCTTGTCGATCCTGATGTCGACGGTGATGCCGGCCTTGGCCAGTTGTGACTGGACGATCTCGGCCTGCGGGTCCTCGGCGGGGATGACGAGCTTCAGCTTGAGGTCACCCGCCTTGTAGCCCGCTTCGGCGAGCAGCTTCTTCGCCTTCGCCACGTCGTGCGGGTAGGCGTTCTCGGACTTCGGGTCGTAGGCGACGTACCCCTTGGGGAAGGGCTGGTCGGTGGTCTCGCCGTAGCCGAACGTCAGCTTGTCGACAAACTCCTGCCGGTCGACCGCGTAGCGGACGGCGTCGACGACCTTGTCGTTGTCGAACGGCTTCTTGTTGATGTTCAGGCTGAGGTTGGAGGCGTTGAAGCCGGGCTGCACGAAGACGTCGAGGCCGGCCTTCTTGGCGGCGGCGGCCTGGCTGGGTTCGATGTCGGCGAAGTTGTAGACGCCGGTCTGGAGGCCGGAGATGACGGTGGAGGCGTCGGGGGCCGAGGTCAGCTCGACGTTGTCGATGTGGATGTTGCCGGCGTCCCAGTAGTCCGGGTTCTTCTTCAGTACGGCCTTGGTGCCCGGGACGATCTGGGTGACGGTGAAGGGGCCGGCGCCGACGGGGTTCTGGTCCAGCTTCGCCGGGGACTTCGCCGCCTTGGGGCTGGCGATCTGCAGGACCCGCTGTCCGAACAACTGCGGTATCTGGTAGTCGACTTGGTTGAGCTGGACGACGGCGTCGAGTCCCTTGGCGGTCACGGACTCGATCGAGGTGAGGTCGCCGAAGAGGGCGGAGTTCTTCTGCTTCTTGGCCCGCTCGACCGCGGCCTTCACCGCGGCGCCGTTCACCGGCGCACCGTCGCTGAACTTCAGGCCGGGCCGCAGATGGAAGGTGATCCGGTCGCCCTTGTCGTTGTACTCCCAGCTCCTGGCGAGGTCGGGGACCGCGTCGCCCTTCTCGTTCGTGCGCGTCAACGAGGCGTACACCAGGGAGAGTTCGCGGAACTGGGCGCCGCTTCCGCCGACCACCGGGTCCCAGTGGGCGGGGAAGTACGAGGACGTCCACTTCAGGGCGGAGCTTCCGTCCGCGGAGGCGGCCTCGCCACCGCAGGCGCTGAGAGCCGGTACGAGGAGTGCGGCCAGGCCGGTCACCAGACCTGCGGCGCGCAGCCGGGCGGCGGGACGGGGGTGGCCTGCGGGGCGTCGGGGCGTGCGGCGTCCGGACATGGGTCTCTTTCGTCGATGGCCCGCTGCCGCCCGGGGCGGCGGAGAGCGGAGCGAGGGGTGGCGCACCCGGGACCGGCACCGGCGCACGCCTCGGCCGGCCGTCGCGCACGGGCAGGTGGGCACGGCGGGCCGAGGCAGGGGCGTCAGCGGGTCACGGGAGGACCGGGATGCGGAGCGGAAGAGGCGGCGGCGCGGGGAAGAACGCGCTCGGCCGGAGAGTGCGCGGGCAGCGCGCAGGGCGGTGGACTCGGTCGGTCAGCGACAGAGGGCGCTACAGGTGCGCCGCAGATCCACGTAGCGGCACACCACACCGGGGTGCGTCGTGAGCATGCCCACATCCTGGGGCCGGTCGTCCGCCCTGTCAATGGACACCAATTGGTGTCTCATTCGGCGGACGGACTTTCGCCGCTGGTCAACGGCGTGTCAGGGGGCGCCGGATGCGTCGAGCGGGTGGGCGGGGCGGGCCCGGGCCTCCTCCGTCAGCAGCCACAGCGGGCCGCCGGCGGTGTCGACGCGCACCGCGTCGGGCGGCGGCCAGGGGCCGGTCGTCAGCGCCTGGCTCTCGGGCCCGGTGAGGCTGCGGTAATGCCGCAGCGCCCGTGCCGCGGGCAGCTTCGGCGTGGGCTCCGCCAGCAGGCCGGGGCTCAGCTCCTCGACCGCCGCGGCGTACTCCCCGTAGGGGCGCCAGCCGGGTACGAGGCGCCGGCCGCCCGGGGTACGGAACAGCAACGTCGGCAGCGCGTACCGGAGTTGCCCGTCCGACGCCTCCTTGGCCGCGCCGGGGTGCGGCGAGTCGGAGTCGACGCGAAGCGCCTCCGGGACCGGCCTGCGCGCCTCCGCACGGTCGGCCCGTACCCGCTCACGTACGGCGTCGGAGGCCGCGTCGGCCCGTAGCCGCTCCGGCTCGAGACCCGGCACCGACGCCACGGCGAACAGCGCCGAGTCGAGCGTGTCGGCGGGACGGCCCGTCACGAACATGCTCTCGCGCAGCCGCCGCAGCACCTGGTCGGCGACGCGGCTCCCCTGCGCCTCCGCCGCCTTGGCGACGAGGGACGCGGGCCAGGAACTCGCGGCGACCCGGAACAGGCGGGCGGCGCGGGGCGCTTTCGTGTGGCCGCAGATCCGCTCGACGTAGCGGGCGTACCAGGCGGCCTCCGCCACCGGGTCGGGCGGCGGGTCGTCGTCGTCGTCGAACAGGACGCAGTACGCCCGGCGCCAGCGGGCCCGCCCGTCGAGCGCCGCCCGCAGACGGCGGAAGGTGGGCTCCGAACCCCAGGCCCAGGGGCACAACGGGTCGGTGTACTCGACGACTTCGAGGCCGGGATCCCGCTCCCCGCCGTGCACGTCCGGGCCGGGCGGGGCCGTCACGCGGCGCTCCTGCCCGCCCGTGCACCAGGGGCGTCGGCCGTCAGCAGCGAGGCGAGGGTGACCCCGTCCAGGAGCGCCGACGCGTCGGCCTCGATCCGTCGGTACACGTCGGGCAGGTCCGTGGCGGCGCCCGGGTAGTCCAGGCCGTCCAGCGGCTCGCCGCGCAGGGTGATCAGCTCGCCGTCGACGGCGCGCGCGACATCGAGGAGGGAGATCTCCTCGGCGCGGCCGCCGAGCCAGTAGCCCCCTTCGCAGCCGCGCTGGCTGCGCACCAGGCCGGCCTTGCGCAACTCGCCCACGACGGACTTCAGGAAGCGGAACGGAATCCCCTGGGAGGAGGCGATGGACTCACAGGTCAACGGACGATCGGGGGTACGGGCGAGCTCCAGGAGCGCCCGCGCGGCGTAGTCCGCCTTCGCGGAGATATGCATGCGCACATCATGCCTGAACACCCGGCCCCGACAAGGCCCTTCGTGACCGGCCCTCCCTTTGTTGCGGAAACATTGCCGCAGGTGGGAGGCAATGGACACCTCTTGACATCCTTTTCCGGCGGGCTCTAGCGTCCGGGCCATGAGCGATCCGCTGACCACCGCCGGCGAAGGTTTCCACCCGCATCTCCACGAGTCCCCGGACCGGCCGGCGGCCTCGCTGCGCTCCCGTCTGCACCACATCCGCGCCGGCTTCCTGGACGGCGACACCGCGCAGACGGGCGGCATGCGCCGATTCGCCGCGGTCAGCGGACGGGCCGTGGGCTCGGAGAAGCTCTGGATGGGCCAGACCCATGTCGCCCCGGCCACCTCCTCCTCCGACCACCACCACGGCGCGTCCGAGACCGCCATATACGTGGTCAGCGGACACCCGGAGTTCGTCTTCCTGGAGGACACCGGCACCGGCGAGGAGGAGGTCCGCCTGCGCACCTCCCCCGGCGACTACATCTTCGTCCCGCCGTACGTGCCGCACCGCGAGGAGAATCCGGACCCGGCCGACGAGGCCGTGGTCGTCATCGCGCGCAGCACCCAGGAGGCGATCGTGGTGAACCTGCCGAAGCTGCACGCGCTCCCCGCCCGCGACAGCTGAAACCCCATCGGCCCCGACAGCCTCCGAATTCACCCGTCCGGCCCCGCATCGATGCTCCCGGCGGGCGCCCGGACCGCGCCGGGCCAACGCTCTCCTTACGACTGATCTCTACGTGGTGAGGGTGGTGGCGATGCGCACGAGAGCGTTGGCGTCCGAGTTCATCGGGACTCTGCTTCTGGTCTTCTTCGCCGTGGGCTCCGCTGTCCTGGGGGTCGAGTTCATCGGCACCCTCGGTATCGCGCTGGCCTTCGGCTTCACGCTGCTGGCGCTGGCCTACGCGCTCGGACCGATCTCCGGGTGCCACGTCAACCCCGCGGTGACCCTGGGCATGCTGTGCGCCCGCCGCATCGACGTGCGGACCGCGGTGGGCTTCTGGATCGCCCAGTTCGTCGGCGGCATCGCCGGAGCGGCCCTCCTCTTCCTGCTCGCCAAGCAGGTTCCGGGCTTCCACGCCACCGGAGCCTTCGGCAGCAACGGGTACGGAGCGCGGTCGGCGGTGCACATCAACACCGGCGGCGCGTTCCTCGCCGAGGTCGTGCTCACCTTCCTGCTGGTGTTCGTGGTGCTCGCCGTGACGCACCGCGTCGCCGTCACCGGCTTCGACGGCCTGCCGATCGGTATCGCCCTCGCCGTCATCCACCTGGTCGGCATCCCGCTGACCGGCACGTCGGTCAACCCGGCGCGCAGCCTCGGGCCGGCCCTGTTCGCGGGAAGCTCCGCTCTGTCGCAGCTGTGGCTGTTCATCGTGGCGCCCCTGGTCGGCGGTGTGCTCGCCGCGCTCGCACACCGGGTGACGCACCCGGCGGGCGAGGACCGCACGATCGCCGACGAGGTGGCGGCGGTCTGAGCTGTCTTTGAGCGGCCGCTGCCGCGAGCCGGCGCGGGCCGCCGGACGGCCGACCCCTGCGCGCGGGCAACGGACCAGCCCCGCGCAGGGACTTCCCAGAAGGCTGGTGTGACGGCGTTCGAACAGGGGTAGGACGGTGCAGGGCCGGTCCGATCATGGGACCGCGCTCACTCAGTCCGCCCGTCTCCGAGCCGGGCGAAAGAAGACGAAGGACAGCAGTATGGCCAGCGGCACCGTGAAGTGGTTCAACTCCGAAAAGGGCTTCGGCTTCATCGAGCAGAGCGGCGGCGGACCCGACGTGTTCGCCCATTACAGCAACATCGCCGGCAACGGCTACCGTGAACTGGTCGAGGGCGAGACGGTCACCTTCGACATCACCCAGGGCCAGAAAGGCCCGCAGGCCGAGAACATCGTGCGCGGCTGAACCACCACGGAACCACCGGCACTGCGGGGCGGCGGCCCTGAGACCACCGCCCCGCAGTGCGGTTCCGGCACGGACTCAGCAGTCGACGTCGGCCGCGTCCCCGGACACCGCCACATGGCGGACGCCGACTGGCCGTCCGGCTCCCCCGCGTCGATCGTGTTCCCATGGCCGACGCCCCTTCCAGACGCGACGTACGCGCACGCCTGGAACTGCAGGCGATCCGCGCGCTGCTGGAGGCCCAACGGCGGCGCATCCGGACGTACGTCGAACTCCGGTCGAACTCCGCGCTGCCGCGCGACACCGCCGCCCCCGCACCGGCCGCGTCACCGCCGGCGGGGCAGGAGGTGCTCGACGCCCTCCCCATGCCGGCCTTGCTGGTCGCCCCGCTCCTCGGCGAGGACGGCACGGTCCAGGGCGTCGTCTACGCCTGCGAGAACGACGCGGCGCGGGCCTACGGAGCCGACCGCCTCCCCGAGACCGCTCTGCAGCGATGGTCCGGCCCGTTGTCCCTGTTCGAACAGTTCCCGGCCCTCGCGAGTACGGCTCTGCCCACGATGCTGGCCCGCGCCTTCCGCGACCGCGCGCACCAGGGCCCCGAGACGGTGGAGTGGCTCGTGAGCGCCCCGGCCGGTCCGGTGCGGCTGCACGACGAGGTGCGGGTCGCCCCGTGCGGCGACCACCTGCTCATCACCTGGCAGAGCGGTCATCGGACCCGTATGGCGGGCGCCGCCCAGCACCTGGTGCGTACCTGCTGGGCCGAGTGGAACCTCGGTGATCTCCATGTCGAGCCCTCGCGCGGATTCCGCGATGTGCTCGGCCTCCCGGAGAACACGCCGGTGCCGACCCTCTTCGAACTGGCCGCCGTCGTCACCGGCGACAGCCTGCCCGCCCTGTACCAGACCCTGTACGACGTCATCCTGCGCAAACGCCGGGCCGAATGCCAACTGCGCCTCGCCGGGCGCGGCGAGCGGGTCTTCCGCATGGTCGCCGAACCGGTGCGGATCGCCCCCGGGAGCCTGGTCTGGGCGCTGCGGGCGGTGCTCATCGACGTCACCGCCGAGCGTCGGCGGCGGGAGAGCGCCGAGTCCGCCGCACGGGAGGCGCACCGGCAGCTGGAACGCGTCGAAGCCGTCACGGAGGTCGCCGATGTGCTGCGCGAGGCGGTCCTCCCGCACTTCCAGGGCGAACTCGCCTCGTACGGACTGGACGCGGCCGCCGTCTATCGGCCCGACGCGCGGGAGGCCCGGGTCGGCGGCGACTGGTACAAGGCCCGCCGGCTGCCCGACGGGCATCCGCTCATCGCGCTGGGGGACGCGCGCGGGCACGGCCTGGAGGCGGCCACGCTGATGGCCAAACTCCGCTACGCGCTGGCCGGACTCGCCTACACCGGGCAGCCCGTGGAGCGGCTGACGCAGTGGCTCAACGAGGTGGCCTGCGCCGACGGCACCGAATCGACGGCGACGGCGATCATCGCGCACTACCACCCCGAAGACGCCTTGCTGCGATGGACGTGCGCCGGTCATCCGCGCCCCGTCCTCCTGCGCGACGGCGTCGCCACGCAACTGCCGGACCCGGTCGACGGCCCGGGGCTGACGCTCGGCGTCCTGCCGGGCACCACGTACACCGCCGCCACCGCCCCCCTGTGCGTCGGTGACGTGGTGCTCCTGTACTCCGACGGCCTGACCGAGCGCCGTGACTCCGACCCCGACCAGGACACCCGGCGCTTCCTCGCCGCCGCGGAGCGATGCCAGGCCGAAGCGCCGCCCGCCACCGGTCACGAGGCGCTCCAGGACTACGCCGAACGGCTCGTCGCGCGGCTGGACGGCCCGCACCGCACGGACGACGCCACGTTGCTGGCCCTGCGCCGGATCGCCACCGGCTGAGCGGCCGGGGGGCGCGGGCTCCGTCAGGCCGCCGGGCCGCCGCTGCCGCTCGGGGCGCTGCTCAGGTCGACGACGCAGAAGATGTTGTCGTCCGGGTCGGCGAGGACGACGAAATCCGGGTCGGGCGGATAACTGTCCCAGGGGACGGCCCGCGCGCCCAGGCCGATCAGCCGCCGCACCTCTTCCTGCTGTTCCTCCGCCGTTTCCACGAAGAGGTCGAGGTGGAGACGGGGGCGCGGCTCGGCCGGCGACTCGCTGTACAAGAGGGCGAGGGCCCGCCCGGAGCCGTCGGCGTGATCGAGCGTCCGCCACGTCGCGCTCTCCCACTCCTTGGTGGCGACCAGGTGCAGGGCCTGCGTCCAGAAGGCCACCGCGCGGGACATGTCCGTGACACCGATGACGGGGAATCCGAGTCTCAGCATGCGAGGAGCGTAGATCGCGGGACCGGAGCCCGGTACGGCGCCCTACTGCGCGTCCGGTTGCGAGGAGTTCAGGGCCTCGCTCCGTGTCTCGTAGATGGCGGTCACCTGGAGCAGTTGTTCCTCGCTGAGCCCCGGGAGGAGGTCCTTGTCGGTGAGCAGCTCCTGCCGCTCCGCGGCCATCCGGCCGAGGTGCTCCATGTCGGTGGCGGCGGCGTGTCCCTGCTGCTGGATCAGGGCTTCGTAGCGCGCCAGCAGACTGTTCAGCGCGCCTTCGGCACGGGCGCGGGGTGCGGCGGGATCGGTGTTGTGGGCTTCGTCCATGGGTCCATCATCTCCGGACGAGGCACCGGGCGGCCGGGCGAGGGCCCTCGTGTCGGTCTTCGTGCCGGGTTTCCCGGCCGGACGGGGCGCCGCGCGGGCCGCCTCGCCGCGCCGGTCATCCGACGTGTGCCTGCTGGCGGGCCCTGCGGCGCCAGGCCCGGAGCATCGGGGCGCGTTCGTGCTCCGATGTGCCGCCCCACACGCCGGTCGCCTGCCCTGTCCGCAGGGCCCATTCCAGACACGCCGACCTGACCGGGCACCGATCACAGATCTCTATCGCGTCATGGACGTCCTGGAGGGCGGGTCCGCTGTGCCCCACCGGGAAGAACAGTTCGGGGTCCTCCCCCACGCACGCCGCTCCGTCGAGCCACTCCATTGTTCTTCTCCCTCTCTTGTCTCGGAAGCAGCGCGGGTACCCACAGCACCGGGAC
Organism: Streptomyces sp. NPDC030991; assembly: GCF_055571235.1. Taxonomy (NCBI): domain Bacteria; kingdom Bacillati; phylum Actinomycetota; class Actinomycetes; order Kitasatosporales; family Streptomycetaceae; genus Streptomyces; species Streptomyces sp. NPDC030991. The sequence goes on from NZ_JBVIFR010000001.1 coordinate 131,286, forward strand.
GGCAACCGGCCTGATGCGGAACCTTCTTGGGCCGGGCCGCCGGTACGGCGCTACCTGGCGTGCCCGTGCGCCGACGCCCGCCTCACTCCTGGAGGTCCGGGGCGGTCCGGCCGTCCTTCTCGAAGGTCACGTCCTGGCCCGCGACGATCTGCGCGCCCATGTTCCTGCGCATCATCTCCAGGGCGGCGTCGGCCAGTTCGGGGTGGATGTGCGCGACGGCGTCGCGGACCACCGTCACGTCCAGGTGCCGGATGTGGGCGTCCAGGGCCGAGTACAGCACGCACTGCTCGGTGACCTGGCCGCACAGGACCACCTGGCCGACGCCCAGTTCCCACAGCAGATACGTCAGCGGCGTCTCGTAGAAGATCGAGTGCCGGGCCTTCACGACGAACAGGGCCTCGTCGTCCGGCTGGATCGGTTCCACCAGCTCCGCGTGCGGCCCCGACAGCGCCGCGTCGACGAGCGCGCCCTGGTGGGACCGCCACTGCCCGAAGTTGTCGTTCACGTAGATCACCGGCACGTCGTGAGCGCGCGCCTCCCGGATCAGGTCGGCCACGACCGGCACGATCTTCCGGGCCGAGGGCAGGAGCTGATCCGCGTCCGGATGGTCGTACGTGTTGATCATGTCTATGACGATCAGGGCACACGGTTGCTGTTCCATGGTGATGAGAGCCTTCCTTGCGCACGGACCCTTACCAGGCTGGTCACACTTGGCGCCGTTCCGCCACATGACCGCCTGCGCCGACGATCACCCCGGGTACCCGGGGCCGCACGGGCGATGCACGCGGACGCGCAGCACATGCGCAGGCAATCCGCGCAGGTCACGATGGGAGAAGACGGGAAAATCAGGTGAGTGCCGTCGACTTGTGCGGGAACGCGTGGAGGAGCGGGCTCCTGCGGACGAAGCAGAGAAAGACGAAGCAGAGAAAACAGAGGAGACAGACAGAGCGGAACGAGCAGCCGCACCCCCCGTACAGGCCCCGCCCGCAGCAGCATCCGCCCGATGACGCCCGCCGAGACGGTTCTGGAGCATTCGATGACTACGGCCGACCGAGACGCCCCGGTACTCAACGCCGACGAACTGCGCGAGGTCGACGCCCACTGGCGCGCCGCGAACTTCCTGGCCGTCGGCCAGATCTACCTGATGTCCAACCCCCTGCTGCGCGAACCGCTCCGCCCCGAGCACGTGAAGCCGCGCCTGCTGGGGCACTGGGGCACCTCACCCGGGCTGAATCTCGTCTACACACACCTGAACCGGGTGATCAAGCGGCGCGAGCTCGACGCCCTGTGTGTCTGGGGCCCCGGGCACGGTGGTCCGGCCGTCCTCGCCAACGCCTGGCTGGAGGGCAGCTACAGCGAGATCTACCCGGATGTGGCGCGCGACGAGGCGGGCATGACCCGGCTGTTCAAGCAGTTCTCCTTCCCGGGCGGCGTACCCAGTCACGTGGCGCCGGAGGTTCCGGGCTCCATCCACGAGGGCGGCGAGCTCGGCTACTCCCTCGCGCACGCCTACGGCGCGGCCTTCGACCACCCGAACCTGCTCGTCGCCTGCGTGGTCGGCGACGGCGAGGCGGAGACGGGTCCGCTCGCCGCGTCCTGGCACTCGGGCAGGTTCCTCGACCCGGTGCACGACGGCGCCGTACTGCCGATCCTGCACCTCAACGGCTACAAGATCGCCAATCCGACCGTGCTGGCCCGGATGCCCCGCGACGAACTCGACGCGCTGCTGCGCGGCTACGGTCACCTCCCGCTCTATGTGGAGGGCGACGATCCCGCCCAGGTCCACCAGGACCTGGCGCGCGCCCTGGACCAGGCGCTGGACCTCATCACCGACCACCAGCGGGCGGCCAGGACCGGTGAGGCGGCCACCCCTGTGCGCTGGCCCATGATCGTGCTGCGTACCCCGAAGGGCTGGACCGGGCCCGGCCAGGTCGACGGCCTCCCGGTCGAGAACACCTGGCGCGCCCATCAGGTCCCCCTCCCCGAGGTCCGTGAGAACCCCGAGCACCTCGCCCAGCTGGAGAGCTGGCTGCGCTCGTACCGGCCCGAGGAACTCTTCGGCGAGGACGGCGCCCCCAGCGAGCCGGTGCTGGCCTGCGTGCCGGAGGGAAAGCGTCGGCTGGGATCGACGACGTACGCGAACGGCGGGCTTCGCCTGCGCGCCCTGCCGCTGCCACCGTTGGAGGAGTTCGCCGTGCCGGTCGAGAAGGCCGGTGCCACGGCCCACTCCCCCACCGGACTCCTCGGCGAGTACCTCGAACGCCTCATGGCCGACACGGCACGCGAACGCAACTTCCGGCTGGTCGGGCCGGACGAGACGGCCTCCAACCGGTTGCAGGCCGTCTACGGGGCGAGCGGCAAGGCCTGGCAGGAGCAACTCCTGGCCGTCGACCAGGACCTCGACCGGCACGGCCGGGTCATGGAGGTGCTCTCCGAGCACATGTGCCAGGGCTGGCTCGAGGGGTATCTCCTCACCGGCCGGCACGGCCTCTTCTCGTGCTACGAGGCCTTCGTCCACATCGTCGACTCGATGGTCAACCAGCACATCAAGTGGCTCAAGACCTCCGGTGAGCTGCCCTGGCGCGCCCCCGTGGCGTCGCTCAACTACCTGCTCAGCTCACATGTGTGGCGCCAGGACCACAACGGCTTCTCGCACCAGGACCCCGGCTTCATCGACCATGTCCTCAACAAGAGTCCGCACGTCGTCCGGGTGTTCCTGCCGCCGGACGCCAACACGCTGCTGACCGTGGCCGACGACGCGCTGCGCAGCCGCGACCACGTCAATGTCATCGTCGCCGGCAAGAACCCGGGCCCCGACTGGCTCTCCCTCGACCAGGCACGCGCCCACTGCGCGCGCGGCGCCGGCGTGTGGGACTGGGCGGGCACGGAGAGCGGGGAGGGGCCCGACGTGGTCCTCGCCTGCGCCGGCGACGTCCCCACGCAGGAGGTCCTGGCCGCGGCCGGGCTGCTGCGCCGGTACCTGCCGGAGCTCGCCGTGCGGGTCGTGAACGTCGTCGACATGACCACGCTGCTGCCGTCCACGGAGCACCCCAACGGCATGCGCGACGCCGAGTACGAGGGACTGTTCACCTCCGACAAGCCGGTCATCTTCGGCTACCACGGCTATCCGTGGCTCATCCACCGCCTCACCTACAAGCGGACCGGCCACGACAACCTCCACGTCCGCGGCTACAAGGAGTCCGGCACCACGACGACGCCGTTCGACATGGTCGTCCGCAACGACCTCGACCGGTTCCGTCTGGTCATGGATGTCATCGACCGGGTGCCCGGGCTCGCGGTCCGGGCGGCCGCGACCCGGCAGCGGATGGCGGACGCCCGCACCAGGCACCACCGCTGGATCCGCGAGCACGGCACGGACCTGCCCGAGATCGTGGAGTGGCAGTGGCCGGGCTGAACGGACTGAACAGGGGCGGCCGGTCCGGCCACCGGCGCGGCCGGACGGAGACGGTCGAGGAGAAGGCCGACCGGCAGTGGGCGGAGCTCGTCCAGGAGTTGCGGGTCGCCCTGACCGGTGTGCAGATCCTCTTCGGTTTCCTGCTCACCGTCGTCTTCACACCACGGTTCACCGAGCTTTCCGACACCAACCGCACCATCTACATCGTCACGGTCATCCTCGGGTCCGCCGCGACCGGCGCCCTGATCGGCCCGGTCGCCCTGCACCGGCAGATCCGCGGACGGCGCATCAAACCGCAGGCGGTGCTCTGGTCCTCCCGCCTCACCTTCGTGGGCCTCGTCCTGCTGCTGGCCACCCTGACCTCGGCGCTGTTCCTGATCCTGCGCGTCGCGACGCACGACGGACTCACCCCGGTGCTCGTCGCGGGGGTCCTCGCCTGGTACCTGCTCTGCTGGTTCGTCCTCCCGGCCTGGGTCCGAAGACGGCACACCGAGGAGGAATCGGCCACCGAAACCGACCCCCGTACCGACACCGATACCCACAGCAATACCGATACCGATACCGATACCGATACCGACAGCAACGGCAACGACGCCTCGCGTTGACCCCCAGACCCGATCAGGAGGCGAACATGGTGCACATCGGCTACACGATGATGACCGAACAGGCCGGACCCCGGGACCTCGTACGGCACGTCGTGGCCGCCGAAGAGGCGGGCTTCGACTTCTCCGTCACGTCCGACCACTACTCCCCGTGGCTGGCCGAACAAGGCCACTCCCCCTACGCCTGGGCCGTGCTCGGCGCCGCCGCCCAGGCGACCTCGCGCATCCCGTTGATGACCTACGTGACGTGTCCGACCACGCGCTACCACCCGGCGGTCGTCGCGCAGAAGGCCGCCACGCTCCAGCTGCTGTCCCAGGGCCGGTTCCGCCTCGGCCTCGGCTCCGGCGAGAACCTCAACGAGCACGTGGTGGGCGGGGGCTGGCCCGCGCCCGGCGTGCGGCTGGAGAAGTTCGAGGAGGCCGTCGGCATCATCCGCGCCCTGCTCGACGGTGAGGAACTCACCCATCGCGGCCGCCACTTCGAGGTCGACCGGGCCCGCCTGTGGGACCGGCCCGACACCCCGCCCCCGATCGGTGTCGCCGTCTCGGGACCGGCCTCCTGCGCGCTGGCGGGCCGTGTCGCGGACCTGGTCATCGCCACCGAGCCCCGCGGCGAACTGCTCGATGCCTTCGACCGCGCCGGTGGTGCCGGAAAGCCGCGTGTCGGCCAGCTTCCCGTCTGCTACGACCCGGACCGGTCGGCCGCGGTCAAGCGCGCCCACGAGCAGTTCCGCTGGTTCGCCGGCGGGTGGCGGGTCAACGCCGAGCTGCCGCACCCCGTCTCGTTCGCCGGTGCCACCGAGCTGGTGTCCCCCGAGGACGTCGCCAAGTCCATCCCGTGCGGCAGCGATGTCACCGAGTTCGTCGAGGCCGTACGGCCCTTCGCCGACGCGGGGTTCACCGAGGTCACGCTCGTCCAGATCGGGGGGGACCACCAGGACGCCTTCTTCACCTGGGCCCGCGACGAACTGCTGCCCGCTCTGCGCGCGGCTCTGTAGACCGCTCCGGCGCCGACCGGACACGAACCACAAGTACAGCAATGGACCGACCGACGGTCTCCGACGACCCGATACAGGAGAAACCCCTGATGAACAGCGCTTCCGACGACAACCAGACCCTCGTCACCGTGACCTTGAGCAACTGCTCGGCCCAGGACGCCGAGAGCGTCCTCACCTACCTCGCCTCGCACTTCCCCGACCGGGCGTCCACCGGGGACGGCTCCGACTCCTCCGCCACGCCCACCACGGTGTGGACCGCACAGCTCGACGTCGGCGCCGCCTCCTCCGGCTCCGCGTCCGGCTCCCCGAGCGGTGCCGGCCTTGAGGGCGCCGTCTCCGTGTCCGCGCAGGGAGTCCCCCACGAGGTCGGCGCCGTCCGTGAGGCGCTGGCACGGGCGTTCCGCGTCGAGGACGCCGGGTCGGCCTCCGGCGACCAGGAACTCGACGCCCAGTTCCGGCTCACCTCACGCTGAGGTCCACCCGCTCACCGGGCCCGCCGCCGATCGACTCGTTCGCGCTGCGGGCCCACGGTGTACCTGGGGTCCTCGGCCGAGGCGACGCCCGCGTCGAAGATCCCGAAGCGGGTGCACGCCGAGCCCGCGAGCAGTGCGAGGCCCGAGGCGATCGCGGCCGGCCGGCTGCGGCCCAGGACGGCGGCGCCCGCGGCCCCGGCGAGCGTCAGCGCCTGCGCCGTGCGCAGGAGCGTGCCCGCCCGCCCCTGCCGGTACGTCTCGGCGACGGGGCCGAGGCGCCGCTCCGCCGCCTTCACGGCCACGGTGTCCGCGAGCGCGGCGAGCCCGGCCGCGTACCGCGCGGGGGCGGTCTCGTGCACGGGGGCGACGAGGAGGGCCATGCCCGCGGCGGCGGCCGTCGCGGAGGCCGTGAAGAGGTAGGGCAGTTCGCGGTGGGCCCCGTGCCAGGCGGGGACCGCCGTGTCGGCCGCCAGGACGGCGGTGTACGCGGCGACCACGGGGCCGAGCACGGCGGCCGTCCCCGTCGCCACGGCCCCGGCCCTGGGCAGCCGGCCGGTGACGGCACTGGCCGCGGCGGCGCCGGCGGCCGGGCCGTAGGCGCTGAGAAGCCAGGAGCCCATGCTCATCGGTGAGGTGGGCTTGAAGACCCGCAGCATGTTGGCGAAACGGGACGGCCGGCCCAGGTCGTGGACGAGCGCCGCGGCCGACAGCGAGACGGCGGCCAGGGAGGACACCTTCAGGGCGGTCGCCGTCCGGGGGCGGTCCGTGAGCTGCGCGGCCGCCGCGACGACGGAGCCCGCCCCGGCGAGCCCGCCGAGGAAGAAGTACCCGGCGATGTCGCGCGCCTGCCAGGACGGCGGCTTGATCACAGGGCGGCCGTAGTAGGAGTCGAACTCGGCCTTGGGCACCATGAGTTGCTCACCTCGGCGGCCTCGCCGCCGCTGCCCCGTCGGCCGGTCCTGCGCCGTCATCGCTGCCTCCTGCCGGCCGCCGCGAACGACACGGCGACGCCGCCGAGCAGCGCGAGCGCCGCGCCGGCCGCGTGCTTCCACATGGCCGGCAGATCGCGGGTGGTGACGACGGGGTCCGGTGGCAGCCCGTACACCTCGGGGCGGTCAAGGAGCAGGAAGAAGGCCCCGTCCCCGCCGACGCCGTCCTCGGGGTCGTGCCCGTACAGATGGGCCTGGTCGACGCCCGCTTTGTGCAGCTCCTCGACGCGCATCGCCGCCCTCTCCCGCAGTTCGTCGAGCGGCCCGAACTGGATGGACTCCGTGGGGCACGCCTTGGCGCAGGCCGGTTCCTGGCCCGCGCCGAGCCGGTCGTAGCACATCGTGCACTTGAAGACGCGGCCGTCCGTGGGGCGCTGCTCGATGACGCCGTACGGGCAGGCCGGGACGCAGTACCCGCAGCCGTTGCAGATGTCCTCCTGCACCACGACGGTGCCGAACTCGGTGCGGAACAGCGAGCCGGTGGGGCACACGTCGAGGCAGGCGGCGTGCGTGCAGTGCTTGCAGACGTCCGACGACATCAGCCAGCGCATGTCCGAACCCGACCCGCCGTCCACCAGCGGCAGTTGGGTTCGTCCCTCGGGCGCGGGCTGCTCGCCCGGCTCCCCGTCCACCAGCGGCAGTTGCGTACGCCCCTGGGGCGCGGGCTGCTCGATGAACGCGACGTGCCGCCAGGTGGACGCGCCGAGCGCCTGCGTGTTGTCGTACGACATCCCGGTCAGCGAGAGGCCGTCCTCGGGGATGGCGTTCCACTCCTTGCACGCCACCTCGCAGGCCTTGCACCCGATGCACACGGACGTGTCGGTGAAGAACCCGACCCTCTCCTCGCTCATGTCCGGCTCTCCGTCCCGGTGGTGTCGGTGATGCCCGCGCGGCGCCGGTACGCCGCCACCAGGCGCGGCAGCTCCGGTCCCCGGGGGCGGCGGCCCGGGCGGATGTCGGCGGTGAGCGCCTTGTCCTCCTGGATGTGCGCGTTGGGGTCGAGCGTGATGGCGACGAGTTCGTTGGCGGCGTCGCCGGTGGCCACGCCGTTGGGCCCCCAGTGGAAGGGCAGGCCGATCTGGTGGACGGTGCGGCCCTGCACGGTCAGGGACTTGATGCGGTCGGTGACCATGACGCGTGCCTCGATGGCGTTGCGCGCGGTGACGATGGTGGCCCAGCCGCCGTGTTCGAGTCCGCGCTCGGCGGCGAGCTGCGGGGAGAGCTCGCAGAACAGTTCCGGCTGCAGCTCGGACAGGTACGGCGACCAGCGGCTCATGCCGCCCGCCGTGAAGTGTTCGGTGAGCCGGTGGGTGGTGAGGATGTACGGGTAGACGTCCGCGCCGGGCTCGGCGGCGCTGGGGTGGTAGCGGTTGCCCTCGCGGGAGATGACCTGCCGCACCGGGGAGCGCGGGGTGCGCGGGTAGAGCGCGTTGGTGAAGGGCGAGTCCTGCGGCTCGTAGTGGGCGGGCAGGGGGCCGTCCTCCAGGCCCGCGGGCGCGTACAGCCAGCCTTTTCCGTCGGCCTGCATGATGAACGGGTCGTCGCCGCGCAGCGCGTCGGGGCCGGTCGCGTCGTCGGCGGGCACGTGGCCGGGGGCCCGGTCGGGCACGAAGTCCGGCACGTCGTGGCCGGTCCACCGGCCGGCGTCGGGGTCCCACCACACATGGGCCTTGCGCTCGCTCCACGGGGTTCCGTCGGGGGCGGCGGAGGCGCGGTTGTAGAGGATGCGGCGGTTGGCCGGCCAGGCCCAGGCCCACTCGGCGGCGACCCAGTCCTGTTCCTGCTGGGGCTTCTTGCGGGCGGCCTGGTTGATGCCGTCGGCGTAGACGCCGCAGTAGATCCAGCAGCCGCAGCTGGTCGACCCGTCGTCCTTCAGCTCCGTGTAGGCGGACAGCGGAGATCCGTCGGGGCCGTGGCCGTTGATCTCGGCGAGCACGGCGGCGGCGACGGGCTCGTCCAGCCGTCCCTCGACGGGGTAGTCCCAGGTGAGGTCCAGGACCGGCCGGTCCATCGGGTCGGTGGAACCGGCCAGCTTCTCCTTGATGCGGCGGCCCAGGTGGTACATGAACCAGAGGTCGCTGCGGGCCTCGCCCGTGGGTTCGACGGCCGCGTGGTGCCACTGGACCCAGCGGTTGGTGTTGGTGAACGACCCGGACTTCTCCGTGTGGGCGGCGGCGGGGAAGAAGAAGACCTCCGTGCCGATGTCCTCGGTGCGCAGTTCGCCGCTCTCGATCTCCGGCCCGTCCTGCCACCAGGTGGCGGACTCGATGAGCGAGAAGTCCCGTACGACGAGCCAGTCGAGCTGGGCCATGCCCATGCGTTGCAGGCGGGTGTTGGCCGAGCCGACTGCGGGGTTCTCGCCCATCAGGAAGTAGCCCTTGCACTCGCCGTCGAGCTGCGACATCACCGTCTCGTACGTGGAGTGCGAACCGGTGAGGCGGGGGAGGTGGTCGAAGCAGAAGTCGTTCTCCTCGCGCGCCGCGTCGCCGTAGTACGCCTTCAGCAGGCTCACGAAGTAGGACCGCATGTCGGCCCAGAAGCCCTTCTCGGTGCGGGACGCCTTGATGAAGCTCTCGAGGTCGATGTGCTGGTGGGCATGGGGCATCGGCAGATAGCCCGGGAGCAGGTTGTACAGGGTCGGGATGTCGCTGGACCCCTGGATGGAGGCGTGTCCGCGCAGCGCCTGGATGCCGCCGCCGGGGCGGCCGATGTTGCCGAGCAGGAGCTGGAGGATGCTCGCGGCGCGAATGTACTGCGAACCGGTGGTGTGCTGGGTCCACCCGACCGCGTAGACGAAACAACTGGTGCGCTCACGGCCGGAGTTGGAGGCGAGCGCGGCGCAGACGCGCAGGAAGGTCTCGCGCGGCACGCCGCACACGTCCTCGACCATCTCGGGTGTGTAGCGGGCGAAGTGCCGCTTGAGCACCTGGTACACGCAGCGCGGGTGTCGCAGGGTCGGGTCGGTGGGCGCGTCGGGGGTGGTGCGCGCGCCGCCGGAGCCGTGGGTCTCCGGGCGGCCCGCCGAGCGGACGCGGTCCTCGTACTGTTCGTCGACCTCGCCGGTCGGCTGCTGGACCTGCGCGCCCTCGTACTGCCAGCTGTGCTGGTCGTAGTGGCGCTTGTCCTCGTCAAGCCCGGAGAAGACGCCGTCCAAGTCCTCGGTGTCGCGGAAGTCCTCGGCGACCAGCGTCGCGGCGTTGGTGTAGTTGAGGACGTACTCGCGGAAGTCCTTCTCCTCGGTCAGGACGTGGTTGATGATCCCGCCGATGAAGGCGATGTCGCTGCCGGCCCGCAGCGGTACGTGCAGGTCGGCGAGTGCGCTCGTGCGGGTGTAGCGGGGGTCCACGTGGATGACCGTCGCACCGCGGGCCTTGGCCTCCATCACCCACTGGAAGCCCACCGGGTGGGCCTCGGCGTAGTTCGAGCCCTGGATGACGATGCAGTCGGAGTGCTGCTGGTCCTGCATGAACGTGGTCGCGCCGCCGCGGCCGAACGAGGTACCGAGCCCGGCGACGGTGGAGCTGTGGCAGACGCGTGCCTGGTTCTCCACCTGGACGACGCCGAGGCCGGTCAGCAACTTTTTGATCAGGTAGTTCTCTTCGTTGTCGAGCGTGGCCCCGCCGAGGCTCGCGATGCCCATGGTGCGGGCCGTACGCACGCCGTCCCTCTCCCACTCCCAGGTGGCGCGGCGGGTCTCGACGACGCGGTCGGCCACCATGTCCATGGCCGTGTCGAGGTCCAGCGGTTCCCAGTCGGTGGCGTGGGGGCGCCGGTAGAGCACCTGGTGGTGCCGGGCCGCTCCGGTGGTCAGCTGGAGCGTGGCGGAGCCCTTCGGACAGAGCCGGCCGCGGCTGACCGGGGAGGCGGGGTCCCCCTCGATCTGCACGACCTTCTCGTCCTTGACGTACACCTGCTGGCCGCACCCGACGGCGCAGTACGGGCAGACGGACTGCGTCACCCGGTCCGCGGTGTCGGTGCGCGGGCGCAGTTCGGCCGTGGTCCGCGACCGGGCCGCGCTCCCCCGGCCGAGTCGGTCGTCCCCGGTGAGCTGCCGGTAGACGGGCCAGCCGCGGATTCGGTCGGTGACACCCATGGGGGCTCCTAGGCGGGGCGGGGATCAGGCCGGTGACTCGTCGGGGTCGGGGTGCTCGGGGTGCACGGTCTCCGATCGGGGGTCGCCGCGGCGCCGCGTGCCCGCCTCGTCCGTGTCGGGCACGTCGTCCGCACGGTCCGCCCCCTCGGCGGGCCCGTCGCTCGCTCCGTCCGCGCCGGCCTGTTGATCGGGCATGTCCCTGGGGACGGGAACCCCGTCCTCACCTGGGCCTTCGAGTCGATGATCAGTCATAGCAGCCTCCATTGTTCGCCACCTGGCACGGGTCCGCACGCGCAGCCACGGACGCGCACTGGGTACCGGGCTGGCCGCGGACGAAACGTGCCCCTGGCTCAGGAGTGCGCGCGCCCCCGCAGCACGAGGGCGAGACCGTCCTCGGCGTCGTCGTTCAGGGCGTCGTGGAAGGCCTTGTCGTACGCGTCGTTCCCGGCCGCCGTGCGGGCCTGCCGCTCCCACTGGTCGCGCACCTCGGAGAGTTCGGGTGTGCCGTGGTTCGGATGGCCGAGCATGCGCCAGTAGGTGTTCCCGGTGCCGGAGGTGCGGGCGGCTCCTATGCCGTTGCCCTGCGCCGCGTTGGCTCCCGTGAGGAGGTCGAGGGCGAGGGCGATGCCGAGGTTGTCGTGGAGGTTGTGCTTGCTGATCAGCATCGCGCGGGCGTGGCGCTCCGCGTCGTCGGGGCGGCCCTGGAGCAGGTCGATGAAGGCGAGCTGGTGGAAGGCGTAGGAGCGGGCCCAGTGCTCGCCGTAGCGCAGGCTGAGCCGGCGCAGGCCGGCGGCCGCTTCGTAGGCTTCGGCCAGTCGGCCCAGTGCGGAGTGGGCGAAGGTGCGGATCACCATGCAGCACAGCTGTGGCGCGCCCGACGGCGGCGAGGTGCTGTGGGTGACCAGGGCGCGGTCGCTCACCTCGTACGCGTCCTGGGGGCGGCCGGCCATGAGGTGGGTCAGGCCCAGGGTGTGGGCGGCGAAGAGCGCCGAGGCCGGTGTGCCGTCCCGTCGCGCGGCGTCGGCGCACTCCTCTCCTGTGCGCAGGGCGGCGCAGTGGTCGCCCTGGAGGGTGAGCGTGATGCCCAGGGCCCAGAGCGCGCGGGTGCGCGCCGGGCCTCCGGGGGCGTCGAGGGCGAGGACGCGTTCGAGGTAGTCGCGGGATTCGTGGAGGTGGCCGCAGCAGGGCCAGAACAGGCCCGTCCGGCCCGCCATGTCGAGGGCGGCCCCGGTGTCCTCGACCATGAGGTGGTCGAGGGCGGCGCGTACGTCGGTGTGGCTGTCGGCGACCCTGGTGTACCAGGAGACCTGCCGTTCGCTGAGCCACTCGGCCTCGGCCTGTTCCAGGAGGGCGGCGAAGTGCGCGGCGTGCAGCCGGGCGAGGGTGGCCTGCTCCCCCAGCTCCGCGAGCCACATGGCTCCGTACTCGCGCAGGGTGTCGAGCATGCGGTAGCGGGTGCCGGTCCGCTGGAGGACGGACTGGTCGGCGAGCCGGTCGAGGAGGCGCGGGATGTCGTGGTCGGTGAGGGGGCCGCCCGCGCAGACGGCCTGCGCGTCCGCTTCCTCGACGGGTCCGTGGAAGACGGAGAGCCGCGCCCACAGCAGGCGCTCGCGGGGGGTGCACAGCTCGTGGCTCCAGCCGATCGCGGTGCGCAGGGCGCGGTGGCGCTTGGGCCAGGCCGTCTCGTCGACGAGGGTGTCGAGCCGGGAGCTCAGTCGCTCGGCGACCTCGGTGAGGCTGATGTCCCGCAGTCGTGCGCAGGCGAGCTCGACGGCGAGGGGAATCCCTTCCAGGCGGCGGCAGACCGCGGCGATGGTCTCGGGGGTGCCCGGCGCGTCGAGCGGGACGCCCGGCGCGGTCGAGGCGCACCGCTCGCGGAAGAGGCGCACCGCGTCCGCGCCGCTGTCGTCGGTGGAGAGCGGGGTCACCTCGACGCACCGCTCCCGGTGCACGCCGAGCGGCTCTCTGCTGGTGGCCAGGATGGTCAACCGGGGCGCCGCGGTGAGCAGTTCGCTCACCAGGAGCCGGCAGGACGCCAGAACCCGCTCGCAGCAGTCGAGGACGAGCAGGACCTGCCGTCCGGCCAGCCACTCGCACAGCGCCTCGATGGGGGCCCGCGAGTTGTGGTCCAGGAGGTCGACGGCGTCGCAGACCGTGGCGGTGAACAGCCGGTCGTCGTAGAGGTGGGAGAGATCCGCCCACCACACGCCGTCGGCGTACGCGCCTTGCACCTCCTCGGCGACGCGCAGGGCCAGACGGCTCTTGCCGACGCCGCCGCCACCGGTGAGGGTGACCGATCGGTGTTCGGTCAACGCCGTTTTGACGGCGCCCAGTTCGCTGACGCGACCGACGAAGCTGGTCGTCATGACGGGAAGATTGCCTACCACGGTGCCATACTGCCGTGCCGCGGCGGATAAGCGGATCCTCCTGCAAGAAACGGCCATAAACGATCGGCTTTGGCGACTGGGCGAGCTGATTCGAGCGTTCGGTGTTCTGACCGATGCGCCACCGCCCGCGGGTGGCCGGGTGGTGGCGGACCGGAACGGGAACGGACCGTGTCAGCCGCGCAGGATCGTCACCCGCAGGGCCGGGTCGGCGGCGATCTCGGCCGCCGTGAACCGCTCGGTGACCCACTGCCCGCGGCTGAAGAGGCGGGTCTGGTCCGTGTAGTGCGGCGAGGCCGGGTTCGAGGACTGGCCGTAGGTGAGAAGGGTGCGGGTGCGGGGGCCGCCGGGGGTGAGCTCGACGGCCATCAGGAAGCTGGAGCCGAAGGCCTCGGCGGGCGGGGTGCCGGTGCCCGCGCCGGGGGCCGCATCCACCACGTTGAAGCAGCCCTTGTTCCCGTTGCAGCCGGGCAGCGGAATCCCGGCCCACTGCTGCACGGCGCCGAGTGCGGTGTCCACGGGGAGGTCCCGGGCGGCGAAGTCCTGGACGGCGTCGGCCAGGGCCCGGCGGACCCGCGCGTCCGCGCCGTCGATGCCGCGCGGCGTCGTGAGGGCGTGCGCCGGGTCGTAGGGGACGCGGTGCCAGGTGTCGGGGGGCCCGGTCCGCAGGAGGTGGTCGTAGAACGTGCCCCAGAGCGCGGCGCCCCGGCTGTCGGTGTCGGCGCGGGTGTCCCAGCGGGCGAGGGCCGCGCAGGCCCGCCGCACATCGGTCTCCTTGCCGTCGGTCGCCTCCAGGAGCGGGTGGGCGCGGCACAGGGCGACCACGTCGTCCCGGCCCGTCTCGGCCGACAGGACGCGGTTGCCGAACATCGAGGAGCGCAGGGTGCCGCCGGTGAACCCGGGGGCGCCGAGTCCGTCGGTGCCGTCCGCCCGCCGCGCGATCATGTCCACTCCGAGCTGCGCGCGCTGCCCGGGGCGGGATCCCACGTCGTACGTGCCGGGGAGCCCGGTGATCGGGGCATCGGGGTTGGTGTACCGCGGCCCGTTGTTGGAGTTGGCGACGTAGTCGGTGCGGGTCAGCTCCGGTTGGCGGGACGGGCCGTAGAGGCCGGGGACGAGTGCGTCGGGGTCGCTGCCCCAGGCGCAGGCCGATGTCGAGCCGTCGAGGGCTTCAGGTCCTTCCTCGCCGCCCGGGAGGGTGCAGCGTTCGAGCTGGGCGTCGGTGAGGTGCGGTACGGCGGAGGAGTCGGTGAAGTACGTGTCGCCGGAGGTGTCGGCGGCGAGCGTGTAGGTCCAGGGGATGCCCTGGTAGGTGTCCTGGGCGGTGCGCAGTTCACCGAGGCTGCGCGCCTTGCCCATGGCCAGCCAGGTGTTCATGGAGCGCAGGTTGTCGGCGTTGGCGTCCCGGACGGCGTAGGCGGTGCTCGTGGTCCAGCCGGAGGAGAGGACGGGGCCGAACCGTGAGGTGTAGAGCGTCCGTTCGGCCGTGGTGGTCCGGCCGTCGGCCCGGCGCACGGTGACCGGGACCGTGCGGCGTTCCATCCGCTCCGTCCGGCCGTCGACCACGTAGCCGGTCGGGTCGCCCGCCACGAGTTTCAGCGCGTAGGTGGAGGCGTGCTGGGCGTCGCTCGCGGTGTGCGTCCAGGCCAGGTCCCTGTTGTGGCCGATCAGGACGAGGGGCGTGCCGTACAGTCCGGCGCCGGACACGTCCAGGGTGCCGGGGATCGTCAACTGCACCTGGTAGAAGCGCAGGGCGCCGCCGGTCCAGGGAAGGTGCGGGTTGGCGAGGACCATCGCGTCGCCGGTGCGGGTGGCGTCGCGGCCGAGCGCCCAGCCGTTGCTGCCGAAGGCGTCCGTGCCGGTGTGCTGCCCGGCGGGGGCGGCGGCCGGGGTCCGCGCGGTCCTGGATCCGGCCGCGCCGTCGGCGCCGGCCGTCGGGGGTCTCGCGTCGCCGATGTCCGGCGCGAGCGGTACCAGGCCGGTCACCTCGTTGGCGTCGTGGACGATGCTCCACAGGTCGAGCGCGGTGATCGGGCGCGCCCACGGCTTGCCCTTGCAGCGGGCGTCCGGCAGGTCGCCGACGCCCGTCTCCCGCAGGTAGCGGTTGTAGCCGGCGGCGTATCCCTCCACCATCCGGCGCAGTTCCGCAGCCGGCCCCAACGGGGCTTTTTTGTGCAGCAGTTGGCGGACCGTGCCCGCTCGCCGCTGCCCCTGGTAGTACGTGTCGCTCGCCAGGTTTGCGCCCTCGCCCCGGTCTCCGTCGGGGCCGAAGTAGCGGGACCGCTCGCCCCGCACCGTCACCACCTGGTCGGCGAGTTCACACACGTTGTCCTGCGCGAACGCGTAGCCGTAGCCGTAGCCGAGCCCGTCGAAGTTCCGTGCGCGAATGTGCGGGATGCCGTACGCGGTACGGCTGATCTGTGCCGTGCGCCCGCCTCCGGAGAGGCTCTCCCGGGCCGGCCCCGCGGCGGCGGACGAGGGCACCGGCAGGAGGGCCGCGGTCAGCGACAGAAGACCGAGCGCGACGGCGGATCCGCTCAACCTCCGTAACAGAGAGCCTCTATGACGTGGCGTCAGCGTTCTGGATTCACCCATGCGCCCCACCCTTTCCGACAGGGCGGCGGACCGCATCCGGCCCCCGGGGGACACCCGCGACCCGGCCTCCCCCCTGGGAGGTACGCCCCACGGGCCGCCGGAACCCCCGTCTGCTCCCGGGGTCGTACGCCGACGGCGCCGATAGACTCCGGGCGTGTCAGCAATGGACGAGATCCGACGCAGCAAGTACATCAGCCTCACGACGTACCGGAAGGACGGAACCCCGGTCGCCACACCCGTCTGGCACGTGGGCCGGGACGATCACGAGCTGCTCGTGGTCACCCCCGCGGACTCCTGGAAGGTCAAGCGGCTCCGCAACAACAGCGCGGTGATGGTCACGGTGTGCGATGCGCGCGGCAAGACCGCTCCGGACGCTGCCACCTTGGGGGGCACCGGCCGTCTGCTCGACGAGGACGGCACCGCGGCCGCTCAGGCCCTCCTCGCCGAGCGGTACTTCCTGTCCCGGGTCGGCAACGGCCTCGTCAGGTTCCTGCGTCTGCGCAAGAAGCCGAACATCGGGATCGCCGTCACGCTCTGAACGGCGTCGGCCGCGGTGCCGTCCGCGCCGGGGCACGAGGGAGCTTCGCCGCCGGCGTGGACAGCGGGGCGTCGGACACGCCGGCGACGAAGGTTCGGGACGGGCCTGAGGTCAGCCCCGCTTGATGACGAACTGTGAGCCGGGCTCGGTCAGGATGTCGCCCTGCGCCGAGTTGGTGATGGTGACCCCGGTCAGTGTGGCGCTGCCGCGGGCGCCGGACATGGCCAGGATGCCCGAGCCGTTGTTCGACTTGTCGATGGTCACGTTGGTGACCTGGACATCGGGCAGCTCGCCACCGCCCGTCTTGAACTGGATGCCGTCGTAGGTGGAGTCGCGGATGTCGGTGTCGCGGATCGTGACACCGGGGATGGGTTGCCCTTGCGCGAACAGGGTGATCGCGCCGAACTCCTGGTCCTCGTTCCAGAAGGCTCCGCCGGTGCGGTACAGCCCGTTGTTCGCGATCAGGGTCGTACCGGAGAACGGCAGCGGGTCGTGGTCGGTGGCGAGCATGATCCCGGGGTAGTTCATGGTGTCCGAGACCAGGTTGTTCTCGATGGTGTTGCCGTAGCCGCCGTAGACCGCGATGCCGTTGGCGCGCCAGAGCAGTTGGACGGTGTTGTTGCGGAAGTGGTTGTCGTGGCCGACGTCGACCGAGGTGTCCTTCACGTACTTGCTGGCCCAGACCGCCAGGGCGTCGTCACCGGTGTTGCGGAACGAGGAGTTGAAGACCGTCGAGTTGCGGGTGCCGTTGGCGAAGTTGACGCCGTCGGCGTAGGTGTCGCGGATGCGGACGCCGTTGAACTCGACGCGGTCGCCGGGGCCCCACAGTTCGGGGATGTTGGAGTAGTCGCGGCCGACCCAGGCACCCACGTTGGCGTGCTCGATCCAGACGTTGGTGATCTTGGTGTCCTTGCCGAAGCGGCCGTTGAGCGCGACTCCGCCCTCCGCGTTGCCGTCACCGCCGCGGATCGTGCCGGAGCCGAAGACGGCGATGTCGGAGATCTTGGTGTTGTCGTCGATGTCGAAGCCGAAGTTGCCCTCGTGCGGGTGGTTGATGCCGCCGGCGTCCTGCGGCGCGATGAGGGAGTACAGCTGGGAGTGCCACATGCCGGCGCCCCTGAGGGTGACATCACGGATCCCGACCTGGTTGTACTGGCCGCGGTTCTGCGGGTCGTCGGTGAGGATCTTCTTCTCCTGGCGCCACTGCCCGGCCGGGACCCAGACGCAGGGGATCTTGCCGGTCTGGTCCGCCGTCACGGCACGCTGGATGGCGTCCGCGTCGTCGATGCCGTCGTTGGGCACGGCTCCGTACTCGGTGATGGAGACGCACTCGGCGGGCTTGGCGGCCGGTGCGGCGACCTGCTCCAGGTCGATCAGGTCGACGACGTAGAAGGCGGCGCTGTCCCCGCTGTCCCGCTGGAGCCGGAACGTCGTGCCCTCGGGGTAGGTCTGGGTGAGCAGGGCGTGGGACTCGTCGAACAGGCGGCGGGCGTCGCCGCCGGGCCGGTTGGTCAGCCCCTCCGGGTCGTCGGTGGTGCCGTAGAGCCAGCTGTGCTTGGACGAGAGGTTGAGCTTGCGGACGAAGGTGCCGTTCGCGTAGAGGCTGAGCGTCGCCTCCTGGCCGCCGCCGGCCGCGGCGTCCGGGATCGAGTTGCGTACGACGACCGAGTTCGAGGGCGTGGTGGAGGTGAACTCTACGTACTGGCCTGTGGAGTTGAGCCGCACCGACTTGCGGCCGGAGGACTCGGTGGCGAAGTTCGTGTGCCCGAAGGTGCGCTGGGCGTCGGCCGTGAGCAGGGTGCCGTTGGTGCGGCCGTCCTCCGCCTCGTACTCGGTGTAGGGCACGGCGGCGCCGCGTCCGACGACCAGGGTCCGGGCGAACGTGTTGTTGTTCTCGTTGGTCTCGGTGACCTTGTTCGTGGAGTCGGCCGTCGCGGTGAGGGCGGCTCCGCCGTTGGCGGCGGTCCAGCTGCCGCCGATGGACACGGTCGCCGAGGCGCCCGCGGCGACGGCGCCGGTGGCGCCGGTCAACGCGGTACCGCCGACGGTGAGTTGGGTGACGCTCCCGGTGGGCGCCGCGCTCGTGCCGCGGTTGTGCACGGTGACGGCGAAGGTGACCTTCGCACCGACGGCCGGGTTGGCCGGGGTGGTGGCTATCCCGGTGACCTCCAGGTCGGGTCCGGGCGCCTGGGTGACGACCAGCTTCGTGTCGGCGTTGCGGCTGTTGTTCGAGTTGTCCAGCTCGGGTACGGCGTCCGTCGGGTCCACGACCGCGGAGACGCTGTAGCTGCCCAGGGGGCGGGCGCCGACCTTGACGGGCACCTTCGCCGACGCGCCGGCGGCCAGGGCCCCGACGGCGGCGCTCCCGGCGACCGCGCCTTCCAGGCTGACGTCCACCGTGGTGGCGGGGGCCGCCGCGGTCCCGCCGTTGCGGACCGTCGCCTCGACCGTGACCGGGTCGGCCTCGGACGGGGCGGCGGGTGACCACGTCAGGCCGCTCACCGTCAGGTCGGGGGCGGGCGCGGCCGAGCCGACGACCTCGAACTCGGCCACCTGGCCGCCGCCCGCGCCACTGTTGCCGGAGAACTGCAGCCGTACGTCCGCGTAGCGGCCGGTGACCGGGATCGTCACGGTGTTCTGGTTCGCCGCCGGGTCGAAGGTGTACGCGGCCCGGTCCTTCAGCGAGGTGAAGTCGGTGGCTCCGGCCTTGCGGCCGAGGACCTGGAGAGTCTGGGTGCGGGTGCTCCAGGCGGCGTTCGGGCTGAGCTTGAGGACGACGCCGGTCAGGTCCGCGTCGGAGCCGAGCTTCACGGTCAGCGCGGCGGACTGACCGCTCGCCTCCCAGTAGGTGTCGGTGCTGCCGTCATTGGCGTTCGGCGCCAGGTAGTTCTGCGTCGTCGACGTCGCCTCGATCGGCTTGCGCAGGGCCAGGTTGGTCCCGGTGGGCGGCGGCTCCTGCGGGTCCCCGCCGCCGGCCGTGCCGAGGACCTCCACCTCGGACAACTGGGCGGCGTTCCAGCCGGTGTTGTCGCTGACCTGCACCCGCACGTACCGGGTCTCGGCCGTGACGTCGACGCTCACGCTGTTCCCCGAGCCCGGGGCGAAGGCCCGCTTCGCGGCGGCCGAGAGGGTGGTGAAGCCCTGCCCGTCCGGGCTGCCCTGGACGGCGACGGTCTCGGTGCGGGCCTCCCAGGAGGCGGGAAGCTTCAGGACGACCTCGTCGATGTCGACGGTGCGTCCCAGGTCGATCTGCACCCACTGGGGGAACGACCCGGTCGGGCCTTCCCAGTACGTGGCCTGGCTGCCGTCGGTGACGTTGCCCGCGGGGTAGCCGTCATGCACTCCCCCGGCCGTGGCCGGTCTGCCGAGCGCCACGTTCTGCGCTTCCGCGGCCTGGGCCGCCGCCGGGACCAGCCCGACGGTGAGCAGCCCCGCCGTCACCGCACCGGCCAGCCAACGCCATCTATGACGTGCCCCTGTCATTCCAGTCATGACGCTCCTTGAGGGGGTCCTCGGAGGCCCGGCGCGGCGCGTCCCAGCCGGCCGTCATCCAAGTATTGAGTTGCGCTGTTAATTTTTTGCGTAGTTTCGATGGACAGATTCGCGTCACGAGTCAGGGGTGTCAACGGGCGCGGTCCGTATTTTTCTCTTGGATATCCGCATCTTGCGCGTACCCAGGGCCTGCCGGGCGCCGATAGAGGTTCGGCGCCCGGCAGGCAAGGTAAACAAGGTCACACCTCCGCCACCTGCTGCTCGTCCCCGGATCTGCCCTAGCATCCGGGCATGACGGTCCTGCCTGACGACGGGCTTTCCCTGGCAGCCGAGTTCCCCGGCGCGACGCATGAGCAGTGGCAGCACCTGGTCGCGGGTGTCCTGCGAAAGTCGGGCAAGGAAGTCTCGGCCGGCGAGGCGGAAGCCGCCCTGTCCACCGCGCTGGAGGACGGGCTGCGCGCCCGCCCCTTGTACACAGCCGACGTCGACACGCCCCCCTCCGGCCTGCCCGGCTTCGCCCCCTTCGTACGCGGCGGCCGCGCCGAGGGGAACACGGTCGGCGGCTGGGACGTACGCCAGCGGCACACGCTCGCCGCGTCCGGCCCGGTCCTGGCCGACCTGGAGAACGGCGTCACCTCGCTCTGGCTCACGGTCGGCGCCGACACCGGCTCCCCCGTCTCCGTGCTCGCCCCGGCCCTCGACGGCGTCTACCTCGATCTGGCCGCCGTCGTGCTCGACGCGGGCGCCGAGACCGACGCCGCCGCGCGCGAACTGCTGCGGCTGTACGAGGAGAAGGGCGTCGCCCCCGAAGCGGCCCGGGGCAACCTGGGCGCGGACCCGCTGGGCCACGAGGCGCGGACCGGGGACTCGTACGACACCGGACCGGTCATCGAGCTGGCGCGGCTGTGCGCCCGGCGTTATCCGGGGCTGCGCGCGCTGACCGTGGACGCGCTGCCGTACCACGAGGCCGGCGGCTCGGCCGCGCAGGAACTGGGCTGCTCCCTCGCCACCGGTGTCGCCTACCTGCGCGAGCTGACCGGCGCGGGGCTCGACGTCGAACAGGCGCTGGCGCAGCTGGAGTTCCGCTACGCCGCCGGCGCCGACCAGTTCCTCACCATCGCCAAGTTCCGTGCGGCGCGGCGGCTCTGGGCGCGGGTGGCCGAGGCCTGCGGCGCGCCGCGCTCCGGTGCGCAGCTCCAGCACGCGGTGACCTCGCCGGTGATGATGACGCGCCGCGACCCGTGGGTGAACATGCTGCGCACCACGATCGCGACGCTGGGCGCGGGCGTGGGCGGCGCGGACTCCGTCACAGTGCTCCCCTTCGACCACGCGCTGGGGTTGCCGGACGCGTTCGCCCGGCGCATTGCCCGCAACACCTCCACCATCCTCATCGAGGAGTCACACCTGGCCCGGGTGATCGACCCGGCGGGCGGCTCCTGGTACGTGGAGCGACTGACCGACGAACTAGCCCACGCGGGCTGGGAGTTCTTCCAGCAGATCGAGCGGGGGGGCGGTCAGGCCGCCGCCCTGCGCTCCGGTACGGTCCGCGACCGGCTGGCCGAGACCTGGTCCGCACGGAGCAAGAAGCTCGCCACGCGGCGCGAACCGGTCACCGGTGTCAGCGAGTTCCCGCACCTGGCCGAGAAGCCCGTGCTGCGTGAGCCGGTGCCCGCAGCGCCGTCCGGCGGACTGCCCCGGGTGCGCCGGGACGAGGCGTTCGAGGCGCTGCGGGCCCGCTCCGACGCACACCTCGCCGCGACCGGGGCCCGGCCCCGCGTCTACCTGGCCGCCCTGGGCCCGGCCGCCGCGCACACCGCCCGGCTCACCTTCGCGGCCAACCTGTTCCAGGCGGGCGGCGTCGAGCCCGTCACCGACGGCGCGTTCGAGGAGAGCGGGGCACGGGACGTGTGCCTGTGCTCCAGCGACCCGGTCTACGAGGAGCGGGCCGAGACCGTCGCCCGGGAGCTGCGGGCGGCGGGCGCCCGGCACGTGTTCCTCGCGGGCCGCCCCGCCGAGCACGCCGGGGTCGACACGTATGTCTTTGCCGGCTGCGACGCCGTGGCCGTGCTGTCCGCCGCGCTCGACCGCATGGGAGTGTCCCGATGACCGCCCCCCGCATCCCCGACTTCTCCGCGATCGAGCTGGGGACCCCGGCGCCGGACGCCGGCCCCGGCGACTGGCGCGACGCGGTGAAGCGCGCCGCCGACGGCGACGACCTGCTGTGGGAGACGCCCGAGGGCATCGCGGTCAAGCCCCTCTACACCGGGCAGGACCTGGAGGGCCTGGACTTCCTGGAGACCTTCCCGGGTGTGGCGCCGTATCTGCGCGGCCCGTACCCGACGATGTACGTGAACCAGCCCTGGACGATCCGGCAGTACGCGGGTTTCTCGACGGCCGAGGAGTCGAACGCCTTCTACCGGCGCAACCTCGCGGCGGGCCAGAAGGGCCTGTCGGTCGCCTTCGACCTGCCCACGCACCGCGGGTACGACAGCGACCACCCGCGCGTCACCGGTGACGTCGGCATGGCGGGGGTGGCCATCGACTCGATCTACGACATGCGCCAGCTCTTCGACGGCATCCCGCTGGACAAGATGACCGTGTCGATGACGATGAACGGGGCCGTGCTGCCCGTACTGGCGCTGTACATCGTGGCGGCGGAGGAGCAGGGCGTCGCGCCCGAGAAGCTGGCCGGGACCATCCAGAACGACATCCTCAAGGAGTTCATGGTCCGCAACACCTACATCTATCCGCCGAAGCCGTCGATGCGGATCATCTCCGACATCTTCGCCTACACCTCGCAGCGGATGCCCCGCTACAACTCCATCTCCATCTCCGGCTACCACATCCAGGAGGCGGGTGCGACAGCCGATCTGGAGCTGGCCTACACCCTCGCCGACGGGGTGGAGTACATCCGGGCGGGGCGCGAGGCGGGTCTGGACGTGGACGCGTTCGCGCCGCGGCTCTCGTTCTTCTGGGCGATCGGCATGAACTTCTTCATGGAGGTCGCCAAGCTCCGCGCGGCCCGCCTGCTGTGGGCGAAGCTGGTCAGGCAGTTCGACCCGAAGAACGCCAAGTCGCTCTCCCTGCGCACCCATTCGCAGACCTCGGGCTGGTCGCTGACCGCGCAGGACGTCTTCAACAACGTCACACGTACGTGCGTGGAGGCGATGGCCGCCACCCAGGGCCACACCCAGTCACTGCACACCAACGCCCTCGACGAGGCGCTCGCCCTGCCCACCGACTTCTCCGCGCGCATCGCCCGCAACACGCAGCTGCTGCTCCAGCAGGAGTCCGGGACGACCCACTCGATCGACCCGTGGGGCGGCAGCGCGTACGTGGAGAAGCTCACGTACGACCTCGCCCGCCGGGCCTGGCAGCACATCCAGGAGGTGGAGGCCGCGGGCGGCATGGCCAAGGCCATCGACGCGGGCATCCCCAAGCTCCGCATCGAGGAGGCCGCGGCCCGCACCCAGGCCCGGATCGACTCCGGACGGCAGCCGGTCATCGGCGTCAACAAGTACCGGGTGGAGACCGACGAGCAGATCGACGTCCTCAAGGTCGACAACTCCTCCGTGCGGACCCAGCAGATCGCCAAGTTGCGGCGGCTGCGCGCCGAACGGGACGAGGCCGTCTGCCAGGACGCGCTCGATGCGCTCACCCGGGCCGCGGACGGCAAGGGCAACCTGCTGGAGCTCGCCGTGCGCGCGGCGCGCGCGAAGGCGACCGTCGGGGAGATCTCGGACGCCCTGGAGAAGGTGTACGGGCGCCACGCGGGCCAGATCCGTACGATCTCCGGCGTGTACCGCAACGAAGCAGGCGAGTCGCCGACCGTGGACCGCACCCGCAGCCGCGTCGAGGAGTTCGCCGAGGCCGAGGGCCGCCGCCCGCGCATCCTGGTCGCCAAGATGGGCCAGGACGGGCACGACCGCGGGCAGAAGGTGATCGCGACCGCCTTCGCCGACCTGGGCTTCGACGTGGACGTGGGCCCGCTCTTCCAGACCCCGGCCGAGGTGGCGCGGCAGGCCGTCGAGGCGGACGTGCACATCGTCGGGGTGTCGTCGCTGGCCGCCGGGCACCTCACCCTCGTACCGGCGCTGCACGAGGCGCTCGCCGAGGAGGGGCGCGCGGACATCATGATCGTGGTGGGCGGTGTCATTCCGCCGCAGGACGTGGCCACGCTCCTGGAGATGGGCGCCGCCGCGGTGTTCCCGCCCGGCACCGTGATCCCGGACGCCGCCCACGACCTGGTGGGACGCCTCGCGGCCGACCTCGGGCACGACGACCTGTGAGCCGGTGACTCCATGGCCATCGACCTCGACACGTATGTCAAAGGGGTGCTCGACGGGAAGCGGGCGGTCATCGCCCGCGCGATCACCCTCGTCGAGTCCACCCGCCCCCAGCACCGGGCGCTGGCGCAGGAGTTGCTGACCTCGCTGCTGCCGTACAGTGGCCGGGCGCGGCGGATCGGCGTAAGCGGTGTGCCGGGGGTGGGCAAGTCGACGTTCATCGACGCGTTCGGCACGATGCTCACCGGGCTCGGCCACCGGGTCGCCGTGCTCGCCGTCGACCCGTCCTCCACGAGGACGGGCGGCTCGATCCTCGGCGACAAGACGCGGATGGAGCGGCTCGCCGTCGACCCCGCGGCCTTCGTCCGCCCCTCCCCCACCGCCGGCACGCTCGGCGGTGTGGCCAAGGCGACGCGCGAGTCGATCGTCGTCATGGAGGCCGCCGGGTACGACGTGGTGCTCGTGGAGACCGTCGGCGTCGGCCAGTCGGAGACGGCCGTCGCCAACATGGTCGACTCCTTCCTGCTGCTGACCCTGGCGCGCACGGGCGACCAGTTGCAGGGCATCAAGAAGGGCGTCCTGGAACTGGCCGACGTGGTCAGCGTCAACAAGGCGGACGGCCCGCACGAACGCGACGCCATGACCGCCGCGCGGGAACTGGCAGGCGCGCTGCGCCTCATGCACGGCAAGGACGCCTTCTGGACGCCGCCCGTGCTCAGTTGCAGCGCCCGCGAGTCGACGGGGCTTGACGACGTCTGGGAGCGGCTCGAACAGCACCGCAAGCTGCTCGACTCCTCGGGCCGTCTCGCCGGCCGGCGCCGCGAGCAGCAGGTCGACTGGGCCTGGGCCATGGTCCGCGACGAGCTGCTCGGCAGCCTGCACGCCGACCCCTCGGTCCGCTCCCTGGCGCCCGGCCTGGAGCGGCAGGTCCGCGACGGTGAAATCACCGCCACGCTGGCCGCCGAGCGCATCCTCGACGCCTTCCGGAGCCGATGAGCCGTCCGGCCGGTCCGTGTTAATCTCAACCGTTTGGGCGGTCCCAGTTCATCGGTCAGTCACCCTGCCGGGCCTTCCTCGTACGTTCCCCTGACGGAAGGCTCCTCATGAACGACTCGGCACCGTCCTTCTCGGACCTGGACCTGCCGGCCGAAGTGCTGCGCACGCTCACCGAGCACGGCGTGCGGGAACCGTTCCCGATCCAGGCGGCCACGCTGCCCGACGCCCTCGCCGGACGTGACGTCCTCGGGCGCGGGCGCACCGGATCGGGCAAGACGCTCGCCTTCGGCCTGCCGCTGCTCGTGCGGACGGCCGGGCGGCGCGCGGAGCCGAAGCAGCCCCTGGCCCTGGTCCTCGTACCGACCCGGGAGCTGGCGCAGCAGGTGACCGAGGCGCTCACGCCGTACGCGCAGGCGCTGCGGCTGCGGTTGGCGACGGTCGTCGGCGGGGTGTCGGTCGGCCGGCAGATCGCCGCGCTGCGCGACGGGGCCGATGTCGTCGTCGCCACCCCCGGCCGGCTGCACGACCTGATCGACCGCAAGGCCTGCCGCCTCGGCCGCGTCCGGATCACCGTCCTCGACGAGGCGGACCAGATGTGCGACATGGGCTTCCTGCCGCAGGTCACCGAGGCGCTCGACCAGGTGCACCCCGACGGCCAGCGGATGCTCTTCTCTGCCACCCTGGACGGCGACGTCGAGCAGCTGGTGGGCAGCTACCTGCACTCCCCCGTCGTCCACTCCGCCGACCCGGCGACGAACTCGGTGACGACCATGGACCACCACGTGCTGGTCGTCCACGGCCCCGACCGGTACGCCGTCACCACGGAGATCGCCGCCCGTGACGGCCGTGTCCTGCTCTTCCTGGACACCAAGCACGGCGTCGACCAGCTCACCCGGCATCTGCGCGCCAACGGTGTGCACGCCGCGGCCCTGCACAGCGGCAAGTCCCAGCCGCAGCGCAGCCGGACGCTCACACAGTTCAAGGACGGCCGGGTCACCGTCCTGGTTGCGACCAACGTCGCGGCCCGCGGCCTGCACATCGACGACCTCGACCTCGTGGTCAACGTGGACCCGCCCACCGACCCCAAGGACTATCTCCACCGGGCGGGCCGCACCGCCAGGGCCGGGGAGTCCGGCCGGGTCGTCACGCTGGTGCTGTCGGGGCAGCGCCGCGAGGTGAGCCAGGTCATGGCCGAGGCCGGGATCGAGCCGACGGTCACCAAGGTGCGCTCCGGTGAGGCGGAACTGAGCCGCATCACCGGCGCAAGGGCCCCCTCCGGCACCCCGCTCGACAGCGCGCCGGCCGCGGCCAAGCCGAAGAACACCAACACGCCGTTCCGGGGTTTCGGCACCACGAAGGACACCTCCCGCGGCACGTCCCGCAAGTCCGGCGAGGCGCGCAAGCTGGCCGAGGCGCGCAAGGCCGCACAGGTGCGGCGCGGGCGCTGAGAACCCGTCTTTGCCCCCGGCGCGTCCTTGCGCGCTACCCCGGCCCGTCTCGAAGACAGGCTCTCAGCTCTGCTGTGCGGTGGCGGGCTCCTGTCCCGCCTTGTCGACCACCGCGTGCCCGAGCACGGCCGTGCTCGACATGAGGGTCCCGGCCTTGCCGTAGGTGGTGTCCTTGACGAGGTACCTGCGGGAGCCCAGGAAGGCGAGGTCGTCCTTGTCGAAGACCCACTCGGTGCGGGTGCCGAAGGTCGTGTCGTCGCGGGAGATCCCGACGCCGTGTCGGCCGATGGCGTCCTGGGCGCCGGGGGCCTTGGCGACGCCGGGGATCCTGGCCGCGGCCCGGTAGAGCGCGGCGGCGGTCTCGGGGGGCATCACCGTACCGACGAGGCCGCCGATGCGGTCGAAGACCGCCTGGTCGCGTTCTTGCTCCTCGGACTTCGGCGTGTTGGCGTACAGGTACGTCAGCAGCTTCTCGGGGTCGGTGGGCAGCGAGGCCAGCCAGTGGTAGGTGGGGCGGCCGAAGCCGGCGGGTGTGCCCTTGGTGTCCCCCAGTTCGGCGTTGATGGGGAGCGTCTCCCCATCGGTCCTGCTGATCCCGAGCCTGCGCAGCGGGCCCGGCTCCTGCGCGACCCACGACTCGGTCTCCTGGAGGGGGCCGACGACCGCCTTGCCGCTGGTCAGGTCCGCCCCGGTGCCCTTCTCACGGCTGTAGACGAACTGGTCGTCGCGCACCTGGAGCGCGTCGCCCTTGCTCGCGGCGAGGGAGATCCGGTCCAGGAGCACCGTCGCGGGCCGCGTCCCGGAGGCGTCGTGCCGCCGGGCCGCCGAGGTGGCCGGCGCGTCGTCGCCCGTGGCGACGACGACGCCCGCGGTGAGGATGCCGCCGAGGGCGAGTGCGGTCACCGGCACCAGCAGGGCGGGGCGCAGCAGGCGCCGGGCGGGGCGGGGGCGGGGAGCGGCCTGGTCATGGTCGATGCGCTGCATGAGTCGTTCCTTGTGACGGAGGTGCCGCTCGCGAGGGAGGCCCTGACGGGCCGGGGCCGGCAACAGCCGAGCGAGCTCCACGATGTCGGTGTCACGGTCCGCCTCGACCTCCGTGGCCGTCCGCTCGTCGTGCCTGTCGTGGTTGTCGTTCATGCCGTTTCCTCCCTCACGGGCAGGGCCGCGAGTGCGGCTTCACCAGTCATCTCTCCGCGGGCGGCACGCGGTTCCGGATTTTTCTGCGCCTCGTCGGCGAACCGGGCGAGTTTCGCGCGGGCCCGCGACAGGCGCGAGCGCACAGTCCCGACGGGGATGCCGAGCGCCTCGGCGGTCTGCTGGTAGTCGAGGCCCGACCACACGCACAACGTCAGAACTTCCCTCTCGTGGCGCCGCAGCCGGTCGAGCGAGCCCTGGACGGCGGCCAGCCGCCGCGTGTCGTCGACGCGTCCGACCACCTCGGGCGCGAAGTCCGCGACCACGGGCGGCTGCCGTTGGCGGGCCAGGAACGCCACCCGGCGGCGCAGTCCGCGCCGGGCGTTCTCCGCTTTGTGCGTGGCGATACCCAGCAGCCAGGGGCGGAGGGAACCTCCCTCGGTCTGCAGTCGTTCCCGTGCCCGCCATGCGGTCAGGAACGTCTCCGACATGATGTCTTCGGCCGTCGACCAGTCGCCGGTGAGCCACAGGGCGTGCTGGTAGACGGGGCCGGCGCACTGCTCGTACAGCTCGGCGAACGCACCGCGTTCACCGGCGCGTACGCGCTCGCGCAGATCGTTTTCTGAGTCCCTCACAGCCTTTACCTCTCCGCCGCGCCGGCGGAGTTCCAGTGACCTGCGCCACAGACGGGTACCGCGTCGACCAGGTGCTCCCCCGCGGCGAGCCCCGCCGGGCCGTCGCGCGGGGCCGGGACCCGGGCCCGACCCATCATGCGTGAGCCTCCCGGACGGCCCGCGGGCAGGACGGTCCCACCTGCCGTCGAGCGGCCCGTGCACTACTCTGTTCCGACCTCGAAACACGCCGGCCGACCCGACCCACGGAGCTGCTCGTGACCCAGGACAAACCGCTGGCGGACGGCCAGGCACCGCACTCGGCCCGGATCTGGAACTACTGGCTCGGCGGCAAGGACTGCTACGAGATCGACCGCGAGGTCGGCGATGCCATCCAGGCGGTCAACCCGGAGATCGTGCAGGTGGCCCGGGCGCAGCGCGCTTTCCTGGCGCGGGCCGTCGCCCACCTCGTGCGGCACGCGGGCATCCTCCAGTTCCTCGACGTCGGCACCGGGCTGCCCACCATCGACAACACCCATGACGTCGCCCAGCGCCTCGATCCCACCGCCCGGATCGTCTACGTCGACCACGACCCGGTCGTCCTGCGCCACGCCGAGGCCCTGCTGACCAGCACGCCGCAGGGCGCCACCGACTACATCGAGGCGGATCTGCGCGACACCGCGAGCATCCTCCGCCAGGCCGCGCACACCCTGGACCTCGGCCGTCCGGTCGCGCTGATGCTTCTCGGTGTCGTCGCCCATGTCACCGACGACCACGCCTACACCCTCGTCGAGGAGCTCAAGAGCGCGCTGCCCGCCGGCAGTCACCTGGTCCTGTGCGACAGCACCGCGGAGTACCACCCGGAGGCCACCCGCGCGATGGTCGAGCAGTGGAACAGCACCAGCGACAACCCGCGGGTCAACCGCACCCCGGCGCAGCTCGCCCGGTTCTTCGACGGTCTCGACCTCGTGGAGCCCGGCCTGACCTCCGTCTCCCGGTGGCGGCCCGCGACCGACGGCGCCGGTCTCCCGGCACCGGTCAGCAGCTTCGGCGGGATCGGCCGCAAGCCGTAGCGCACCGGCGGCGGCCGGTGTCAGTGGCCGGCCCGCAGCCCCCTGAGCAGCATTGGCAGCGAGGCGTGCAACTCGCGCTGCCAGTACGCCCAGCCGTGGGTTCCCGGGCCGTAGAAGTGGGTGGTCAGGCGGCGGGCGCCCAGGCGGTCGAGCCGGTCCGCGAGGGCCTGGTTCTGGCGGCCGAAGTCGGCTTCCAGGTCGCTGGTGGCGCCCGGCGCGTCCAGCGGGCCGGTGGTGCCGTCGCCGCACGACAGGTAGACGGGGAGCGACGTGAGGCGCCGGGCCAGGTGGTAGGGGTCGTGGGCCGCCCAGATGTCGCGCTGGGCGACAGGGTCGCCCCAGACGTCGCGCGGGTCGCCGCCCTGGCCCGCGAAGAAGCCCATGACGCGGTCGACGGACTCGTCGTTCAGGAGCGGGTGCACGGAACCGGAGTACGCCGCGGCCGCCTTGAACATGCCCGGGTGGCGGGCGGCGTACATCAGTGCTCCCTGGCCGCCCATCGACAGGCCCGCCACGACGCGGCGGCTGCCCGCTCCCCAGTCGCGTTCGAGGAGCCGGCGCAACTCCTGCGTGTGGAAGGTCTCCCAGGCGGGAGCGGCGCCCCGGCCCTGGTTCCACCAGTCGCTGTACCAGCCGTTCCAGCCGGCCTCCGGCATCACCACGAGGACGTCGCGCAGGCTCTCGACACCGGCGACGTCGGTCATGTCCGTCCACGACGTGTAGTCGCCGCAGCAGCCGTGCAGCAGCCACAGGGTCGGCCAGTGCCGGTGGCGGTCCTCCGGGTTCCAGCCGTCGGGGGTGAGGAGGCGGACGCCTACCGTGCGGTCGCCGAGCGCCGGGGAGCGTACGGACAGATCCACCTGGCGGTCGGCGACCTGTTCGACGGCGACGACCTCGGCGCCGCCCCGGGGATGCGCCGACGCCGGTGTGCGCGGCGTCAGGGTGAACAACAGCGCGGCCAGGACGAGCAGCAGGCAGCTGGTGCGGCGGATCGGTGCGGCGGTCATGGCGGCTCCCGTCGGTCCCCGGTGCGCTTCTTGCCGGGGCGCCGAGGTCGCCGGCGCGGTCCCGGGCCCCCGGACGGCGAGGACGGACAGTGCCGCGGCCACGCCGAGCAGTCTGCTGTTCACGAACCCCCCACGGGACACCTCACCTGACGGACAGCGGGCGGATGAAGCCCCCGCAACGGTGCGTGTGGCCGAGACCGCCAGTCAAGGCATGTACACGTAATTCATCCGGCCGTCCCCCCGCGCGGGGCCCACCGTCTCCCCCGGGGCCGGTCGGCTACGCGGTCGGCGCCGCCGTGCTCTTCCGTACGACGAGGCTCGTCGCCAGTTCGAGCCGCGTCGTCACCGGTTCCCGCATGCGCAGCCGCATGAGCATGTGCACCGCTTCCTCGGCCATCTGCCGCAGCGGCTGGTGCACCGTCGTCAGGGCCGGGCTCGACCACTGGGCCAGGGGCACGTCGTCGTAGCCGACCACGGACAGGTCCTCCGGGACGCGCAGGCCGCGCAGGCGGGCGGCCTCCAGGGCGCCGAGCGCCTGAAGGTCGCTGCCCGCGAAAATGGCGGTCGGCGGTTCGGGCAGGTCGAGCAGGTCCACGGCGCGCTCGCGGCCGCCCTCGACGTGGAAGTCGCCGTACCGCACGAGGTCGGGGTCGGCGGGGAGCCCGGCCATGCTCAACGCCGAGCGGTAGCCGTCGAGGCGGGCCAGCGAGCAGAGCATGTCACCGGGGCCGGTGATGATGCCGATGCGGCGGTGGCCGAGTTCGATCAGGTGCCGGGTGGCGACCAGTCCGCCGTTCCAGTTGGCCGAGCCGACCGAGGGCACGTCGGGGTCGGGGTCGCCCGCCGGGTCGATGATGACGAACGGGATGGAGCGCGACCGCAGGCGCTGCTTGACCTCGGTGGGCAGCGCCGAGAAGACCAGGACCACGCCGCGCGGCCTGCGCTGCAGCACGCCCTCGATCCACTCGGGGCCCGGCGCCTGGCGCGTGCCGCTCTCGGTCAGCACCACGCTGGCCTGATGCGCCTTGGCGACCTTCTCCACGCCGCGGATGAGCTCCAGCGCCCAGACGCTCTCCAGCTCGTGGAAGACGAGCTCGATGAGCGGGGCCTCGCGGGCGGCGCGCGTCGTGCGCCGGTAGGCGTGCTCCTCCAGAAGGCGCTCCACCCTGACCCGCGTCTGGCCCGCGACGTCCTGACGCCCGTTGAGCACTTTCGAAACTGTCGAAATGGAGACCCCCGCCTCCTGGGCCACCTGCGCCAGGGTGATCCGGCCCAACTCCTCGTCATCTCGCATGTTGAGGAGCATAAGGCACCGTCAACCGCCCCCGCCTCGTAACACTTTGGTAACTCGGCTACTCGGGGTTGACCCCTCCATGGGCGACACCTAGCGTCCCGACGTGTGAACTTTCGGTACTTGAGCCGAAAGATTTTCGGGAGGGCGAAACCATGACTCGACGCGCACGGCTGCCCAGGTCTGTCGCCGCAGGCGGAGCGGCACTGGCCTTGCTGCTCACCCTTGCGGGATGCGGGGACTCCGACTCGGTCGGCGGGGGCGACGGCAAGATCCACGTCCTGGTGTACGGGGACTCGGCCAACAAGGTGGAGAAGCAACTGATCGCCGACTTCAACAAGAAGTCGAAGGTCAAGGCGGTCCTGGACACCATTCCTGGCGCCGACTACCAGGCCAAGCTGCAGACGATCATCAGTAGCAAGCAGGCCCCTGATGTCTTCTACAACTGGGGCGGCGGCAGCATCAAGCCGTTCGTCGACGCGGGGCTGCTGCTGCCCCTGGACGACTTCATCGCGAAGGACCCGGGGCTGAAGTCGAACTTCCTGCCGTCCGTGTTCAACAGCGCCCTGGTCGACGGAAAGCCGTACGGCGTCCCCATGCGCGGCACCCAGCCGGTCCTGCTCTTCCACAACAAGAAGGTCCTCGACAAGGCGGGTGTCGAACCGCCCAGGACGTGGGACGAGCTGCTCACCGCCGTCAAGGCGCTCAAGTCCGAAGGTGTGACGCCGATCGCGCTCGGCGGCGGCGACCGGTGGCCGACCCTGATGTGGTTCGAGTACCTCTACGACCGCATCGCGGGGCCCGACCTGTTCCAGAAGGCGGTCAAGGGCGACAAGTCGGCCTGGGAGAGCGCCGACAGCAAGAAGGCGCTCGGCATGATCCGGCAGCTGGTCGACGCCGGCGCGTTCGGCTCCAACTACGACTCCGTGAAGTTCACCGACCAGGGTTCGGCGACGCTGCTCGCCACCGGCAAGGCCGGATTCGAGCTGATGGGCTCCTGGGAGTACTCGACCCAGCAGGAGGCGCACCCCGCGTTCGCCAAGAAGGACTTCGGATACACCTCCTTCCCGACGGTCACCGGCGGCAAGGGTGAGGCCGGCGACCTCGTCGGCAACACCAACAACTTCTACTCGGTCCTCAAGAAGACGAAGTACCCCGACGCCGTCGCGGAGTTCCTCAAGTTGCAGTACTCGGACACGTTCGTGAAGGCGCACCTCGGCATCGGCAACCTGCCCACCACGACGAACACGGCCGAGCACCTCGACGAGGCCGCGAGCCCCGACTACGCGAAGTTCCAGTACGACCTGGTGAAGAAGGCGCCGTCCTTCCAGCTGTCGTGGGACCAGGCGTACCCGCAGTCCGCGGCGACCGCCATGTACCAGGCCGTCCAGCAGTTCTTCAACGGACAGCTGGACGAGGACGGCTTCATCAAGGCGATGCAGGCCCTGCCCACCTCATGACCAGTGACCTCATGACCGACCGGCGCGCCCCCGGCAAGCGGCTGCGCGCGCCCTCGACCGCCACGCGCGGCGGCGGGCACGGCGCCGGGGTGGGCCGTCCCGGCGTCGGCTGGGCGGTCCCCGCCGCCGTGTTCTTCGGCCTCTTCGCCCTCGTTCCCCTCGTCCTGGTCGCCGTCCTGTCGTTCGCCAGCTGGAACGGTCTGACGGACCCGGAGTTCGTCGGCCTCGACAACTGGCGCAAGATCTTCGCCGATCCGGTGATGCTGGAAAGCCTGTGGCTGAGCGTCCTGCTGACCGTGCTGGGCGTCGCCGTACAGACGCCGCTCAGTCTCCTCCTCGGCGTCTGGGCCGCCGGGCACCAGCGCAACCGGGCCGTCCTGTCCGCGATCTACTTCGTGCCCCTGCTGCTGTCGGCGGCCGCCGTGTCCGTCCTGTGGCGGGCCGTCCTCGACCCGAACTTCGGGGTTCCGGCCCAGGCCACGTGGCTGTTCGGTGACGGCAACCTCTTCGGGCACCAGTCCACCGCCATCGGCGTTCTCGTGTTCGTGAGCACGTGGCAGTTCACGCCGCTGCACACGCTGATCTACCAGGGCGCCGCCCGCGCCGTGCCGCCGGTCCTCTACCAGGCGGCGCAGATCGACGGCGCGGGCACCGTGCGCCAGTTCTTCCACATCACCCTGCCGCAGCTGCGCAACAGCATCATCACCTCGACGATCCTGATGGTGGTCGGCGGCCTCACCACGTTCGACACGGTGCTCATCCTCACCCAGGGCGGGCCCGGCACGGACACCACCATCAGCGCGTACTACATGTACCAGAAGGCGTTCAAGAGCTTCGACTACGGCTCGGCCTCCGCGGTCGGCCTCCTCCTGGTCCTCGTCGCCACGCTCGTCTCGCTCGTCATGGTGCGGCTGTCCGGCTACGACAAGATGCGCAGCCAGATGGAGGGCCTGTGAGCGGTACCAAGACCGGGTCAAGGCGCCGGGAGAGCCCCAACTACCTCGCCGGATTCGGCTCGTTGGTCTGGCTGTTCCTGGTCGGACTGCCGCTGTACGTGATGCTGGTCGCCACGTTCCAGTCGCGCTCCGACTACGGCGGCAACGGCCCGCTGTCCCTCCCGAAGCACTTCACGCTCGACAACTACGTCAACAACTTCAACAGCGGCTTCGGCCAGTACTTCGTCAACACCCTTCTCGTCACGGTCTGCGTGGTCGGCATCGTCCTGCTGCTCGTGCCGCCGCTCGCGTACGCCATCGTGCGCGGCAGCGGCCGGCTCACCGGCGGGGTCTTCCGGCTCTTCCTGCTGGGCCTCGCCATCCCCGCGCAGGCCGTCATCGTGCCGATGTTCTACGTGATCAGCGAGGCCGGCCTCTACGACCACCTCATCGGCGTCATCCTGCCGACGGCCGCCTTCGCCATGCCCGTGTGCACGCTCATCCTGACCGGGGCCATGCGGGACATCACGCCCGAACTGTACGAGGCGATGACCGTGGACGGCGCCTCACCGTGGCGGACCTTCTTCCGTCTGGTGCTGCCGCTCTCCCGCAGCGGCCTCTCGACCATCACCGTGTACTCCGCGCTCCAGGCGTGGAACGGCTTCCTCTTCCCGCTGGTCCTCACCCAGTCCGCGGACTCCAAGGTCATCACCATGGGTCTCTACGACTTCCAGACCGAACACGGCGTCGACATCCCTGGCCTGCTCTCCGCGGTCGTGCTGTCCATGCTCCCCATCCTGATCGTCTACCTGTTCGCCCGTCGTGCCCTGGTCCAGGGGCTGATGGGAGTCGGAGGAAAGTGACCGACCACATGACCCGAGCGGACCGAGCACCCGACGCGTCCCCCGCCCCGCTGTGGCGCGATCCGAGCGCCGCCCCCGCGGACCGGGCCGACGCCCTGCTCGCCGAGATGTCCCTCGAGGAGAAGATCGCCCAGCTCTTCGGCGTCTGGGTGGGGGCCTCCGCCGAGGGCGGCGACGTCGCCCCGTACCAGCACGACATGGAGGAGGCGGTCGACCTCGACGAGCTGCTCCCGCACGGGCTCGGCCAGTTGACCCGGCCGTTCGGCACCGCGCCCGTGGACCCGGCCCTCGGCGCGCTCTCGCTGGCGCGGACGCAGCGCAGGATCGCCGCGGCCAACCGGTTCGGCATCCCCGCCCTCGCCCACGAGGAGTGCCTGGCCGGGTTCGCCGCCTGGGGCGCCACCGCCTATCCGGTACCGCTGTCCTGGGGCGCCACCTTCGACCCGGGCCTGGTCCGCGAGATGGCCGCGGCGATCGGGCGCGACCTGCGCTCGGTCGGCGTCCACCAGGGCCTCGCCCCGGTCCTGGACGTCGTACGCGACGTCCGCTGGGGCCGCGTCGAGGAGACGATCGGCGAGGACCCCTACCTCGTCGGCACGATCGCCACCGCCTACATCCAGGGCCTGGAGTCCACCGGGACCGTCGCCACGCTCAAGCATTTCGCCGGGTACTCCGCGTCCCGGGCCGGACGGAATCTCGCCCCGGTCTCCATGGGGAGCCGCGAGTTCGCGGACGTGGTGCTGGCCCCGTTCGAGATGGCCGTGCGGGAGAGCGGCGTGCGGTCCGTGATGCACGCCTACACCGACACCGACGGCATCCCGTCCGCGGCCGACGAAGAGCTTCTGACCGGACTGCTCCGGGACACCTGGGGCTTCGGGGGGACGGTCGTCGCCGACTACTTCGGCATCGCGTTCCTCCAGACCCTGCACGGCGTGGCGGGTTCCCTCGGGGAGGCGGCCGGTGCCGCGCTCGCGGCCGGCGTCGACGTGGAGCTGCCGACGGTGAAGACCTTCGGTGAGCCCCTGCGCAAGGCGATCGCGGACGGGTCCGTACCCGAGCGCCTGGTGGACCGTGCGGCCCGCCGGGTCCTCGCCCAGAAGGCCGAGCTCGGCCTCCTCGACCCGGACTGGGACCCGGCCCCCGCCGCCCTCGCGCGCGTCGCGGCGGAGCGGGCGCGGGGCACGGTCGACCTGGACCCCGAGGGCAACCGCGAGCTGGCCCGCCGCGTCGCCGAGGAGGCCGTGGTGCTCCTGGCCAACGACGGCACGCTGCCCCTCGCGCCGAACCCGCCGGCCCGCGTCGCCGTGATCGGTCCGCTCGCCGAGGTGCCCACGGCCGTGCTGGGCTGCTACTCCTTCCCTGTGCACGTCGGCAGCCGTACGCCGGACACCCCGCTCGGCATCGAACTGCCCACGCTGCACGAGGCGTTGATGGCGGAGTTCCCCGGGTCCGAGATCGTCACGGCGCGCGGGCTCGACGACGTGGACGCACCGCGCGGGGCGGAGTTCGCCGCGGCCGTCGAGCTGGCGCGCGGCGCCGACGTCGTCGTCGCGGCGCTCGGCGACCGGGCCGGCCTCTTCGGGCGCGGCACCAGCGGCGAGGGCTGCGACGCCGCCTCCCTCGACCTGCCCGGGGCGCAACAGGAGCTGCTCGACGCGCTGTTGGACACCGGTACGCCCGTCGTCGTGACGCTGCTCGCCGGGCGCCCCTACGTCCTGGGCCGGGCGGCGGACGAGGCCGCCGCCGTCGTGCAGACCTTCTTCCCCGGCGAGGAGGGCACGCGCGCGCTGGCCGGCATCCTCAGCGGTCGCGTCCGCCCCTCGGGCCGGTTGCCGGTCGGTGTCCCCCGACAGGCCGGGGCGCAGCCCGCGACGTATCTCGCGGCGCGGCTCGGGCACGCCTCCGAGGTGTCGAACCTCGATCCGGGCCCGGTCTTCGGGTTCGGCCACGGGCTGACGTACACGACGTTCGAGTGGAGCGAGCTGGAGGTGGCGAACCGCGTGGCCGCCACCGACGGCGAGTTCGAGATCGCGTGCACGGTCCGCAACACCGGGGCGCGGCCCGGCACCGAGGTCGTCCAGCTGTATCTGCACGACCCGGTGGCCTCGGTGGTGCAGCCCGTCCAGCGGCTCGTCGGCTACGTACGCCTCGACGAGCTGGCGCCGGGCGAGGCGGTGCGGGTCCGGGCGAGGGTCCCGGCCGATCTGGCCTCGTTCACCGGGCGCGCGGGCCGGCGGATCGTCGAGCCCGGCGAGCTGGAGCTGCGGCTGAGCGCGTCGAGCACCCGGCCCCTGCTGACCGCGCGCGTCACGCTCACCGGCGCCGTCCGGGAGGTCGACCACCGTCGCGGGCTGCACGCCCGGCTGACGTCGGAGCCGGCGCCGGGCGCCTGACCGGGCCCGTCCGTCCGGCCGCCGGTCAGGGGCGGCCGGATGGGAGCCGCCCGACCTGCCGAAAAACTTTCGGCGATCGCGCGCCCCGCGGCTGCGGACGTCACGCCGCTGTCAGGTCGACGCGCTCACCCTCCCTCCGCCCGGCGTCACGGCGCATCGCCCTGCCAGGCGAGACGGCGCCCGGCGGCGTCCACCGGCCCGTACAGCGCGCGGCCCCCGGGGCCGAACGCGCCCAGTTCGGTCAGGAGCGCGACGACACCGCGCGCTTCCTCGGCGGACCGCTCGGTGACGTCCAGGAGCAGCCCGTCGAGCGGGCCGCCCACCAGCTGCGCGTAGGTACGCCAGGGCCGCGGGCCCGCGTCCTCGTGGTCCGCCCCGTACACCCGGCCCCGCATGAACTCCTCCTCGTCCATGCCCTCCACCCTCGCAGGCGCCACTGACAATCGGCCGCCGCGCCTCCCGCGGGGCGTGGCCCGGATGGTGCCAGGGGGTCTCGTACGCAGCAGTCCCGGCGTTTCACGGGGGCCGCGCGGGACGCGCCCTCTACGTTGACCCGGTGCCCCACCGATTCCGCTTCCTCCTGTTGACGGCCGCTCTCGCCGCGGTGCTCGCCATGGTGTCCGTTCCGCCGGCGGGCTCCGCCCCGGCCCGCGCCGCGGCTGCCCCACCGCCCCGTTTCACGTACGAGGTCAGTGGTGTCACCGCCGCCCAGCTGGGCCGTACCTGGCATCGCGGCTGCCCGGTCGGCCCGGACCGGCTCCGCCTGATCCGGCTCGACCACTGGGGGTTCGACGGGCAGGTGCGCCGCGGCGAGATCGTCGTGCACCAGGCCGTGGCCGACAAGGTGGTGTACGTCTTCGAGAAGGCGTTCGCCGCACGGTTCCCGATCCGCAGGATGCGGACCCTGGCGGCGTACGACGGCAGCGACATCGCGGCGATGGCCGACGACAACACCTCCGCCTTCAACTGCCGTGAGGTGACCGGGAATCCGGGGGTGCTCTCCCAGCACTCCTACGGTGACGCCGTCGACATCAACACCCTGGAGAACCCGTACGTGGACGTGCGCGGCCAGGTGCATCCGGCGGCCGGTGCCCCCTTCCTCGACCGGCGCAGGCGGGACCCGGGCATGCTGCGCGCCGGGGACGCGGTGACCACGGCGATGCGCGACATCGGCTGGCCGTGGGGGGCTCGCTGGGCGCACCCCGACTACCAGCACTTCTCCGCGAACGGCCGCTGAGCCGCGACTGCCCGCACCCGGTGCCCCCCTTGGGCCGGGCCGGGGGGGGCAGGGCAGACTCCCGGCATGAGCGAGAGCGAACAGAAGAAGGACCTGCTCCTGTACCTCCAGCAGGCCCGCGACGCGCTGCTGTGGAAGCTGGAGGGCCTCTCGGAGTACGACGTCCGCCGCCCGCTGACGCCGACCGGCACCAACCTGCTGGGCCTGGTCAAGCATGTGACCGCGGTGGAACTGGGGTACCTCTGCGACACCTTCGGCAGGCCGCACGGCGAACCGATGCCCGGCCCGGACGACGATCTGTACGCCACCCCCGACGAAACGCGCGAACTGATCGTGGAACGCTACCGGCGAGCCTGGGCCCACGCCGACGCCGCGATCCGTGAACTCCCCCTGGACACGGTCGGCACGGTGGCGTGGTGGCCGCAGGAACGCAATGCGGTGACGCTGCATCACGTGCTGGTCAGGGTGCTGGGCGACACGCAGCGCCATGCCGGGCACGCCGACATCCTGCGGGAGGGCCTCGACGGCGCGGTGGGGTGGCGCGAGGACAACGACAGTCTGTCGTCGAACGATCCGGCCTGGTGGCAGCGGTACCGTGACCGGCTCCAGCAGGTGGCCGAGCAGGCCGCGACGTAGCCGGACGCCGGGCGGGTCAGGGCTCGCGGTGGCGGAGCAGCAGCATCGCCGCGTCGTCGTGCAGCGGACCCTTCGCGTGGTCCACGAGGTCCGAGCGCAGCCGCTCGATGGCGGCTTCGGCGTCGGGGTCCTTGAGCAGGGCCCCGCGCTCCGCCAGCGGGTAGAAGTCGCCGGCCCCGTCCCGTGCCTCGCTCACCCCGTCGGTGTACAGCAGGAGTTGGTCGCCGGGTGCGAAGGGGACGGTGTACGGGGTCGGCCGCTCCCCGCCGTGCATGCTCAGGCCGAGCGGCAGCGCGTACTGGGGCGGCTCCGGGAACAGCGCGGTGCCGTCGGCGCGCACGATCAGCGGGGCGGGGTGCCCGAAGTTGAGGAAGGTGACGTCGCGGCCGCCCCTCGGCACCTCGACGAGCAGGGCGCTGACGAACCGCTCGCCGTCCAGCTCCCGGTCGACGGCGCGCGCCAGTCTGCGGCCGAGGCCGGCCAGTCCGGGCTCGTCGTGGGCGGCCTCGCGGAAGGCGCCGAGGACGAGCGCGGCGGTCTCCACGGCCTCCAGGCCCTTGCCCTGTACGTCCCCGATGACGGCCCGGGTGCTGCCGGGGGCCACCACGACCTCGTACAGGTCGCCGCCGATCCGCGCCTGGGCCACGGCCGAGGTGTAGGAGACCGCCACGCGCAGTTCGCCCGCGACGCGCGGCACCGGCCGCAGCAGCACCCGCTGTGCGACCTCCGCGATGGAGCGGACACTGGCCAGTTCGGCGTCGCGGCGCTCCCTGAGGGCCACCGCGAGCAGCCCGGCCGCGGTCACGCCGGCGATGCTGACCGCCGCGATGTAGACGCGTCGCCGGCCCAGCGTGCCGTCGCAGGCGGCGAGCCCGACGCACAGCAGGACGGCCAGGGCGCCGATGCGGGCGGTGCGTCGTTTGCTGCCGACGAGGCCCGCGAAGGCCGGGCCCAGCGACATGAGGGGCAGCAGGCCGAACCCGGTGGGCGTCGCCGCTTCGACGGCGGCCACGAAGGCCATCACGCAGTACGGCAGAGCGGGCAGCACCCGCCCGTCACGCCCCGTCGTCCCGCTCATGCGCTCCCCGCCCGGCGTCTCGTCAGTCGCTCCCGTCGTTTCTTGAGCGTATGCCGGTTCTCTTGGGGTCAGATGAGATCGCGGTGCTCGTTATCCGATCGCAGTCCGTGGCACCGCCCCCGATCCGTGCTGGGCCGCGAGCCGCACGGGGGCGTTCTGCGCGCCGTACCCGCGGTAGCCCGTGGAGCGCTGGGTCAGTTCGAAGAAGACGCGGCCCAGGGTGTGCGTGTAGCAGTGCCGGAAGACACCGTGGCTGTCCCGGTCGTAGAGGATGTCGAGCTCCTGGTACGTCTCCAGCTCGCCCGGGGCGAACTCGTACCGTGCGGCGAGGTCGTCGTAGTAGTTGGCCGGCATGGGCAGCAGGTGTCCGCCGGCCGCGCGGAAGCGGCGGGCCGCCGCGACGACGTCGTCGGTGGCGAGGGCGATGTGCTGGGCGCGGGCGTGCTCGTCGCCGGGGGCCGGGCCGACGCCGAGGGCGATGCGGACGGCGCCGTCGGCGCTGGTGAAGGCGCGGCTGCGGAGCAGTCCGTAGGGGTCGGCGACGTCGACGCTCTGCTGGGCGTCGAGGCCGAGGACGCCCCGGTGGAACAGGGTCGCCTCGTCGAACTGGTGCCAGGGCTGGCTCAGTGCGAGGTGGTCGATGCCGCGGACGCCGGTGTCTTCGTCCGGCTGTTCGCCGGTGGGCGTGAAGTCGCCGGTCCAGCTGGGGAGCCCTGGCCGGTCGGTGGCGCAGAAGAAGAGTTCGGTGCCGTCGGGGGCGGCGACGGCGTCGAGCAGGACGTCACCGGTGGAGCGGCGGCGCGGCAGCACGGGCGCGAGCAGCGCCTCGGCGCGGCGGGCGGCGGCGGCCGGGTCGGGGGTCTCCAGGCCGACGGCGGCGAGGACCGTGCCGTCGCGGCGGGCGCCGGGCCCGGTGTTGAGCAGGACGCGGGCGGCGCCCTGCTCCCACAGGTCGACCGGTTTGCCGCGGTGGCGTCCGGTGCGGGTGAAGCCGAGCGCGGTCAGCAGGGCGGCGGCGGGTTCTACGTCGGGGGTGACGACTTCGGCGAACGCGACCCCCGTGGGCGCGGCGGCAGGCGGCAACTCCCCTTCGCCGACGGCTCCTTGGAGGACGAGGAGGGAGCGCAGGGCGTCCACGGCCGTGGGCCCCGCCTCGGCCTGGCGGAAGACGTCGTTGAACACTTCCAGGGAGAGCGGCCCCGCGTAGCCGGTACGCAGCACCTGGCGCAGCAACCCCGCGACGTCGAGGTCGCCCTGGCCGGGGAAGCAGCGGTAGTGGCGGCTCCACTGGAGGATGTCCATGGCGAGCAGGGGCGCGTCGGCGAGCTGGAGGAAGAAAACCTTGTCGCCGGGGATGTCCGCGATGCCTTCGAGGTCCTTGGGGTCGCGGCTGCGGGAGAGGATGTGGAAGCTGTCGAGGCAGGTGCCGAGGGCCGGGTGGTCGGCGGCCTCGACGATGCGCCAGGCGTGGTCGTAGGTGTTGACGTGGCGGCCCCAGGCGAGCGCCTCGTAGGCGACGCGGACCCCGGAGTCGGCGGCGAGCTCGGCGAGTTGCCGCAGTTGCCGGGTGGCGAGGGCGTCGTCGTCCACCGCGTGCGGGGAGACGCTGGAGCAGACGAGGACGGTGTCCGCGCCGAGGCGCCGCGCCACGCGGAACTTGTGCTCGGCGCGGCGCAGGTTGTCGGCGAACAGGTCGGCGGGCACGGCCTCGATGTCGCGCACCGGCTGGTACAGGTCGATGCCCAGGCCGAGATCGGCGCAGAGGCCGCGGATCTCCTCGGGGGTGAGGGGGCTGGCGAGCAGGTCGTTCTCGAAGATCTCGACGCCGTCGAACCCGGCGCGGGCGGCGGCGGTGAGCTTCTCGGTGAGCGACCCGCTGAGCGAGACGGTGGCGATGGAGGTGCGCACGACGGACTCCTGTGGGGGTTCGGGACGGCTGGTGGGCTCGACGGAGGTGCGGTCAGCTGGTCCTCGCCGCCGCCCCCGAGCTCCTCAGCTCGCCGTCCGGTGAGGTGAGCCGGGCGAAGTGGTCGAGCATCCGCCCGGCGTCCGGCTCGCGCCCGGTGAAGAGCCGGAACGCGTCGACGGCCTGGAAGACCGCCATGCCGCCGCCGTCGAGCACCGCGCAGCCGAGGGCGCGGGCGGTGCGCAGCAGTTCGGTCTCCAGGGGCCGGTACACGACCTCGGCGACCCACAGGCCGGGGTGCAGCAGGGCGGCGGGGAACGGCAGTCCTGGGTGTGCGGCCATGCCGGTCGGGGTGGCGTGGACGATGCCGTCGGCGCCGGCGAGCAGGGCGGCGAGCGCGTCGGGCGTGGCGGCGGATGCGCGTCCGGCGCCGAAGTGCTGTTCGAGGGAGGCGGCCAGCGCGGCGGCCCGCTCGGGCGCCGCGTCGACGAGGGTGATCCGGCCGGCGCCGAGGGTGAGTACGGCGTGTGCGACGGCGGCGCCCGCTCCCCCGGCGCCCAGTTGCACCACGTGGTCCATGCGGGCCTCGGGCAGGCCGCGGGCGAAGGAGGCGGCGAACCCGGTGACGTCCGTGTTGTGGCCGGTGGCGCGGCCGTCCGCGATCACCACGGTGTTGACGGCGCCGAGCGCCTCGGCCCCCGGTGACAGGGCGTCGAGGTGCTCGATGACGAGTTGCTTGCACGGGTGGGTGATGTTCAGCCCGTCGAAGCCGAGGTCGCGGGCGGCGCGCAGCAGTTCTCCCACGCCGTCCGGGCGCAGGCCGAGGGTGTCGATGTCGAGGAGGCGGTAGAGGTAGCGCAGCCCCTGCCGGTCGGCCTCGCGCTCGTGCAGGGCGGGGGTGAGCGAGGGGCCGATCCCGGCTCCGATCAGGCCGACGAGATACGAGTCCTGGGGCACGTGGGACCTCCTGGCCGGGTGGGGATCCGGCGCTAATGTACGAACTGGTTCGTTACTCATATCAAGTCGAGCGCCGCGAGGGAAGGGCCGCGCCAGGAGCCGCCTCGCGTTCTGCTTCTACAATCACCTGCACAGGCCCGCCGTCCGCCCGCCCGAAGGATCCTGATGACCACTGTCGAAGAACCGGCGCGACGCGAGGGCCGCATCCGCGACGCGGCCCGTACGAAGGCCGAGATCCTCACGGTCGCCACCGAGGAGTTCGCCCGCGCCGGGTACACCGGGGCGCGCGTCGACGAGATCGCCGCCCGCACCCGCACCACGAAGCGGATGATCTATTACTACTTCGGCGGCAAGGAGCAGCTGTTCACGGCCGTCCTGGAGCGTTCGTACGCGGTGATCCGGCACGCGGAGCGGGATCTGGACGTCGAGCACCTCGACCCGGTCGCCGCGATCCGCCGGCTCGCCGAGCTGACCTTCGACCACCACGAGGCCCACCCGGACTTCATACGGCTCGTCAGCATCGAGAACATTCACGACGCCGAGCACATCGCCGCCTCCGAGACGCTGAGTTCCCTCAACTCGCCCGCCATCGACGTGATCCGGCGGATCCTGGAGGCGGGCCGCTCGCAGGGGCTTTTCACGGCGGACGTGGACGCCGTCGACCTGCACGCGATGATCAGTTCGTTCTGCTTCTTCCGGGTCTCCAACCGGCATACGTTCGGCGCCCTGTTCGGCCGCGACCTGACCGCAGGCGACCGGCGCGAGCACTACCGCACCATGCTCGGCG
Organism: Streptomyces sp. NPDC030991; assembly: GCF_055571235.1. Taxonomy (NCBI): domain Bacteria; kingdom Bacillati; phylum Actinomycetota; class Actinomycetes; order Kitasatosporales; family Streptomycetaceae; genus Streptomyces; species Streptomyces sp. NPDC030991. Next base: position 174,963 of record NZ_JBVIFR010000001.1, read on the forward strand.
ACATGGTCATCGCCTATCTGACGGCGGAGCGCCCGGCAGGCCGGTGAGCACCCACCGGCGCCGCACGACCTCTTGACAGGCGGGAAACACCGGCGCAACATCCGTAGCCACCCGCTACTAACTATCCAGTGGGTTAATTAGCCGGACGCGCTTCCGGCCCGCCGACCCGCTCACCCCACCGGGCCCCGGCACCTCTCCCCTTCCCGTCCCCCGAAGGAGCCCGTGTGTCCGTCCCCGCCGCGCCGCCCCGCACCCCGCAGGGCCAACCGCGCAAGGCCGCGCTCGCCGCTTGGATCGGCAGCGCCCTGGAGTACTACGACTTCTTCATCTACGGCAGCGCCGCCGCGCTGGTCTTCCCGAAGGTGTTCTTCGACGAGTCGGACCCGGCGAACGCGACGCTGCTCTCGCTCGCCACGTTCGGTGTCGCCTACGCCGCACGCCCGGTCGGCGCGTTCTTCCTCGGCCATGTCGGCGACCGGCTCGGCCGCCGCAAGATCATGGTGTTCACGCTGGTCCTGATGGGCCTCTCGACGTTCCTCATCGGCTGTCTGCCCTCGCGCGGCCAGGTCGGCGCCCTCGCCCCCGTGCTGCTGGTCCTGTGCCGGGTGCTCCAGGGCATCTCGGCCGCCGGTGAACAGGCAAGCGCCGGATCGATGACGCTGGAGCACGCCCCCGCGCACCACCGCGCCTACTTCACGAGTTTCACGCTCAGCGGCACCCAGGCCGGGCAGCTCCTGGCCACCCTGGTCTTCCTGCCGATCGCGGCCCTGCCGGAGGACCAGCTCCTGTCGTGGGGCTGGCGTGTCCCGTTCTGGCTGAGCGTCGTGGTCGCCGTCGTCGGCTACGTCATCCGTCGCACGCTGCACGAGACCCCGGAGTTCTCCCGCCAGTCCGCCGCCTCGGACGGGGTGGCGCGGCTGCCGCTGGTGGTGCTGGTGCGCGACCACTGGGCGGACGTGCTGCGGGTGATCGGGGGCGCGCTCGTCGCGTCGGTCAGCACGATCTTCACCGTGTGGGCGCTGTCCTACGCGACGAGCGACGCGGTCGGCATGGACCGGTCGGCGATGCTCTGGGTCGGCGCCCTCGCCAACGTCGTGGCGCTCGGCGCGATCCCGCTCTGGGCCCGCCTCGCCGACCGCGTCGGCCGCCGTCCCGTCTATCTGACCGGCGCCGTGGGCAGCGCCCTGCTGATGTTCGGCTACCTCTGGGCGATCTCGACGGGCTCCTACCCGCTGACGTTCCTCTTCGGCATCCTCGCCTTCGGCGTCGTCTACAGCGCGGCGAACGCGGTGTGGCCGTCGTTCTACGGCGAGATGTTCCCGACGCGGGTGCGCCTGTCCGGCATGGCGATCGGCACCCAGATCGGTTTCGCCGTGGCCGGGTTCGCGGTGACGTTCGCGGCGCGGATCGCGGGGCCCGACGGCGCCGACTGGTTCGCGGTGGCGCTGTTCACGGCCGCGCTGTGCGTGCCGCCGGTGATCGCGGGTGTCACGGCGCGGGAGACCCACAAGGTGCCGACGGAGCAGCTCGGCGAGCGGCGGCCCGTGGCCGCGGAGGCCGAGGACGCGCGGCCGGTGGGGGTCTGAGGGGCAAAGACGGCGAGGGCGGGCCGTGTCCTACGGCCCGCCCTCGCTGTCGCGGTGGTCGTCAGACGGCCTGGGGGGTGCGCGGGGCGCCCGCGTTCTCGAGTTCGCCCAGGTCGAGCCGTTCGATGTCCTTGACGATGACGGCGTAGCTGACGACGGCCAGGGCCGCGCAGACGCTGACGAAGGCGAGGGCCAGGTCGAAGGAGCCGGTGGCGTCGATGAGGTAGCCGACGACCAGGGGCGTGACGATGCCGGCGACGGCTCCGAAGGCGTTGAAGACGCCGCCCGCGAGGCCCGCGATCTGCTTGGGGGCGACATCGCCGATCACGGCCCAGCCGAGGGCGCCGAGCCCCTTGCCGAAGAAGGCGAGCGACATGATGAGGACGACGAGCCAGGACGCTGTCACGTAGTTGCAGACCATGATGGTGGTGGAGAGCAGCAGACCCGTGATGATGGGGATCTTCCGGGCCCTGGTGAGGCTGACGCCGCGCCGGGCGAGCAGGTCGGAGAGGTAGCCGCCGAGGACGCCGCCGGTGAACCCGCACAGGGCGGGCAGTGACGCCACGAACCCCGCTTCGAGGATGCTCATGCCGCGCTCCTGGACCAGGTAGACGGGGAACCAGGTCAGGAAGAACCACGTGATGGTGTTGATGAAGTACTGGCCGACGAAGATGCCGAGCAGGTTGCGGTTGGTCAGCAGCGTCTTGAGGTGGCGCAGACCGCCGTCGTGTCCGGCCGCGGCCGTCGCGGGGCTGTCCATGTCGATCAGCGCGCCGCCGGCGCCTATGTGGTCGAGTTCGGCGGACGTCATGCGGGGGTGGCTGCGCGGCGGGTGGATGACCCGGGTCCAGATCAGCGCCAGGACGACACCGACCCCGCCGATCACGGTGAAGACGTGCTCCCAGCCCAGGGCCGTCACCAGCCAGCCCATGAGGGGGGCGAAGGCGACGGTGGCGAAGTACTGCGCGGAGTTGAACAGCGCGGACGCGAAGCCGCGCTCCTTCGTCGGGAACCAGGCGGCGACGATACGGGAGTTGCCCGGGAACGAGGGGGCTTCGGCGAAGCCGACGACGAACCGCAGGACGAACAGCAGCACGACCGCGGCGCCCGAGAAGAACCCGATGGCGCCCTGCGCCATGGTGAACACGGACCACAGGAAGATGGCCACGCCGTAGACCCTCTTCGAGCCGAAGCGGTCGAGCAGCCAGCCGCCCGGGATCTGCGCGATGAGGTACGACCACGAGAACGCGGAGAAGAGCAGGCCCAGCTCTCCGGAGCTGATGCCCAGGTCCTTCTGCATGGTGTCGCCGGCGATCGACAGGGTGGACCGGTCCGCGTAGTTGATGGTCGTGACCACGAAGAGCATGGCCAGAATGGCGTACCGGAGGCGGCCGGTTCTGGTGGGGGCAGCTGAAGTCACCGGGGCGTCCTGCCGGTTGGGCGCTGTCATTGCGGTCGTTCTCCTAGACCTGGAGGGGCGGCGGCTCTGCCGCGTGTGGTCCGAGCCACATGACCAGTGGCTGGAGTTGACCGTAGGTTCGCCGCCCATTCCCGTCTAGATCGATTTTTGTAGGCTGCGATACCTTCCTTGCATGATCGACGCCGGATCAGAGGTGCTGGAGCAGGGCGTGCAGCGCGGGGTTGTCGTTGGTTCTCCGCCACGCCAGGTGCAGCTCGACCGGGGTGGGGTCGGGCAGTTCGAGCGTTCTGAACGTGATGCCGGAGAAGCGCATCTGCGCGGCCGCCTCCGGTACGAAGGCGATGCCCCAGCCCGCGTTGACCATGGCGAGCAGGCTGTGCACCTGGCTGAGGTACTGGGTGAACCGGGGCGTGACCCGTGCCGTGCGGAAGACGCTGACCAGCAGTTCGTGGAAGTACCGCGCCTCGACCGGCGAGTACATGAGCACCTCCTGCCCGTCGAACTCGCGCATCCGCAACGGCGCTTCGCCCTCGGCCAGCGGATGGTCCAGCGGCACGGCCGCGAGCAGGCCCTCCTGGAGGGCGGGCCGGGTCACGAGGTCGGGGCCGGTGCTGGAGGGGCGGATCATGCCGAGGTCGAGGGAGCCGTCGGCGATGGCCTCCAGCTGGTCGCGGGTCACCTTCTCGCGCAGCACGATCTCCGTACCCGGCATGACCGAGCGGGCGACCTCCAGGAGGGTGCCGAGCGCGGAGTAGGCGCCGGCCGCGGTGAAGCCGACGGCGATGGCCCCGGCCTCGCCCGCGGAGACCTGTTTCGCGGCCAGCGTGGCGGCCTCGGTCTGGCGCAGGATGGTGCGCGCCTCATGGAGGAAGGCCCGGCCCGCCGGGGTGAGCCGGACCGTGCGGTTGGTGCGGTCGAGGAGCTGTACGCCCAACTCGTGCTCCAGGAGCTGGATCTGGCGGCTCAGGGGCGGCTGTGTCATCCGCAGCCGTTCGGCGGCCCGTGTGAAGTGCAGTTCCTCGGCGACGGCCACAAAACCCACGAGCTGAGCGAGCGTGAACAACGATGCCCTCCGGGTATCAACGCATCCAAAAACTATGTTTGACGTGGATCAATCGCCGACCTTAGCGTCAAGGACATCAACGGCGAGCCCTCCCACCCCGCCGTCCGCACATCCCAGGAACACGAAGTGGTGACCATGAAGCACGCAGCCACCCCCGTCGCCGACCTCCGGGGCGAGGCCACTCTCGACTCGATCGCCTGGATCAAGCTCTCCTCGGTCGCCCTGCCGCTGGCCACGCCGATCAGTGACGCCAAGGTGCTCACCGGCCGCCAGAAGCCGATGACCGAAGTCGCCTTCCTGTTCGCGGAGATCGAGACCGCGCAGGGGCGGACGGGTATCGGTTTCAGCTACTCCAAGCGCGCCGGCGGCCCGGCCCAGTTCGCCCACGCCAAGGAGATAGCGGACAACCTGATCGGCGAGGACCCGAGCGACATCGGCCGGCTGTGGACCAAGCTGGTGTGGGCCGGCGCCTCCGTGGGCCGCAGCGGCGTCGCCACCCAGGCCATCGCCGCGCTCGACATCGCCCTGTGGGACCTCAAGGCCAAGCGGGCCGGTCTGCCGCTGGCCAAACTCCTGGGCGCGCACCGCGACTCGGTGCGCTGCTACAACACCTCCGGCGGCTTTCTGCACACCCCCACCGAACAGGTCCTGGACAACGCCACGGCGTCGCTGGCGCACGGCATCGGCGGCATCAAGATCAAGGTGGGGCACCCGGACGGCCGGCAGGACCTGCGCCGCCTCACCGCCGTACGCGAACACATCGGTGACGACGTGCCGTTGATGGTCGACGCGAACCAGCAGTGGGACCGGCCGACCGCCCAGCGGATGGGCCGCGCCATGGAGGAGTTCGGCCTCGTCTGGATCGAGGAGCCGCTCGACGCGTACGACGCCCAGGGGCACGCGGCGCTCGCCGCCTCGCTGGACACACCCGTCGCCACCGGCGAGATGCTGGCGTCCGTCGCCGAGCACTACGAGCTCATCCGGCAGAACGCCGCCGACATCATCCAGCCCGACGCCCCGCGCATCGGCGGCATCACGCAGTTCCTGAAGCTGGCCGCCCTCGCCGACCACCACCACCTGCAACTCGCACCGCACTTCGCCATGGAGATCCACCTCCACCTGGCCGCCGCCTACCCGATCGAGCCGTGGGTGGAGCACTTCGACTGGCTGGAGCCGCTGTTCGAGGAGCGGCTGACGATCAGCGACGGCCGGATGCACGTCCCGGCGCGGCCCGGTCTCGGCATCACCCTCACCGACCAGGCCCGCGCCTGGACCCAGGGCACCCACGAGGTGGGCAAGCGCGCCTGACCCGGTCCCGCCCTCCTCCCCTTCCTCCTCCGGAGCACCCCACCATGACGTCCTTCACCCCGTCGGAGCTCGGCCGCCGCATCGGCTCGGGCCTGCTCTCCTTCCCCGTCACGCACTTCGACGCCGACCTGTCCTTCGCCGAGGACGCCTACCGCGCCAACATCGAGCGGCTGTCCACGTACGAGGTCGGCGGCCTCTTCGCGGCCGGTGGCACCGGCGAGTTCTTCTCGCTGACCGCCGCCGAGACCGAGCAGGTGGTGCGCGCGGCCGTGCAGGCCGCACCGGCGGGCACCCCCATCCTGGCGCCGGCCGGGTACGGCACCCGGACCGCGATCGAGTACGCCCGGGCCGCCGAACGCGCGGGCGCCCACGGCATCCTGCTCTTCCCGCCCTACCTCACCGAGGCCGACCAGGAGGGGCTCGCCCAGCACGTCGAGGCGGTCTGCCGCGCCACGAGGCTCGGCGTCATCGTGTACGGCCGCGCCAACGCCGTCTACAGCGCCGGCACGCTCGCCCGGCTCGCCGACTCGTGCCCGAACCTCATCGGGTACAAGGACGGCATCGGGGACATCGACGCCATGACCCGGATCTACACGCGGCTCGGCGAACGCCTCACGTACGTCGGCGGTCTGCCCACCGCGGAGACGTTCGCCCTGCCCTACCTCGAACTCGGCGTCACCACCTACTCGTCCGCCATCTTCAACTTCCTGCCCGAGTTCGCCCTCGACTTCTACGGAGCGGTACGCGACCGGCGCCACGGCACCGTCATCGAGTACCTCCGCGACTTCGTGCTGCCGTACACCGAGATCCGCAACCGGCGGGGCGGCTACGCGGTCAGCATCGTCAAGGCGGGCATGACCGCCACCGGCCACGGCGCCGGTCCTGTCCGCCCGCCGCTGACCGACCTGACCGCGGCGGAGCTGGCCGAACTGACCGCGCTCATCGAGGGCGTGCCCGCACCTCGTGCTCAGGACCGGGCCGGCTCCGTCCCGGCGTGACGGCGCGCGCCGCGGAGTGCAGCGACTTCAGCGCGACGAGGAGGAGCCCGATGTCGTCGAGGTAGATCGGGTCGGGGAGCAGGTCGACCGGGGAGACCGTGTAGATCACGGCGACCCAGAACAGGGCCTTGCTCCGCAGCGGGATCCCCGCGTCGACCAGGAGTCTGCGCGCCTGGAAGACGCGTACGAGGAGGTAGCCGGCGGCCACCAGCATGATGAGGGCCGCCACCGCCGCCAGGACGAACCACGTGTGGTCATCCATCAGTCCTCCACCCTTGTCCGGTCACTGTGCGGGCACCCGCTCACGGCAGGATGGAGTCCACGTACCCGCCGTCGACCCGTACCGCACCTCCTGTCGTCGCCGAAGCCTGGTCGGAGCCGAGGTAGACGACCATGTTCGCGATCTCCTCCGGCTCGATCAGGCGCTGGAGCAGCGACTGCGGCCGGTGCTCCCGCATGAAGGCGCGCTGTGCCTCGTCCCACGGCAGGTCCCGGTCCACGAGTTCGTACACGAAGTCCTCGACTCCCCCGGTGTGGGTGGGCCCGGCGAGCACCGAGTTCACGGTGACGCCCGTGCCCGCGGCCCGCTTGGCGAAGCCGCGGCTCACGGAGAGCAGGGCCGTCTTGGACATGCCGTAGTGGATCATCTCCGCGGGTACCGCGACGGCGGAGTCGCTCGCGATGAACTGCACCCGCCCCCAGCCGCGCTCCATCATGCCCGGCAGGAACATCCGGGTGAGCCGGACGCCCGCGAGGACGTTCACCTCGAAGTAGCGCCGCCACTCCTCGTCGCTGATCTCCAGCGGTTCCGCGGAGCCGAAGATCCCGAGGTTGTTGACCAGGATGTCGGTCTGCGGGAGCGCCTCGGCCACGCGCCGCGCGCCCTCCTCGGTGGCGACGTCCGCGACCACCGGCACGAAGTCGGCCCCGGGGGTCTGCGCCGCCAGCCGCGCGATGCTCTCCTCCACCCGCTCGGCCGAACGCCCGTTGACCCCCACGCGCGCGCCGGCCCGCGCCAGGCCCGTGGCGATGGCCGCCCCGATGCCCTGGGTGGAGCCGGTGACCAGCGCCGTGCGCCCCTTCAGATCGATCTGCATACGCTTCGTCCTTTCTCGGCGGGGCGCTGCCGTCCGTGTGCGGCGCACCGCGCGTCACGCGAGGATGTGGACCGGCCGGGGGCGGAGTTCCGAGACGAGGAGATCGACGCCGTGCTCATCATCGTCGCCATGGTCCTGGGCGGGATCAGCGTGGTCTGCATCGGCATCACGGCCCGCCAGTGCGCGACGGACGACGTCGCGCCGGGGCCGCCGGTGGTCGCCCTTCTGGCCGCGTTCACCTCGGTCGCGCTGATGCTCACGGCCACCGCCTACGGACACTGAACTCCGCCCGCCGTCAGAGCAGGCCGCCGTCGTCAGAGCAGGTCGTCGTCCTCGTCGACCACGTGGACGGCGGCCTCCTCGGCCGACGCCGCGCCGCCGTCGATGCCGACGTCCTCGGCCAGCATGTCCTTCTCCGCGTCCTCATGGGCGCCCTCGTCGGGTGCCACGAGGCGGCCCGCGCGCCCGTCGCCGACCTCGGCGTCGAGCGGTTCGCCCTCGCCGTCGCGCAGGTCGCCGACGTCGTCGCCCACCGCCTCGCCCGACTCCAGCGCCTCGTACTCGTCGACCACGGGGTCCGTGCGCTCCTCGGCCAGCCGCTCGTCGAGGCTCTCGCCCTCGCGCTGCTCGGCCGCGGTGGTCCCGGTGTGCTCGACGCCGAGCGGACGCTCCGGGGGCGACCACCCTTCGTCGTGCGGGTCGACGCCGCGGTCGCTCAGCATGTCCTCCGCCTCCAGGGCGCCTTCCTCGTCACGCGCCTGCGGCTCGCTCGGCTGGTAGACCTCGTCACCCATGAGCGTCTCGTCGTTCCCGTCGGTCATCCCGTGTCACCTCTTCTCCTTCTCCCCCGTCCCGGTGGGCCCCCGTCCCCGTCACGTAACCAGCCTGCGGCAGGTCACGCATGTCGGCCCCTTATCCGTTTACGCGTGGCGCAATCCCCGTCCGGACGTCGTGAGGCACCACGACGATCTGCACGTCGTCCTCGTAGACGACGCGGCCGGGGTCGGCCGAGGTCACCTTCGCCCAGCGGACGCCGTGCGCGTCGAGGATCTTCAGGTAGCCGTGGATGCGCTCGACGAGATGCGTGGCGGTCGGTTTGAACCAGGCGGTGGCGCCCGGGTTGACCTCGGGGTCGTAGACCGTGGGGTCCACCGTGGAGGGGTCGGTGTACGCCGTGTCGTACCAGGAGTTGCTGGTCCGCCGGAACCGCTCCTGCTCGGGGCTGAGCCGGCCGCTGCGGCCCAGGTTGTTCACCAGCCCGAACACGCCCTTGCCCTGGCCGTGCCGGTTCGTCTCGACTGCTTGGTAGCGCACGTATTCGATCACCATCAGGCGATCTTTTCACGCACACATTGTTGACAGGCTCATGCCTGGCGGGGAAATTGGCTGAGCCACTCATCCACTTGGAGTCGCCGTGTCCGCAGAGCTGCTCTCCATCCTCGTCCTGGCCGTCATCTTCGTGATCGCCACCACCCGCTCCGTCAACATGGGCGCCCTCGCCTTCGCCGCGGCCTTCGCGGTCGGCGGGCTCGCCGCCGACCTCGACGCCGACGCCGTGTTCGCGGGCTTCCCCGGAGACCTGTTCGTAGTCCTGGCCGGGGTCACCTATCTGTTCGCCATCGCCCGCGCCAACGGCACGACCGAGTGGCTCGTGCACGCCTCGGTCCGGCTGGTCGGCGGCCGGGTCGCGCTGATCCCGTGGGTGATGTTCGCCGTCACCGCCGCGCTCACCGCGATCGGCGCCGTCAGCCCGGGGGCGGTGGCCATCGTGGCGCCGCTGGCGCTCGGGTTCGCCGCACAGTACGGGATCAGCCCGCTGCTCATGGGGATCATGGTGGTGCACGGTGCACAGGCGGGCGGCTTCTCGCCGACCAGCGTCTACGGCTCGACGGTGAACAGCATCGTCGAGCGCGAGCACCTGCCCGGCAACGCGGGCGTCCTCTTCCTCGCGAGCCTCGTCGTGAACACGGTGGTGGCAGGCATCGTCTACACCGTGCTGATGCGGCGCGGCGGCGTCCCCGCCCGCGTACCGGAGCCCGCGGCGGCGACGGTCGGCGGCGACCCGGCCGCAGGCTCCTCAGCGGCGCAGGAACCGCCTGCGGAACCCTCGCGGAACGAGGCCCCGGCTCCGGCCGGTCCCCGCCTGGACGGCCCGCGCGCCGTCACCCTCGCGGGGCTCGTGGCCCTGATCGTCGGCGCGCTCGTCCTCGACCTCGACGTCGGCCTTACGGCCATCACGATCGCGGTCGTCCTCAGCGTCGTGTGGCCCGCGACGAGCAGGACGGCGGTCGCCGACATCTCCTGGCCGACGGTCTTCCTGATCTGCGGCGTGCTCACCTACGTCGGCGTGCTCGACGAGATGGGCACGATCGAATGGGCCGGGGAGGCCGTCGGCGACATAGGTGTCCCGCTGCTCGCCGCGCTGCTGCTCTGCTACATCGGCGCGATCGTCTCGGCGTTCGCCTCGTCCGTCGGCATCATCGGCGCGCTGATCCCGCTGGCCGTGCCGTTCCTCGCGGCGGGTGAGGTCGGCGCCGTGGGCATGGTGGCGGCGCTCGCCGTCTCGGCGACCGTGGTCGACGTCAGCCCGTTCTCCACGAACGGGGCGCTGGTGCTCGCCAACGCGGAGGACGTCGACCGGGACCGCTTCTTCCGGCAGCTGATGCTCTACGGGGCGGCGGTCGTGGTCGTCGCCCCCGCCGTGGTCTGGCTGGCGTTCGTGGTGCCGGGCCTCGGCTGAGAGGTGGTGGCGCGGCGCGAACGCAGGGTGCGCCGTCCCGGCCACCCTGTCCAGCCGAGTCGTCCGCTTCGGGGACAACGGCGTACCCCGTGGGGTGGCGCTGTCCGCCGCCCCCTTACGGATCTTGCCGGGGTGGAAGGGCTGACCAGGTCGGCATTCTCACGCGTCCCCTATCGGAACGAGGTCGTCGCATGCGCCGTACCGGATTCCTGGCCCTGGCCGCCGCTCTCGCGCTCCCGCTGTTCGCCTTCGGTCCCGCGGCGGAGGCCGGCCCGGCCGTCACCGTGACCGCGCCGGCCGCGGGCTCCGTGTACCCGTCGGGCAGCAGCACCGTCGTGACCTGGCGCAACAGCACCGGCCGCGAGGTGGACATGTGGCTCGTGCACGACAGGACGACGCGCGTGGCCCAGCTCGCCGCGAAGGTCAGCGACGCCCCGTCGGGCGAGAAGGCGACGGTCCTGCCCGACGTGAAGCAGGGGGCGGGCTACGCCATCGAGGTCGTGGCCCGCGACGGCGGCGAGCACGGCTACAGCCCGTCCTTCACCGTGGGGCGGCCGCCCCAGGGCGCGCCGGCCCGGCGCGCCACCGGGTCCATGCTCCTGGGGCAGCTGATCGGCGCCCGCTAGACAGGGGCCCGCCCGCTGGACAGGACCTAGCCGCGCAGCTCGACGTCGTGCCGTACCGTCCCCGACCGGCCTTCCACCGTGACCAGTTCGGCTCGCGGCGCGTGCCGGGAGGCGGAGACGACCAGCGTGTGTGTCCCGGGCGGCAGCGCCTCCACGGAGTAACCGCCCGCGGTCACCGGTGACTTGGCGAGGCGCTTGCCGCGGGCGCTGATCACCGTCACCCACGCGGCACAGCCCTCGGGGTGCGCGGGGCAGTGCACGCGGCCCTCGACGCGGGCCGCTCCGGTGGGCGCGGGTGCGCGGTGGCGCGGTTCGCTCCAGGCCGCCACCACGGTGCGGGTGCGCCGCTGCATGGGCGAGGCGGGGGCCTGCGCGGTGCGGCCTTCCGCGGCGACCGGCAGACCGGCCTGCTCGGCGTAGGCGGCGAGGGTCTCGTCGACGGCGTCGAGTTCGCGCAGCGCGGTGGCCAGGCGCCGGGCGCGGGGTCCGGGCGGGGCCGGGGCCAGTTCCGCCTCCAGTTCGCGTACGAGCGGGCCGACCCGGCGCCAGGCACCGGCGTCGGCGCTCTCGGGGGCGCCGCTCGCGAAGAACCGGTCGAGTTCCTTGAGGGAGGCGGTGAGGGTCGTGGTGATCAGCCGGGCCCGTTCGGCCAGGCGCGGCGGCAGGTCCACGTCGATGTCGGCGGCCACGGCCAGCGCCCGGGCGTGCCCGGTCGCCGTGGCGAGGAGTGCGGCCCGGTGCTCGGCGGCGGGCCCGCGGACGCCGACCGGCATCCGTACCAGCGGGCGTACGACGCTCTGCACCTGGCTCAGCGCCGCGTCCACGGCGCGGGCGGCGCCGCGCAGCCGCACGGGTTCGTCCGGATGGGTCCAGCGCTGCTCGACCTGCATGACGACCTGGGCGAGCGCGTCGACGTAGCCGCGTTCGGCCTCCTTGACGACCGTGCGGCGCGACAGGGGGAAGATCAGGGCGGCGCAGGCGGTGGCGACGAGGACGCCGATGCCGTTGTCGAGGAGCCGCTCCCCCAGCAGATGGTTCATGCCGCTGTCGGGCGTGGTGAGGGCGTAGAGCTGGGTGAGGGCGACGACGAGGCCGACGACCCAGCAGGCGTAGGCGCGCTGCATGCCCCAGGCGCCGAAGGCGAGTCCGGCGACGATGACGGCGAGCGTCGCGTACACGTGGTCGCGGCCGATGAGGTGCAGGACGACGATGCCGAGCACGGCGCCGATCACCGTGCCGACCATGCGGTGGCCGAACTTGCGCAGGCGTTCGTGGGTGGTGTTGGTGCCGAACAGCGTGATCATGACGCCGACCAGGCCCCAGTAGAAGCGGTGCGGGTCGATGGCGTCGGCGATCGGGCAGACGATGGCGGCGGCCACGGCGGCGTGCGCGGGGACACGGACGAACGGGATGGCGCGGCGCCAGCCGGACTCCGACCCCGCGGCGAGGACGCGGCGGGTGGGGCCCGCCGAGCCGGGCAGCCGGTTGTTCTCCAGGGCGACGGTGGGCTGGAAGGGGACTTCCGCCGGGGTGGCCGAGGTGGTGTGGCCGAGGGCGAGCCAGCTGCGGAGGGACGCGGCGAGCGAGTCCAGGAGGTGGCCGATGCGGCGGGCGAGCACGGCGGCCTCGACGTCGTCGGCCGGTGCCGCGGCGTCGCGCAGGATCGTCTCGGCGCGCTCCTGTACGTGGGCGGCGACCGGGTGCAGCCCCTCCGCCTGGCCGAGCGGGGTGTCGCGGGCCAGCACGAGGCCGACGGCGAGGGCTTCGCGCAGCGGTGCGGGGACGGGCCGCCGGGCCAGTTCGGCGGTGGCCTGGCCGATGCCGCGCAGGGCGAGTTCGGCGTCGAAGAGGTGGCGGTGCAGCAGTTCGGCGGCGGCCGGGTCGGCGGCCACCTCGGGCTGGGCGAGGCGCCCGTCGATGGTGACGGTGGTGATGTTCAGCCGGCGCAGGGAGCGGTCCATGCGGCGCACCGCGCGCTCCGGGTCGGCGTCGGGGTCGAGGGCGTCGACGGCGGCGTCGGCCACCCGCCGGGCCTCGACGACGAAGGCCCGCTGGGTGCGCAGCAGGTCTTCGCGGGGCATGGGGTAGCAGAGCAGCAGCCGGGTAGCGAGGACGGCCGCGGCGGAGACCAGGGCGACGGCGAACGCCTTGCCGACGAGCGCGGCGGGGATGCCCGCGAGCATGCCGACCATCAGCCCGTTGAAGAGCATCATGCCGGTGATCAGGGCCATCGGCCCGAACCTGGCGAGGAAGAAGGTGAGGGCGAGCGCGCCGATCATCAGGATCATCTGCGGGACGCGCTGTCCGTTCAGGGTCGCGCAGAGCCAGAGCACGGCGGTGTACGGGAACGGCATCCACAGGATGGCGCGGGCGAGGCGGTCCCAGGTGTTCTCGGCGACCGCGAACGCGCTCATCAGGCCCATCATCCCGGCGACCATCATGCCGATCATGACCGGGATCTTCAGCGTCTCGGCCATCCCGTAGCCGACGGCGAGGGAGGTGACCATGGCGACCAACGACCGCCAGCCCGCCTGGAGTTGGCCGAGTCCCGGGTCGGCGGCGAGTACCCAGTCCCACCATCTGCGCGGTCCCGCGACCCGGTGGGGGGCGAGATCCGCGGCGGCGACCGCGGGCGGGGCGGCGGTGTCCGGCAGTGTGTCCGGGGTGGTCAACTGGTCTCCGATTCCATGGCGTCGACGAGTACGGCGATGGCATCCCGCGCGGATCCGACCGCGCGCTCCGAGTCGTCGATGCCGCCGTCGAGGGCGGCGAGCAGGGCGCCGGCCATGCGCTGACGGCCGCGTTCGAGCAGGTCGCGCCCGGCGGGCGTCAGCTCGGTGCGCACCGCGCGCCGGTCGTCCGGGCAGCGCTGCCGTTCGACGAGCCCGGCCTCCTGGAGCTTCTGCAGGATCACGGTGACGCGCGGCTGCGCCATCCCGGTGCGGGCGGCGAGCTCGGTCACCCGGCGCGGCCCCGGTTCGAGCGCGTCGAGCAGGGCGACCTGGCTGCGCGTGAGGCCGAATTCGCCGGCCTTGAAGAGTGCCTGGGTCAGTTGCCCGATCCCCCGCAGGAGGCCGCGAGCGGCGCCTTCGATGCGCTGGGCCTCGGCGGGTTCGACGGACCCCGAGGATAGATGCATATGGAAATTATATACATGTCACATACAAACACCTAACCGCGCCGGTCGCGCGGCCCTACTCCCCGGCCCCGGCCGCCTCCGCGTAGATCACGAGCGTGTGCTCCGGCCGGCCGGCCACATGGAACGCGGTGTAGTCGTACGCGACCACGCCCCGCTCCGGGGTCCGCAGCCGCTTGCGCCCGCCCGATCGCGCCTCCACCTCGAATCGGGGCCACCAGTCCCGCACCTCCGCGCAGCCCTCGTGCAGCTCCTCGACGAGGCGCGCGTGGCGGGCGTCGCCCGGGTGCGCTCCGGCCAGGGTGCGCACCCGGGCGAGCAGGCCCCGCGCCTCGGCCTCCCAGTCGACGACGACGTCCCGCGCCAACGGCTCCAGGAAGGTCCAGCGCGCGAGGTTGGGGCGGCGGCCCCCGCCGGTGACCAGACCCGGGAACACCTCCTCGGTGGCCGGGTTGTGACTGAGCACGTCGTACGTGCCGTCGATGACGTACGCGGGGTGCGGCTGGAGCAGCAGCGGGACCGCCGCCACCTCGGGGGCGAGCGGCTCGGCGTCGGCGAGTCCGGCGGCCGGGGCCCGTCCGGCGAGCCGGAACAGGTGGCCGCGCTCGTCCGGCGCGAGCCGCAGCGCGTTCGCGAGGGCGTCGAGGACCTGGTCGGAGGCGCGGATGTCCCGGCCCTGCTCCAGATACGTGTACCAAGTGGCGCTCATCCCGGCGAGCAGCGCCAGCTCCTCCCGGCGCAGCCCCGGCGTCCGGCGCCGGCCGGTCATCGGCAGCCCCGCCTCGACGGGCGTGACGCGGGCCCGGCGGCTGCGCAGGAACGCGCCGAGTTCCCGCCGGCGCTCAAGCGTCCGGGACATGGTCCTACCACCTTTGGTTCCAGAATAAAGCGGCTCTGGATACCAGGCTAAAGCCTGCTCAGACTGGCACCGCGGCATCGGCAGAACCATGAGGAGCAAGGAGAGACGCATGCCAGAGATCACGGGCATCACGGGCATCACGGGCAAGGTCGTGGCCGTCACCGGGGCGAGCAGCGGGATCGGCGCGGCCACCGCGCTGTTGCTCGCCGAGCGCGGAGCACGCCTGGTCCTGGGCGCGCGGCGTGCGGAGCTGCTGGCGGAGCTGGTCGCCCGCATCGAGAAGGCGGGCGGCGAGGCGGTCGCCCTCCGCACGGACGTGACCCGCCTGGACGACGTCCGCGCGCTGGTCGGGCTCGCCGGCGAGCGGTTCGGCCGGCTCGACGTCCTGGTCGGCAACGCCGGGGTGGGCACCATCTCGCCCCTGGACGATCTGCGCGCCGAGGAGTGGGACCACATGGTCGACGTCAACATCAAGGGCGTCCTGCACGGCATCGCCGCGGCCCTGCCGGTCTTCCGGGCCCAGGGCGGCGGCCACTTCGTGACGACCGCGTCGACCGCCGCGTTCCGCGTCGTACCGGCGATGGCCGTCTACGCCGGGACGAAGGTCGCCGTACGGGCCATCTGCGAGGGGCTGCGCCAGGAGGCGGGGCCGACGGTACGGGTGACCACCGTCTCGCCCGGGGTGATCGACACGGACTTCGCCGGAGCGTCGTCGAACGAGCGGGTCCGCGCCGACGTGGCCCGGATGCGGGACCAGGTCGCGATCGCGCCCGGGGCCGTCGCCCGCGCCATCGCGTTCGCGGTCGAGCAGCCCGCCGACGTGGACGTCAACGAGATCGTCGTCCGGCCGACGGCGCAGGCCTGAGACAGGCTCTGAGCGGCGCGCCTCGGTCGAACGGCGTATCCGGGCCGCCAACGCGCCCGCGGACGCCGCCGCGGTGGGAGGATCCGGACGTGGACGGGGGGATCCTCGAGCGGGATCTCGAACTGGAGCGGCTGGCCGCCGCCGTGCGGGACGCCACGGCGGGCGCCGGCTCCGTCGTGCTCGTTCTGGGCGAGGCCGGGATCGGCAAGTCCTCCCTCGTACGGGCCCTGCCGGGCGTCCTGCCCCCCGGCGCCCGCCTCCTCGTCGGGCAGTGCGACGACCTGGTCACCGGTCGCCCCCTCGGGCCCCTGCGGGACCTCGTCGGCAGCGTCGGCGCCGAGCTGGCGCGGGCGCTGCGCGACGCGGGCGACCGGCACCGGGTCCACGAGGCGCTCCACGCCGAGCTGGCCGGCGCTCCGCACCCCGCCGTGCTGGTCGTGGAGGACGTGCACTGGGCGGACGAGGCGTCCCTGGACGCGCTGTGCTACCTGGTGCGCCGGGTCGAGGCGCTGCCCGTCGTGCTCGTCCTCACCTACCGGGACGACCAGCTGGGCCGCGGGCACCCGTTGCGCCAGCTGCTCGGACTGGTGTCGGGAGCCGCCCGGGTGCACCGGCTGCCGCTGGCCCCGCTCTCCCCCGAGGCGGTGCGAGCCCTGAGCGCGGCGGCGGACCTCGATCCGGCGCAGGTGTACGCCGTGACGTCGGGCAACCCGTTCTTCGTCGCCGAGGTGATCGCGGCGGGCGGCACCGGGGTGGTGCCGCCGACCGTGGTCGACGCCGTCCTGGCCCGGCTGCGCGGGCTCACCGACGTGACCCGGGACGCGCTCGAACAGCTGGCCGTGGTCCCTTCGGCGGTGGAGCGCCCCCTCGTCGACGCCCTGCTGCCGGACGGTGACGACGCGCTCGCGGCGGCCGAACAGGGCGGGCTGCTGGTGGTGGCGGTGGACCGGGTGGCGTTCCGGCACGAGATCATCCGCCGTGCGGTGGTCGACTCGCTGCCCGCGGCGCGGCGGATCGCGCTCGACCGGGCCGTGCTCGCCGCGCTGGTGGCCACCCCCGGCGCCGACCGGTCGCGGATCGTGCACCACGCGGCCGCCGCCGGGGAGACCGGCGCCCTGACGCGGTTCGGCCCGGGGGCCGCCCGGGACGCCGCGCGGGCGGGTGCGCACCGGGAGGCCGCCGCGCAGCTGCGGCTCGTACTGCGGCACCGGCACCGGTTCGGCCCCGCCGAACGGGCCGATCTGCTGGAGCAGTTCGCGGTCGAGAGCTACACCATCGGGGACTCGGTGGCCGCTGTCGCCGCCCAGGGCGACGCCGTACGACTGCGCCGGGAGCTGGGTGATCTGCGGGCGCTGGGGGCGGATCTGCGCTGGCTGTCGCGCATCCACTGGTGGGCCGGGGACGCGGACGCGGCGCAGGAGGCCGCCCGCGAGGCGCTCAGCGTCCTCGAACAGGCCGGCGACGACCGCCTGCTGGCCCTCGCCCTGAGCAACACGGCCCAACTGCGCATGCTCTCCGACGAGTACGCGCAGGCCGTCGAGTACGGCGAGCGGGCCATGGCGCTGGCCCGCGCGGTGGGCGACACGGCGATCCTCGCGCACGCGCTCAACAACGTCGGCAGCGCCCGCTGGCGCTCCGGGGACCCGTCGGGGCAGCGGCAGTTGGAGGAGAGTCTGCGGGTGGCGCTGGCCGCGGGCGAGGTGGAGCACGCCTGCCGCGCGAACGCCAACATCGTCTGGTTCCTCCTCGACGACCTGCGCCTCGCCGAGGCGGACCGCTTCCTCACGCCCGCCATCGAGCTCGCCGACCGCGCCGAGCACCTCGGCTTCCTCACCTACCTCCAGGTCGAGCGGGCGCTGCACCGGTTCGCCGAGGGCGACTGGGCGGCCGCCGAGCGGTTCGCGCTGCTCGGCACCGACGTGTTTCCGCCCGCCCGCTGCCCCGCCCTCACCGTCCTCGCGCGGGTACGGATCCGGCGCGGCGCCCCGGGCGGCGGCGAGCTCCTCGACCGGGCGTGGGGGATCGCCCTCGACACCCGCGAGCTGCAGCGCACCGGGCCCGTGGCGGCGGCGCGGGCGGAGGCCGCCTGGCTCCGCGGTGATCCGGCCGGCGTCGTCGCGGCGGTCGAGCCGGTGTACGCGCGGGCCAAAGAGCTGGCCGCTTCGCCGTACGCGGCCGAGCTCGGCTACTGGCTGGCCAAGGCGGGCCGGTCCGTGCCGCCGGACCGCTCGGGTCATCCCTACGCGTTGCAGGCGGCGGGCCGGTGGGACAAGGCGGCCCGGCTCTGGCAGGAGGCGGGCTGCCCGTACGAGCACGCGGCGGCCCTCGCGGAGAGCCCGGATCCGGCGGACAAGCTGAGCGCGCTGGGGGCCCTGGACGGCCTGGGCGCGGTGCCGCTGGCCCGGCTGGTCCGGGCCGAGCTGCGCGCGCTGGGGGTGCGGCGCGTACCGCGCGGCCCGCACGCGACGACCCGGCGCAACCCGGCGGGGCTGACGGCCCGTCAACTCCAGGTGGTGCGACTGCTGGTGGCGGGGCTGACCAACCCGGAGATCGCGGACCGGCTCGTCGTCTCCGTCCGCACGGTCGACAACCACGTCCGGGCGGTCCTGGAGAAGCTCGACGCGCCCACCCGGCGGCTGGCCGCCGCGCGGGCCAGGGAGCTCGGGCTGCTGGGTGACGACGAAACGTAGGTAGGCCGCCGGCCAGAGGTAGGTGTCCGGCACGCATGCCGGGAGCGCCCGGCGGCCGTAGAACGGTCGGACCACATCCATCGCTCTCGGGGGACCGCATGACCATCACGCCCGCACAGGCAGCGCGCCGTGAACTCGCCGATTTCCACGGCGAGTTGACCGGACCGCAGGATCCGGGGTACGACGCGGCACGCGCCGTCTACAACGCAATGATCGACCGGCGCCCCGCGCTCGTGGCGCGCTGCGCCGACGCCGATGACGTCGCGCGCGTCATCGCCTTCGCGCGGCGCCACGAGCTGCCGCTCGCCGTACGGGGTGGCGGCCACCACGGGGCGGGCCTCGGCACCTGCGACGGCGGCGTCG
The DNA here is from genome assembly GCF_055571235.1 of Streptomyces sp. NPDC030991. Taxonomy (NCBI): domain Bacteria; kingdom Bacillati; phylum Actinomycetota; class Actinomycetes; order Kitasatosporales; family Streptomycetaceae; genus Streptomyces; species Streptomyces sp. NPDC030991. The sequence continues at coordinate 193,714 of NZ_JBVIFR010000001.1, forward strand.
TCGCGGACCTGGCGCCGATGGACTCCGTCGAGGTGGACGCCGCGGCCCGCACCGTGCGCGTCGGCGGGGGCGCCACCTGGGGGCAGGTCGACGCGGCCACGAACGAGCACGGGCTCGCCACCCCCAGCGGCATCATCTCCACGACCGGGGTCGGCGGCCTCGCGCTCGGCGGTGGGCTCGGCCACCTCACCCGGCGGTGCGGCCTGACGGTCGACAACATCCTGGCCGCGGAGGTCGTCCTCGCCGACGGCACCCGTGTGCGCGCGGACGCCGACGAGAACACGGACCTGTACTGGGCGCTGCGGGGCGGCGGCGGCAACTTCGGCGTCGTCACCGAGTTCACGTTCCGGCTGCACGAGGTGGGCACGGTCGTGGCGGGCCCCACGTTCTGGGCCGCCGAACAGAGCGCCGAGGTCCTCGCCGCCTACCGGGAGTTCCTCCCCTCCGCTCCGCGTGACGTCAACGGCTTCTTCATGTTCGCGACCGTGCCGCCGGCGCCGCCCTTCCCCGAGGAGCTGCACCTGCGCAAGGTGTGCGCCGTCGTGTGGTGCCACACGACCGACGACCCCGAGGCGGCCGGCCGGGCGATGGCCCCGCTCCTCGACCGGCTCCCGGCGCCTCTCCTGCACGCGGTCGCGCCGATGCCGCACCCGGTTCTCCAGTCCATGTTCGACGGCCTCTACCCGCCGGGCGACCAGTGGTACTGGCGGGCCGACTTCGTGCGGGACATCCCCGACGAGGCCGTGGCGCTGCACGCCAAGTTCGGGCCGCAGGCGCCCAGCATGCAGTCCACGATGCACCTCTATCCGATCGACGGCGCCGCGCACGACCGCGGCGCGAGCGACACCGCGTTCCATTACCGGGACTCGCGGTGGGCGAGCGTCTACGCGGGCGTCGACCCCGACCCGGCCAACGCCGAGCTCGTCAAACGCTGGACGGTCGACTACTTCGAGGCCCTGCATCCGTTCTCGGCGGGCGGCGCCTACGTCAACATGATGATGGACGAGGGGCAGGAGCGCGTACGGGCGAGCTACCGCGGCAACTACCCGCGGCTCGCCCGCGTCAAGGCGGCCCTGGACCCGGAGAACGTCTTCCGCCACAACCAGAACATCGAGCCGGACCCGGGCGCCCGCTACGAGGCCCGGCCCTGACCGCTCGTGGTCCGCTGTCGACGCGCCGCATGAGCTGGGGGAACGTAGCGTTGCCCGCATGTGCTGGAGCGCGACGGCCGATCTCGTGGCGGGCAGCGCGGTCGCCGCGGTGGGGGTCGCCTGTGTGGTGCGGGCGGCCCGTACCCGGCCCCGCGCGCTGCCGCTCGCGGCGCTTCCGCTGCTCCTCGGCGCCCACCAGATCATCGAGGCGGTGATCTGGAACGACGGCGGTGGGCGCGGGCCCGCCGTCGTCGTCTGGGCGGTGATCGCACTGCCGCTGCTGCCGCTCTGGGTCCCGGCGGGCGTGCTGTGCGCGGCGCCGCCCCGGGCCCGCCGCCGTCTGGCGGTGCCCCTCGCGTGCGGCGTGGTGACCTCCGCCGCTCTCGCGTACGTACTGGCCACGAAGAACGTCACGGCCACGATCCGGGGCCACACCATGGCCTACGAGATCGGACTGCCGCACGGCGGGTGGCTGGTCGCCGGCTATCTGGCGGCGACGATCGGCGCCCTGCTGCTCTCCGGCGACGCGGGGCTGCTCCTGCTCGGCGTGCTGGTCGCGGTCGCCGCCGCCGTCTGTACGGCGCTGTGGCGGTGGGAGTTCCTCTCGACCTGGTGCGCCTGCGCCGCCGTCTGCTCGCTGGTGCTGTACGCCTGGTCGGGCCGACGCGCGCCCGTCCCCCGCGACGCATGAGACCTCCGCGCCTCACCTCCTGACGTACGAGACCTCCCCCCACCCCTTCTTGCGATAGCCATACGCAAGCGTTAGAGTCTCTAACAGACGCGATGAGCAGTAACGCCAATGCCGCCGAGCGGCTCTCGAAGGGACCCCTCATGACCAGCACCCAGCCCCCGCACGCCGTCCTCGGCTCCGGCCCCGCCGGGACCGCCCTCGCCGAGGAGCTTGTGCGCCGCGGCCATCCCGTACGTCTGGTCGACCGCAAGGGCGAAGGAGCCGCCCTCCCCGGGATCGAGCGACTCGCCGCCGATGTGGGTACCGCGCAGGGCGCGCGCGCCGCCGTCGCAGGCGCCGCCGTCGTGTACCACTGCGTCAACGTCGCCTACCACCTCCAGGTCGCGGTGATGCCGGGCATCCAGGAGGCGGTGCTGGCCGCGGTGGAGGAGAGCGGGGCGCGTCTCGTCGTGCTCGACACGCTGTACCCGTACGGGGAGACCGGCGGGGCGGTGATGACGGAGGACTCTCCCTGGCACGCCACGTCGCAGAAGGGACGGATGCGGGCCGACCTCGACGAGAAGTATCTGGCGGCACACCGTGCGGGGCGCGCCCGCGTGGTACTCGCCCGGTCCGCCGACTTCTTCGGGCCGGGTGTCCTGAACTCGACGCTGGGAGGCGCCGTCTTCCCGGCCGCGCTGACCGGCGGCGAAGTACCGGCCTTCGGTGACATCGACCAGCCGCACAGCTACACCTATATAGGGGACGTCGCGGCCGGGCTCGCCACGCTCGGCGAGCGCCCCGACGGTGACGGCCGTGTCTGGCACCTGGCGACCGCCGCGGCCCTGACCACCCGCGACGTCCTCGCGATGGTGGAGGCCCGCACAGGGCGGCCGATGCGGCTGACGCCCGTGCCCGAGCCGCGGCCGTTCGGCCCGTTCGACGAGGAGTTCATGGCCGCGTACGCCGAGATGTTCTACCAGCACACCGAGGCACAGATCATGGCGTCGGCCGCCTTCGAACGGCACTTCGGCGTCCGCCCCACGCCACTGGCCGATGCGCTGGACGCCACAGTGGCGTGGTACGACGCCTGGCTCGCCGCGCGGCCCGCCGGTCGGTGACGGTCACGCGCGGCAGGCCGACGCTCTCCGCGCTCGACGTGCCGGCATCGTCGGGATCAGGCCGGACTCGGGCATCCGTACGTGCGCGAGGGCACCTCGGAGTTACCGCCGCCTGAACCGGCGGGCCGGGCGTGCTCTCCGCCGAACGTACGCCGGTACGCCTACGGGTTGAGAGTTGTCCGGCGACCGGCTCGGCTGGAAGCAGGCCGTCACCAAGCCGCTGCGGCTGAATCTGGGGTTCACCGTGACCGTCGACGGCGACACCCTCGCGGGGAGGGCGGCAGCGGGGCCCCGGACCGCGTTCCTAGGCGCCGCTCCTCGGATACCGCACGAAGAGGATTCCGTGGACCTCGCCGTGCGGCGCGGCGTAGTGGTGCGGGGCGTCGGCGTGCCAGTGGGCGTGGCCGCCGGGGCCGACGGTCTGCGGTGCGCCGGGCAGGCCGACGACCGCGGTGCCGGAGAGCACCATGAGGCTCTCCGTGGTGTGCGGGACATGCGCGGCCGACTCCTGGGTGGCGCCGTCGGCGATGGTGACGCGGAAGACGTCCGTGGCGGCGGCGTCGTCCTCGTACCGCTCCAGGAGTACCGCGGTGACGGCGCTGCCGGAGACCCCGCCCGCGCCGTCACGCACACCGGCCGGCGGATCGTCCAGTACCGCGCTCAGCGGGCTGCCGAGCGCGGTGGTCAGCGCGTACAGGGTCTCCAACGTCGGGTTGCGCCGCCCGACCTCCAGCTCGGAGAGGGTGGCTTTGCCGACGCCCGAGCGGCGGGCGAGTTCCGACAGGGACAGGCCGCGTTCCCGGCGCAGCCCTCTGAGTCTGCGCCCCACCTCGTCGTTGAGGCCCATCGCCGCCGCTCCTGTCTCCCGCCCGGCACTTTGTTGACGGTTCACCGTCCGCCTCCTTAGTGTTCCATATACAGAACGTTCCGTTTATGGAACACCTCGCTCCATGCCGCGCCCCCGGAAGTGATGCCCGCATGTCCCTCCTCGCCCGCATACGCGCCCTCGCCCCGCCCTCCGCCGTGGCGGCGGGGCTCATCGCCGTCACCGTCGGCGTGACGAGCTCGGCCGCCCTGGTCTTCACCGCCGCCCGGGCCGCGGGCGCGGACGCGCGGGAGATCTCGTCGTGGATGCTCGCCCTGGGCATCGGGCTCGCCGTGACGTCCGCGGGGCTCTCGTTGCGGTTCCGGGCGCCGGTGGTCACCGCCTGGTCCACGCCCGGGGCGGCGCTGCTGGCCACGGGGCTCAGCGGGGTCTCGATGGGCAAGGCCGTCGGGGCGTTCGTCCTCAGCGCCGTACTGATCCTGCTGAGCGGGGTCACCGGCTGGTTCGCCCGCGTCATGGACCGCGTCCCGGTACCGCTGGCAGCGGCGCTCCTCGCCGGGGTCCTGCTCCAGTTCGGCACGGGGCTGTTCGCCGAGATGGACGGCAGTTTCGGCGTCGCCTTCCCGATGTTCGTGCTCTATCTGCTGGGGCGCAGGTTCCTTCCGCGGTACGCGGTCCTGCTCGCCCTGGGCGGTGGGATCGTCGCCTCCGCCCTGACCGGTGGCTGGCACCTGGAGAAGGTCCGGCTCTCCCTGGCTCAACCGGTGTTCACGGCGCCGGAGTTCGACTGGAAGGTGCTCGTCAGCGTCGGCGTGCCGCTCTTCGTGGTCACCATGGCCTCGCAGAACCTGCCGGGCGTCGCCGTGCTGCGCGGCTCCGGGTACCAGGTGCCCGTCTCGCCGCTGCTGACCTGGACCGGCGCGGTGCAGGCGGTACTCGCCCCGTTCGGCTCTTTCGGCATCAACCTGGCCGCGATCACCGCCGCGATCTGCACCGGCGAGGAGGCCCACCCGGACCGCGAGCGGCGCTTCCTCGCCGCTGTGTGGGCGGGCGTCTTCTATCTGTGCGTGGGGCTGCTCGGTGCCACCGTCGCCTCGCTGCTGGTCGCGATGCCGCACGCGCTGGTGCTGGCCGTCGCAGGCGTCGGGCTGCTCGCCACGATCGAGGCGTCGCTGGCCTCGGCCCTGAGCGATCCGGCCTCCCGGGAGGCGGCGGCCGTCACGTTCCTCGCGACCGCGTCCGGCATGACGCTGCTCGGCATCGGCTCCGCGTTCTGGGGGCTGCTGGCGGGAGTGCTCACGAGCGTCATCGCCGCACTCGGCCGCCGCAGGCGAAAGACCCCGGCGGTCCCCGACCCCGGCGCGCCGGCGTCCGACGGACCCCCGGCCGACATCTCCCGGGGGCCCCAGGCGCCGCTGCGGAAAAACCCGGCGAACACGAGCACCAACGGCGCCTCGACGACCACCGCCGACGCGAGCCACTGAACCCGGGGCCGATCGGCCCAGCCGTGCGCGCCGGCACCCGCCCCGAGCCCGATCGGCTCAGCCCACGCGCACCGACCCCCAACCCGAGCCCGACCGACCCACCCCGCCCACGCGCACCGGCACCCGCCCCAGGTCCAGCCGACCCACCCCGCCCGCACCGACACCCAACCTGAGCCCGACGGACCCGGCCGTGCGCGCCAGCATCCGCCCCGGACCCGGCCAGCCCAGCCCAGCCCGCCCGCACCGATACCCGCCCTGCCCGGGCACGCCGCCGCCACGTCCACGCCGGGGCCCGGGCGCCCAGCCCGCCGGGGCAACGGCAACGGCACCGGCGTGGCCCGGACCGCGGTCGTACGCTGAGGCACATGTCCCATCCCGCTGCCGCCGCCGCACACCACACCGGACGCCGGGCCGTCGAGGAGCGCCGCCTCTCCGCCGAGCTGACGGAGGTCTTCCTCGACGACGGGCGGGTGGTCATGGCCAAGCACGCCGACCGGCCCGGTGCGGTGCGGGCGGAGGCGGCGGGCCTGCGGTGGCTGGCGGCCTCGGGCACCGTCGCCGTCCCCGAGGTGTACGGGCACGACGAGGAGTGGCTGGTGACCGACCGCGTGGCCGGTGGGAGCGCGACCGTGCGGGGCGCGAGGCGGTTCGGCGCGGACCTGGCACGGCTGCACGCCGCGGGCGCCTCCGCCTTCGGCGCGGCCCCGCCCGGCGGCCCGACGGACGCGTTCATCGGTCTCGCCCCGATGCGCAACGTCCCCGGCCAGGACTGGCCGCGGTGGTACGCCGAGCACCGCGTGCTCCCGTATGTCCGGCTCGCGGTGGACGCGGGCACTCTGCGCGCCGCCGAGGCCGCGACCGTCGAGGAGGTCCTCGATCTGCTGCCGGGGCTCGCGGGCCCCGCGGAGCCGCCCGCCCGGCTCCACGGCGACCTGTGGAACGGCAACGTGCTGTGGGGCCCGGACGGCGGCGCGTGGCTGATCGACCCGGCCGCGCACGGCGGCCACCGCGAGAGCGACCTGGCGATGCTGCACCTGTTCGACGCCCCGCATCTCGACCGGATCCTCGACGGCTACCAGGAGACGGCGCCCCTCGCGTCCGGCTGGCAGGACCGCGTCCCGCTGCATCAGCTGTTCCCGCTGCTGGTGCACACGGTCCTCTTCGGCCGGGGCTACGCCGAGCAGGCCCTGACCGCGGCCCGCGACCAACTGGCCCGGTAAGTCTATGAACTGACGGCACGTCAGGTTACTCTCCGGCGCATGACTTCCACGGTGGTCTGGGGCACAGGGAACGTGGGCCGCGCGGCGATCCGGGCCGTCGACGCCCACCCCGGGCTCGAACTCTGCGGCGTGCTCGTGCACGACCCCGCCAAGGACGGCCGCGACGCGGGCGACCTGGCCGGGCTCGACCACGCCCTCGGTGTCACCGCGACGACCGATGTCGACGCGGTGCTCGCGGCCCGGCCCGGCGCCCTCTTCTACGCCGCCTCCGGTGAACTGCGCCCCGACGAGGCCCTCGCCGACATCTGCCGCGCCCTGCGCGCCGGCGCCGTCGTCGTCAGCCCGGCCCTGTACCCGCTCTACGATCCGCGCAGCGCGCCCCCGGACTTCACCGATCCGGTGCGCGCGGCGATCGACGCGGGCGGCGGCTCGCTGTTCGTGTCCGGCGTCGACCCCGGCTGGGCCAACGACGTCCTGCCCCTCCTCGTCAGCGGCCTCGGCACCCGCGTCGACGTCCTGCGCTGCCAGGAGATCTTCGACTACTCGACGTACGACCAGGAGGACTCGGTCCGCCATCTCGTCGGCATGGGGCACCCCATGGAGTACGAGCCGCTGATGCTCGCCGAGTCCGTCCCCACGATGGTGTGGGGCGGGCAGCTGCGGCTGATGGCAAGGGCGCTCGGCGTCGAACTCGACGAGATCCGCGAGTCGTTGGAGCGCCGCCCCCTGGAGAGCGCGGTGACGACGGCGGCCATGGGCGACTTCGCGGCGGGCACCCAGGGCGCCGTCCGCTTCGAGGTGCGCGGCATCGTCGACGGCGAGGCCCGCATCGTCGTCGAGCACGTGACGCGGATCCATCCGTCGTGCGCGCCCGACTGGCCGGTGCCGCCCGGCGGCGGGGCCGGCGCGCACCGCGTGATCGTGGAGGGCCGGCCGCGCATCGAGGTCACCGTCCAGGCCACCGACGAGGGCGGCAACCACGCGGCGGGCGGCAACGCGACCGCGGTCGGCCGGCTCGTCGGCGCGATCGACTGGCTGCTGGCCGCGCCGCCCGGACTGTACGACGCGCTCGACGTGCCCGTGCTCCCCGCCGCCGGCCGACTCGGAAGGAAGCAGCCATGACAGTCATGCGGATCGACGTACCCGACGGCGAGGAGCCGATCCCCTACGTGTGGGGCGAGATGGTGCCCGGCATCGGACCGGTGGCGGCCCAGTTCTCCATGGCGGTGTACGACCGTTCGTCCTTGGGGCTACGGGAGTTCGAGGCGGCACGGCTGCGTGTCGCGCAGATCAACGGCTGTCTGTTCTGCCTGGACTGGCGTACCGAGCGGGACGGCGAGAAGGTCGAGGAGTCGTTCGCCGACGCGGTGGCCGACTGGCGTGCCACCGCCGCGTTCGACGAGCGGACCCGGCTGGCGGCCGAGTACGCGGAGCGTTACACCGTCGACCACCACGGGCTCGACGACGCGTTCTGGGAGCGGATGACCGCCCACTACAGTCAGGCCGAGATCGTGGAGCTCAGCATGGCCATCGGCTCGTGGCTGGCCTTCGGCCGGCTCAACCACGTGCTCGGGCTCGACACGGTGTGCGCCCTGCCCGGGCCGTGAACCGCCCGGCGGCGGCCGCGACCCGGGCAGGGCCCGGCCGTCACAGGTCGGTGGCGACGATACGGTCGATGTTGCGCTCGGCGAGCGCTGTGATCGTCACGAACGGGTTGACGCTGGTGTTGCCCGGGATCAGCGAGCCGTCGATGACGTAGAGGCCGGAATAGCCGTGCAGGCGCCCGTAGTTGTCGGTCGCCCTGCCCAGCACGGCGCCGCCCAGCGGGTGGTAGGTGAGGTGGTCGCCCCAGATCTTGTACGTGCCGAACAGGTCGGTGCGGTAGATCGTGCCCTCCTTCGAGTTGATCTTGTCGAAGATGGTCTTGGCCGCGTTGATCCCCGGCTGCTTCCACGCGGTCTGCCAGTCGAGGTCGACCCCGCCCGACGCCGGGTTGTACGTGAACTGCGCGCGGTTCGGGTTCTTCGTGATGGACAGGTAGAACGACGCGAACGTCTCGATGCCGGTCGGCAGCGGCGCCACCTCGGCGAACGCGCCGCCCGCGGCCCAGTTGTCGATGCCGCCGGTGGGGATCGCCGACTGGAGCGCACCGGTCGGGTCCCACAGATGGTTGGCACGTCCGCACATGACGTTGCCGTTGTCGCCCCAGCCCTTGCCGATCTCACCGTTGAGCGCGGGCAGCGCGCCGGTCGCCTTGAGCTTGGTGAGGAGCTTGCTCGTGCCGACGCTCCCCGCGGCGAAGAACACGCGCTCCGCGGTGACCTCCTTGGTGGCAGTGGTGGCGCCCGTGGTGTCGAGCTGGTCGATCCGCACGGTGTAGCCGCCGCCGGGGGCCGGGCTCACCGACGTCACTTTGTGCAGCGGTGAGATGGTGACCCGGCCGGTGGCCCTGGCCCGCGGGAGGTAGGTCTTCTGCAACGACTTCTTGCCGTGGTTGTTGCCGTACAGGATCTCGCCGGCCAGCGCGGACCTGGGGGCCGTGCCCGCCTGCTCCTGCTTCATGTACTCCCAGTCGTAGACGTCCGGGACGAAGACGAAGGGGAAGCCCGAGCGCTGGGCTTGCTTGCGGCCGACGCGCGCGTACTGGTAACACTCCGCGCTCTCGAACCAGTTCGGGTCGATGGTGGCGACCCCCAGGCCGGCGTTGGCCCGCGGGTAGTACGTGCCGTACATCTCGTTCGCGTCGACGGAGGGCAGGATGGCGGCGAAGTTCTCCCGCTTCGGCGTGACGGCCATGCCACCGTTGACGAGTGAGCCGCCGCCGACGCCCCGGCCCTGGTAGACGGTGATGCCGGCGAAGTCCTCGGCGTCGAGGATGCCCGTGTAGCGCGGGATGTCCTTGTCGATCGGGAACCCCAGGAAGTTGCTCAGGGGTTGCTTCGTGCGCGTTCTGAGCCAGAAGGATCTGTTGTCGGGGCTGGTGGTGTTGGCGAAGATCTTGCCGTCCGCCCCCGGGGTGTCCCAGGCCATGCCCATCTCCACCATCTGCACGTCCACACCGGCCTCCGCGAGCCGGAGCGCGGCGACAGAGCCGCCGTATCCGGTGCCGATGACCAGGGCCGGGATGCGTGCGCCGTCGGCGACGGCCGAGGTGGCGCCGCGCTCCGCGGCGACGGCGTGCCCGGACAGGGCCACGGCCCCGAGAAGAGAACCTGTTCCTGCGAGGAAGCCACGACGGGAGACACCGTTGCGGGCCACTTCAGGGCGGGTCGAGTCGGTCATTCTGTGTTCCTCACTCTCGACGGAATAGGAACGAGTTCTACTGTTTATCGCCTATCAAGTCGATGCATACCGATTGGTAATGTGCGCGCATTTCTGCCGACTTCCCCTGATCTTGTCCACTGCCGACTTCCCCTGATCTTGTCCATCTGCCGGGGTGGAGCGGGAACGACGGAGCGGTGTGGCAACCATGCGTCGCCACACCGCTCCGTTCGGATCGCCCCCGGCCCGGTTCAAAGACAGGCTCTCAGGGCTTGCGGGCCACTACGGCGTAGATCCCGCTGGCCTCGGGTTCGGGCGCTTGCCCTTCCTGGTACCACTCCGTCGCCGTGACCAGGCCCGGCGCCACCGGCTCCAGGCCCTCCAAGAACCGGGCCACGCCGTCGCGGGTACGGAAGCCCAGCTTGATGCCGCCCTTCGCGTACTCGGCGGTCACCTGGTCCGACAGCTCGGGGAAGATGTCGGACGAGGCGTGCGACAGGACGAGGTGGCTGCCGGAGGGCAGCGCGGAGACCAGCGTCGACACGATCGCGTACGGGTCCTGCTCGTCCGAGATGAAGTGCATGAGCGCGATCAGCGACAGCGCGATCGGGCGGTCGAAGTCGAGGATCGTGCGGGCGTGTTCGAGGATCGCCTTCGGGTCGCGGACATCGGCCTGGATGTAGTCCGTCGCACCCTCGGGGGTGCTGACGAGGAGGGCCTCCGCGTGCCGCAGGACGATGGGGTCGTTGTCGGTGTAGACGACCTTCGCGGCGGGGACGACACGCTGCACGATCTGGTGCAGGTTCGGCGCGGTGGGGATGCCGGTGCCGACGTCCAGGAACTGGTCGACGCCCTGGCCCGCGAGCCAGGCGGACGCCCGGTGCATGAACTCCCGGTTCTGCCGCGCCGCGTCGCGCGCCTCGGGCGGCAGCTGCGCGCCGACGGCCTCGTCGACGGGGTAGTTGTCCTTGCCGCCGAGCAGCCAGTCGTAGACCCGTGCGGGGTGCGCCTGGCTGGTGTCGATCCGGGGCCGGGGGGCGGGTGCCGTCATGGGCGGGCTCCATCGTCGCGAGGGGCGGGACGGGTCGGATGACCTTGGTGGCAGTCTGCCATGTCAACTCTCCTCGCTGATCAGGGCGTTGGCAGTTCACGCCTGGTACGGGCCCGTGCGCGGACGGTGGCGGCGATCATGCGGCGGCGCGCGCCGCAGCGCCGAGAGCGCCGGGCGCCCGTAGGGTGACGGGAACGCCCGTGCGGTGACGGGTGCGCGGAGGAACCGCGGAGCGGCCGGAGGGAGCCCAGGTGCGTGACTGGCAGAGGGAACTGGGGCTCGAACGGCACGGCGAGGGCGGATACTTCCGGCGGATCTACAGCGGGCCGCGGGGGATGGCGACCGCCCACGGCCCGCGCCCCTCGGCGACGTCGATCTACTACCTGCTCGACGCCGCGCAGCCGAGCGGCCTGCTGCACCGCAATCGCAGCGACATCCTGCACTTCCTCATCGACGGCGGCCCGCTGGAGTACGTCACGGTCGACCCCGCGGGGACACTTTCGCGGACCACGCTGGGCGCGGACGCCGAGCGGTTCCTGCTGGTGCCCGGGGGGTGGTGGAAGGCGTCGCGGCTGACCGGCGACGCGCGCCACGGTCTGGTGGCGGAGGTCGTCACGCCCGGGTTCGACTACGCGGACCACGAGTTCGCCACGCCTGCCGTGCTGGACGAACACCCGCAGCTGGCCGATGAGTTGCGGGCGTTCGTGCGGGCGTAGGGCCTGCGGTCCGTGGTTCAGCCGAGGGTACGGACCGGGGTCCCTGCCAGGTATGCCTCGATGTCCTCGACCGCGCCCTGGAAGTAGCCGTCGTAGTTGCGGCGGGTGACGTAGCCGAGGTGGGGCAGGCCGAGGAAGTTCGGCGCCGTGCGCAGCGGGTCGTCGAGGGGCAGCGGCTCGGTCTCGAAGACGTCGCTGCCGGCCCCGGCGATCCAGCCCTCGCGCAGCGCACGCAGCAGCGCTTGTTGGTCGACGATCGCGGCGCGCGAGGTGTTGACGAGATAGGCGGTGCGGCGCATCCGCCGCAGTTCGTCGGCGCCGACCAGGCCGCGGGTCCGCTCGCTCAGCACCAGGTGGACGGAGACGAAGTCGCTGGTCCCGAGGAGTTCCTCCTTGGAGGCGGCGAGGGTGGCCCCGGCCTCGGCGGCGCGCTCCGCGGTGAGGTTCTGGCTCCAGGCGGCGACGTCCATGCCGAAGGCGGCGCCGACGCGGGCGACCCGGGTGCCGATCTTGCCGAGTCCGAGCAGGCCGAGGCGGCGGCCGTGCAGGTCGGCGCCGAGGGTGGACTGCCAGGGGCCGCCGGAGCGCAGGTTGCCGTTCTCGGTGACGACACCGCGGGCGAGGCCGAGGAGCAGGGCCCAGGTCAGCTCCACGGGCGGCTCGGAGCCGCTCGGGGTGCCACAGACGGTGACGCCGTGCGCGGCGGCGGCGTCCAGATCGATGGAGGCGTTGCGCATGCCCGAGGTGATCAGCAGCCGCAGCTTGGGCAGGCGCGCGAACAACTCGGCCGGGAACGGGGTGCGTTCGCGCATCACGACGACGATCTCGCACTCCCCGATCTCCGCCACGAGGTCGTCGTGGGCCGTGATGTGGCGGTGGAGGAAGCGGACGTCGACCCGGTCCGCGAGGCGCGCCCAGTCGCCCCGGTCACGGGCGACGTCCTGAAAGTCGTCGAGTACGGCACAGCGCAGCGTGGTCACCAACACTCCCCGGTTCGATCTTGTGCGGACAGCCTAGTACGGGGTCCACCGGTGCGACTTCTCTGAACCGCTCGACGACTTGGTACGGACGCATACCTTGACGGGGCTTCTGCCCGTCTCTTAAATCAACTCTTGAAGTTAACGCACCACGCGCACCCCCCTTGTCTTCACTTTCTGGCGCGCCCGAGACAGGCGCGATCCCCCTACCCGAAGTGACGTGATCCCCCATGCGCATACCCCTTCGTCACCGGCTCCCCCTGGCCGCCGCCGCGCTCCTGTGTCTGGGCGCCGGCCTGGCGCCCACGGCACACGCCGCCGACGCCGACAGCCGCGCCGCGGCCGCCGCGGTCACCTTCTCCGACGACTTCGACGGAGCCGCGGGCTCGGCCGTCGACGGTTCGAAGTGGCAGACCGAGACCGGCGACAACGTCAACAACCACGAGCGGCAGTACTACACGTCGGGCAACAAGAACGCGGCGCTCGACGGCCAGGGCCACCTGGTGATCACCGCCCGCAAGGAGAACCCGGGCAACTACCAGTGCTGGTACGGCAGTTGCCAGTACACCTCGGCGCGCCTGAACACGTCGGGCAAGTTCACGACGACGCACGGCCACGTCGAGGCGCGGATGAAGATCCCGCGCGGGCAGGGCATCTGGCCGGCGTTCTGGATGCTCGGCAGCGACATCGGCTCGGTCGGCTGGCCCAACTCGGGCGAGATCGACATCATGGAGAACGTCGGCTTCGAGCCCTCGACGGTGCACGGCACGATCCACGGCCCCGGCTACTCCGGCTCGGGCGGCATCGGCGCCGGCTACTCGCTGCCCGGCGGACAGGCGTTCGCGGACGACTTCCACACCTTCGCCGTCGACTGGTCGCCGAACTCCATCAAGTGGTCGGTGGACGGCACCGTCTACCAGACGCGCACGCCCGCCGACGTCGGCGGCAACCAGTGGGTGTTCGAGAAGCCGTTCTTCGTCATCCTGAACCTGGCGGTCGGCGGGTACTGGCCGGGCGACCCGGACGGCAGCACGCAGTTCCCGCAGCAGCTGGTCGTGGACTACGTGCGGGTCTCCAACTAGCGAATGCGACGGGGCTCCGCCCGGTCGCCGCGCCCCTCGCGGTGACCGGACGGAGCCCCGGCTCGCTCAGGCCGACGCGCGGCACTCCGGGTGGCCCCAGCCGTCGGGGTTCTTGGCGATCTCCTCGCCCGCCGCGTACGAGCGGCCGCAACGGCAGCGGCCGGGGAACTTCGCCTTGAGCGTGCGCGACGAGGCGGCGGAGCCCTGCGTGGAGCCGGCCGTGCGCTTCCTCGCGCTCCCCGCGCGGGTCGAGCCGCCCGATGCCTTGGGCGCCTTGGACGACGGGGACGAGGGCGGCGGCACGGGCGAGCCGAGGGCGCTGCCCGCGTCCTCCTGCTGGACCGCGGCCTGGCTGGCGGCGCGGTCGGCGAAGTCGTTGAGCGGGTCGCCGTCGACCTGGTGCGCGGGCACGTACTTGAACTCGACCTCACGCCCATCGAGCAGCGCGTCGATCCGGGCGACCAGCTCCTGGTTGGCGACGGGCTTGCCGGAGGCGGTCTTCCAGCCCTTGCGCTTCCATCCGGGCAGCCAGGTCGTGACCGCCTTCATCGCGTACTGGGAGTCCATCCGGACCTCCAGCGCCACGTCGGCGGCCACAGTGCTCAACAGCCTTTCCAGGGCGGTGAGTTCGGCGACGTTGTTCGTCGCGGTGCCCAGCGCGCCGGCCTCCCACTGGACGGGCCGCTCGTCACCGTCGGCGACGACCCATGCCCATCCCGCGGGTCCGGGGTTTCCTTTCGACGCGCCGTCACACGCGGCGATCACACGTTCTGCCATGCCCCGATCATGCCAGGGTCCGCGCCCGATCGAGGATTGCTGACGTGTCCACGCCCAGCGGAAGGGTGCCGAAGGCGACGCCCCGGTCCCGGTCGAGCCGGGAGGCGCAGAAGGCGTCGGCGACGGCCGGGGCCCCGTGCCGCACGAGGAGGGAGCCCTGGAGGACGAGCGCCAGCGACTCGACGAGGGCGCGGGCGCGGAACTGGAGGGCGTCGGGGTCGGCGCCGAGACCGGCGAGGTCCTTGCGGAGCCGGGTCGTGGCCTCGTCGAGCCGCCGGTCGGCGCCGGCGGCCAGGTCGACCTCCTCGAAGTACGCCTCCACGGTCGCGGGCTGCCGGGCCATGGCGCGGAGCACGTCGAGCGCGGCCACGTTGCCTGAGCCCTCCCAGATCGAGGGCAGCGGCGCCTCGCGGTACAGGCGCGGCATGCCGGACTCCTCGACGTAGCCGTTGCCGCCGAGGCATTCGAGGGCCTCGGCGGCGTGCGCGGGGGCCCGCTTGCACACCCAGTACTTGGTGACGGCGAGGCCGATGCGGCGCAGCAGGTCCTCGGAGTCGTCGCCGCGGGCGGAGCGGTCCACGGCGCCCGCGAGGCGCAGGGCCGCGACGGTGGCGGCCTCCGCCTCGACGGCCAGGTCGGCGAGGACGTTGGTCATCAGCGGCTGCTCGACGAGCCGGGCCCCGAAGGCGCTGCGGTGCGTGGCGTGGTGCACGGCCTGGACGAGGCCCTGGCGCATACCGGAGGCGGAGCTGACGGCGCAGTCGAGGCGCGTCATGTTGACCATCTTGATGATGGTGGCGACGCCCCGGCCCTCCTCGCCGACGAGGGTGGCGAGCGCGCCCTCGTACTCGATCTCGGAGGAGGCGTTCGACCGGTTGCCCAGCTTGTCCTTGAGGCGCTGGAGGCGGAGCGCGTTGCGGGTGCCGTCGGGCAGGACGCGTGGCACCAGGAAGCAGGAGAGGCCGCCGGGCGCCTGGGCGAGGGTGAGGAAGACGTCGGACATGGGCGCGGAGGTGAACCACTTGTGCCCGGTCAGCGCGTACTGCCCCTCCTCCCCCGTCGGCACGGCGCGGGTGGTGCCCGCGCGGACGTCGGAGCCGCCCTGCTTCTCGGTCATGGACATCCCGGCGATGAGACCACGCTTGCCGGTGGGCTCGCGCAGCCCGAAGTCGTAGACACAGGAGGTGAGCAACGGCTCGTAGACGGCGGCCAGTCGCGGTGCGGTGCGCAGGGCGGGCACGGCCGCGTAGGTCATGGAGATGGGGCAGAGGTGGCCGGGGTCGGCCTGTCCCCAGACGTAGATCTTGGCGGCGCGGGCGACGTGGGCGCCGGGCCGGTCGTCGGCCCAGGGCGCGGCGTGCAGGCCGCGCTCGACAGCGACGGTCATCAGCTCGTGCCAGTACGGGTGGAACTCGACCTCGTCGACGCGGTGGCCGTAGCGGTCGTGCGTGTGCAGGACGGGGTGGTTCCGCTCCGCCAGCCTCCCCCACTCCTGGACCTTCTCCGATCCGGCGAGGGTGCCGAGGTCGTGCACTTCGGGTTCGGCCCAGGCGGCGCCCTCGCGGCGCAGGCCCTCCAGGAGGGCGGGGTCGGCGGCGACATCGTGCCCGGTCAACGGCGGTACCTGGTTGGTGACTTCATGCGTGGTCGGCATCGACGGCTCCCATGGTTCCGAGGGCTCGCAGGGTGAAGGTGAGCAGGGCGGGTACGGCGTCGGGCCCCCGGTCCGGGTCGGACAGCGGGCCGATGAGCGCCTCGGCACCCGCGCCGACCAGTGCGGAGGCCGTCAACTGAGCATCCTGAGGCGGCAGTTGTCCGGCCCGTACGCCGTCGGCGATGTGCTCGGCGAACACGTCGCGGAACGCGCGCCGGAAGACGAGGCGCTCGGTGTCGACCGCCGGGTCGACGGGTTCGGCGAGCAGCGCGTACGCCAGGCGCGGCGACTTCAGGGCGCGGCGCGCGAACGTCTCGACGACGGCGACGACCCGCTCGGCCGGTGCCTCGGCGGGCCGGGCCGCGGCCTCCCGCACGGCGGCCACCTCGCGGGTGACGACGCGCCGGAACAGCTCGACGGACAGCTCGGCCTTGCTGGGGAAGTGCCGGTACACACTGCCGGTGGCGATGCCCGCGCGCGCGGCGACGGCGGACATGGAGCAGCCCGCGTAGCCCTGCTCGGCGAGCAGGGTGGTGGCCGCGTCGAGGACGGCGGTGCGCTGGGCGTCGATGCGGGCCTGCACGGCCGGGGTCCGTCGGTAGGGCACGTAAGAAGTGAAGCACTGATTCATTGCTTCAACAAGAGGTGCGCCGGGTGCCGCCCTTGTGCGGCGGGCCGGTTCAGGTGGTCAAGTCGATCCGGATCGTGAGGAGTTGCGTACCGAAGGCGCGGACGGCCGCGCTGTTGTAGCGCGGCAGGGTCTTCAGGCGGGCGCGGGCGTCGTCGTCGGGGAGCAGGTGGGCGGTGCCGGAGTGCCAGCGGCCGCCGAGGCGGACGCGGACCGTCGGATCGGCCTGGATGTTGCGCACGTACTGCGAGGCGAGGCCGAACTCGGAGACGAGCCAGAACGAGTCGCCGACGCGCCGCCCGCCGACCGGGGTGCGCCGGGGCAGGCCCGAGGTGCGGCCCGTGGTCTCGACGAGCACCTGGCCGGGCAGCCGGGTCGACAGCGGGTTGGCGACCTTGCGCTGGAACGTGGTGACGATGCGGTGTTTGGTCTCCTGGGCGCGCGTCATGTCGGCACTGTAGCGGGGGTTGTCCCCCGTGCCGATCGACCGGGAGGCCCGATGGTGTCGGGCGGCCCGGTCGGAGATCGTCGATCTACTCGAACAGCACGCGACGGACTCGGCACGAACGTACGGGGAGAAGATGACGGTGCGGCAGAAGAATTTCAGGACGGCGGCGGCTCTCGTGGCACTGGCGCTCGCGGGCGGCGCGGTGGCGCCCGCGGCGGCGGCCGGGCGGCCGTCCGTCGAGGGCGTCTGGCGGGTGACCGGCTACGGCACGGTCCTGTCGATCACGGACGGGCGGCTCCAGGAGTACCAGACGTCGGAGGCCGGCTGCGTGCCCGGCGACACCGCGCGCCGGACGGCGCCGGGCACGTACACGAACGACGAGGGGACGGTGCTGACCGTCAGGGCGCGGGGGACGCTCCAGGTGTCCGGTTCGCCCGGCCACCGGGAGCTGCGGCGGATCGGGGCCCTGCCCGCGGAGTGCGACCGTCCGCTGCCCGCGGACCCGGTGGCGGCGTTCGACGTCTTCTGGCACTCCTTCGAGGAGAACTACCCCTTCTTCGCCGCCAAGGGCATCGACTGGCACTCCGTGCGGGACACCTACCGGCCGAGGGTGCACGCCGGGACGACACGGGACGAACTCTTCACCGTCTTCAGCGAGATGGTGTCACCGCTCTACGACGCGCATGTGGCCGTCCTCGACGGCGACCGCCACTTCGCACGGATCCGGCCGGGCACCACGATGCCCAGCGAGGAGCTGGACACCAAGGTCAGAAAGTACGTCGAGCGCCGCGACCTCGGCGGCAAGGGACTGCGGGAGTTCGCGGGCGGCCGGATCGGCTATGCGGACCTGCCCGGCGGACAGGGCTATCTGCGTATCTCGGGATTCGCGGGCTACGCCGGTCAGCAGCGCTCGTACGCGGCTCATCTCGCGGAGCTCGACAAAGCGCTGGACGCCGTCCTCACCGCGGACCGCACCGCCTCCCTCAAGGGGCTGATCATCGATCTGCGGATCAACGGGGGCGGTTACGACTCCCTCGGCCTGCACATAGCCGAGCGGCTCACGGACTCCCCGTACGTGGCCTACCGCAAGCGGACCCGGTACACCCGCCCGCAGCCGATCACGGTGGAGCCGGCGCGCGGCGTCCCGCGCTACACGGGTCCGGTCGCCCTGCTGACGGGCGGCTCGACGGTGAGCGCGGGTGAGACGTTCACCCAGGCCCTCATGGACCGGCCCGGCAGGACGGTCCGTGTCGGCGAGGCCACCCAGGGCGTCTTCTCGGACACGCTGGACCGGAAGCTGCCCAACGGGATGGAGGTATGGCTCCCCAACGAGGAGTTCCTGACCCGCTCGGGGCGGACCTTCGACGGCACCGGCATCCCGCCGCACCTGCGTACGCCGGTCTTCACCGATGAGGAGTTCGCGAAGCACCGCGACTCGGCCTTCGACGCGGCGGTCGCGGCGCTCGCCCACCGGGGCCGCTGAGAATCCGCGGCAGGGCGGCCACGGCGGCGGCGGGACGGCTTGAGGATGAGCACGGATGGCGGTCGCCTCTCGGCGGGGGGCTCCGCAGGGCTTCAGCCGAACGATCTTCCCTGCGGGCTATGGGTGAGGCCCGCCACCTGCGCCCAAAGGGCCGTGCTCCTGCCGTACTCCCCCGCTCTGTGACCCGCCCGTGAGGACATAGGGTGCCGTGGTGATCTTCGTCCCGGTTTCCCGTCGGCTGTCCGCCCTGTGCCTCGTCCTCACCGCCGCCCTGCTGTCCGCCTGTTCGTCGGCCCCTTCCTCGCAGGAGGAGCGGCCGCGCGTCGAGCGGCCCACGGCGGACATGGCCTTCGACTACCAGATCGGCGGCGCCTACCGGCCGCCCTCCGGGGTCCGCGCGGTCTCCCGCGACCGGAGCTCGGCGCCGGCCCGCGGGCTCTACAACGTCTGCTACGTCAACGCGTTCCAGGCCCAGCCCGACGCGCTGCGCTGGTGGCGGAAGAACCACCCCGACCTGCTGCTGCGCGACGGGGACGGCGACCTGGTGATCGACGAGGACTGGGACGAGGCGCTCCTCGACCTCTCCACCGCGGGCAAGCGGGCCCGGCTCGCGAAGATCGTCGGGCCGTGGATCGACGGCTGCGCGGACGACGGCTACCAGGCCGTCGAGCCCGACAACCTCGACTCGTACGAGCGTTCCGACGGTCTGCTGAAGCCCGCGGACGCGGCCGCCTTCGCGAAGCTGATCGCCGACCGCGCGCATGCCGCGGGGCTGGCCGTCGGCCAGAAGAACACGGCCGAGCTGCTGCCCGAGCACGCCGCCATGGGGCTCGATTTCGCCGTGGCGGAGGAGTGCGCCCGCTACGACGAGTGCGGGGCCTACGCGTCGGCGTACGGCGACCGGGTCTTCGTCATCGAGTACCGCGCCGCCGATTTCACGCGTGCGTGCCGGGCGTGGGGCGAGCGGTTGTCGATCGTCCTTCGGGACCTGGACGTGCGTCCGGCGGGCTCCAAGGGGTATGTCAGGAAGGCTTGTTGACCGGTGCCGCGCCGAGCGCGTCGAGGCGGCGCCGGATCGCCTCCAGCGCCCCGGGGCGCCGTCCCGGGACCTGACGGCGCAGGGCGGTGAGAGCGTCGGCCTGGGCGTGGGCGCGGACCGGGTCGCCGACCTGCTCCCACTGATGGTGGGCCCGGTCGACGGCGGCCTCCACGTCCTCGTCGGTACGGGCCTCACCGCGGGCGAGCCGGGCCTGGGCCACCGCCGTCCACAACTCGCAACTGCGGGGCGGGTCCTGGGCGAGCCGCGCCAGATCCGCCCGCACCTCCAGCCAGTGGATGGCCTGCGGCGAACCGGCGCCGTGCGCGCGCAACGCCTCGCTCTCCCACATCGCGGCGATCGCGGAGGCCTCCCCGTGCCGCCCGGCCTGCGCCGCGGCAAGCAGCACCACATGCGGATCGGCCCCACCGGCCGGAGTCCGGGACGCCGGTACGGAGGCGGGCGC
The DNA here is from genome assembly GCF_055571235.1 of Streptomyces sp. NPDC030991. Taxonomy (NCBI): domain Bacteria; kingdom Bacillati; phylum Actinomycetota; class Actinomycetes; order Kitasatosporales; family Streptomycetaceae; genus Streptomyces; species Streptomyces sp. NPDC030991. The sequence goes on from NZ_JBVIFR010000001.1 coordinate 213,765, forward strand.
CGGGCGGGTCGGCGCGGCCGGGGCTCGGAAGGCTCCGGCGGTCGTCGCCGGCACGGCCGTCACCGGATCCACCTCGGCGGGCAGGGCCTGCGCACGGGCCGCCTGGGTGGGAGCTACCGGGCCGGGGGCGGTCGCGGCGGGCCCGGCCGGGGGCGCGACGACCGGTGCCGGGGCTGCTTGGACGGGGAGGGTCCGGGCTGGTGCGGCCTGGGCGGCGGCGGGATCGGCGGCGGTCGGCGCTGGAGCGGCCTGAGCGGGGGCGGCCTGCGCCGGGGCGGCGTGTGCTGAGGCAGCTTGAGCCGGGGTGACCTGCGCTGGAGCGACCTTGGCGGCGGCGACCTGCGCCGGGGCGGCGTGTGCTGGGGCAGCTTGAGCCGGGGTGACCTGCGCGTACGGGACCTGAGCGGGCGCGGCTCCGGCAGACCCCGCGTGCGCGGACACGGCCTGGCCCGGAAGGGCGTGAGCGGACCCAGTCTGACCAGGCGCGGCATGATCGGACCCAACCGGACCAGGCATGGCGTGAGCGGACCCGACCTGACCGGGCACAGCCCCACCAGCCGTAGCCCGCCCAGGGGCGACCCCACCAGCCGCGACCTGCCCAGGCGCAACCCCGGCAGGGGCCACCTGTGTCGGTCCAGCCTGGGCGGACGTCGCCCGCACCGGCCCCGCCGGCCCCGCCGGCCCCGTATGCCCCGCCGGCCCCGCGGCACCCCGCGCTGTCGGCATCGCCGGGTACGACGTGTCCTGTGCCAGGAACAGCGCGTTCGCCGGGCCCGAGCGCGCGGCCGCCGTCTCGTGCAGGTGGGCCCGCGCGGGACGCTCGCCGCTGCGCCAGATGTCGGCGTAGGCCTTGAGGTAGGCGGGGGTCAGGACGGTGCGCCGGGGCGGCGGCGGGGTCACACGGCCGTAGAGGCGTACCCCGTGGCCGAGGCCGAGGCCGCCCGTGCCGACGTGCTCCCAGGCGGCCGCGTCGGTGACCAGGTCGAGGACGACGGTGGTGGTGTGCGGGCGCCGCAGGGCGAGTTCACCGGTGAGCCAGTGCCAGGGCAGAGCGGTGTAGCGCAGCGTGGCGGGGGTGGTGCGGGCCAGCGCGAAGTGGAGCAGGCGCTGGCGGTGGTCGAGGTGGAGCTGGCCGGTGACGTACAGGTGGAGCGGTCCTGGCAGCGCCGCGGCCGTGCGGATACGGGTGAGGACGGTCTGCGGGTCGAGCGGGTCGGCGAGTTCGACGACGGTGGCCGCGGCCGTGCCGGTGAGCGCGCTCGGCGGGACCGCCGCGAGCGTCGGCAGGACTGCGGCCGCGTCGATGAGGCACCCCTTGCCCGCGGGCGCGGCCGCCAGCAGCAGCGCCGTCCCCGGCTCGGTGGAGTGTGCCTCGTATGTGCCTTGCGCGTTGATCACCCCAGCACCGTAACCGCAATCCGGCAGGGTGCGCGCCCCGAAGCAGCACCCCAACTGGTCCGGCTACGGGTGATTTTCGGCCTCTTTGACCGGCCGGGCTCGGCCGCTCGTACCGAGCCAGGATCAGCCGGTCGCGGGCACCCCGGGGCGGGTTCGCAGCGCCGCGCAGAGCCAGTCGTGGGCCGCGCCCATCGTGGGCGGCGCGGACGGGTCGACGGCGGCGGCCAGCTGCCAGTAGTGGTCCACGGCCCGGTCGGTGGTGCGGGCCAGGAGCACGCGCAGCCGCGACCTGAAGTCGTCGGTGTCACGCCCGCCCTGGGCGTCGGCGTGCGCGGCGACGAACGCGTCGAGCGCGGGCCCAGGCCCGGGTGCGCGCCCCGCGGCCACGGCGGCGGCGCCCAACTCGTAGGCCACGCCCAGCCCTTCGTACAGGGTGACCGGGTCGCAGCCCGCGTCGCGAGCGGGCAGTGCGGGCCCCGGCGTGGTGCGGGCGAGGGCGTGCAGCCGGGCGTAGGCGAGCAGCCGGTCCGGGGCGGGGTCCTGCGCCGGGGTGCGGACGGCGGCGTCGACGATGGCCGTGGCGAGCGGGCGCGGCAGCCGGCGCAGCGGCAGTCGGCGACGCCAGAACCGGGCGAGTTCGGTGGTGTCGGGCGGCAGCGGCGCGGCGGCGAGCACGGCGAGCCGGTCGGCGCGCTCCGCCGGGGAACGGGACTCCTCGACGAGTCGCAACGCGCTCTCGCGCCAGCGCAGCGCGGTGAGTTCGCCCTGGATGTCCGTGAGCCGGCGGGCGACGGCGTCGCGCAGCGCGCTCTCCTTCCGCACGGCACGCTCGATGTCGGGCACCGGCACGTCCAGCGCGCGCAACCCCCGGATCGTGCGCAGCTGTTGGAGCGCCTCGTCCCCGAAACGGCGGTGGCCGCCGGCGGTGCGGGGGCGCTGGGGCAGCAGGCCGCGGTCCGCGTAGAAACGGACGGTCTTCACGCTCGTCCCGGCGCGCTCGGCGAGTTCTCCGATGCCCATGTCACCCGGAGCGGCGTCCGGATGGTGCGGGTCGTGGTGCGGGGTCACGCTTGAATCTCCCTCCGGGGGAGTTCCTACGGTACGGCCGTCGCACACGTATTGAAGGAGAAGGGGCACGCATCATGACGGCATTCGTGCTGGTGTCAGGGGGGTACACGGCGGGCTGGATCTGGCGGGACGTCGCGGCGGCGCTGCGCGCGGACGGGCACCAGGTGCATCCGGCGACGCTGACGGGCCTGGGCGACCGGCGCCATCTGGCCCTGCCCACCACGGACCTGGACTCGCACATCGAGGATCTGATGCAGCTGGTCGACCACGTGGAGGAGCGGGAGGTGGTCCTGGTCGGGCACTGCTACGGCATCCATCCGGCGCTCGGCGCCGCGTCGCGCCGGCCGGAGCGGATCGCCCGGCTCGTCTATCTCGACGCGGGGCTGCCCGGCGAAGGGGACAGCGCCATGGACCTGGTGACCGAGGACGTACGCGCGTATCTGCTTGAGCGGGCGCGCACCGAGGGCGACGGGGTGCGCGTGCCGCCGCCCGCGCTGTCGCAGACGCGGGTGTGGGGGGACCTCCAGGACCTCGGGCCCGCCGAACGCGAGCGGCTCGCGAGGTTCGCGGCGCCGATGCCGATGGGTGTGCTGACGCAGCCGCTCCGGATGGAGTCGGCGCTGGACCCGGAGCTGCCGACGACCGGGATCTTCTGCACGCTGGGCGGTGGGCCCGGCATCGGCACGATCGCGTCGCTGGTGGCCACGGGCGATCCGCGGTTCGCCGTGCTGGCGCGGCCCACCGTGGGGTACTTCGAGCTGGCGACGGGGCACTGGCCGATGCTGTCCGCTCCACGGGACGTGGCGAAGGTGCTGGTCCGGGCCGCCGCGGACGAGGGAGAGCGGCTGTCGCCGGCCGCGCCGCCGGCCGGCTGAGCGTGCGGACTCTCCCCCGAAGTACGAAGCTGAGGGGCATGGACGGACTCGACGGATACCCCTCAGTAGTCGTGCACGCGGCACAGCCCGGCGGGCGACGGGTCGCCATCCGCGGCGAGGACGCGGGCCTCGCGACCTCGCGGGCGGACGTGGTGGAGTTCCTGCGCCGCGCCGGGCTCCAGGACGCACCGCTCGACGACCCCGACTTCATCGAGTGGCGCGGCGGCGGCAGCGCGATCTGGCCGACCCGGATCGACGACCCGGACGACGGGATCTAGGTGTATTGACCCGCAGCGTTGTTGACGCGGCTGATCGGTGGGTGGCCTCCGAGTGCGGTGTGGCAGCGGTGGTGGTTGTAGGTATGGAGGAAGTCTGCCAGGGCTGCTGTGCGTTCGTCGTTCGAGGTGTAGGGCCGTAGGTAGGCCCATTCGTCGAGCAGGGTTCGGTTGAAGCGTTCGACCTTGCCGTTGGTCTGGGGCCGGTAGGCGCGGGTGAGTTTTCCGGCCGCGCCGAGGTCGGCCAGCGCCTGGCGCCAGGCGAAGCTTTTGCGGTAGGGCCAGGCGTTGTCGGTCAGGACCCGCTCGATGCGGTCGATGCCCGTGGTCTGGAAGAAGGCCGCGGCGCGGCGGAGGAAGGCGGCGCAGGTGTCGGCTTTCTCGTCGGGATGGACCTCGCTGTAGGCGAGGCGGGAGTGGTCGTCGACGGCGGAGTGGATGTAGTCGAAGCCTGCCCCGCTGCGGGTGGCGCGGCCGGCCTGCCGGCCCAGGACCTTGTGGCCGCCGCCGTCGGGGATGCGGCCGAGTTTCTTGACGTCGACGTGGATGAGTTCGCCGGGCCGGTCGCGTTCGTAGCGGCGGATGAGCTGGCCGGTGGGCCGGTCCATGTGGGTGAGCCGGTTCAGGTGGTGGCGGACCAGGATGCGGTGCACGGTCGAGGCGGGCAGGCCCAGGATGGGGCCGAGGCGGGCGGGGCCGAGTTTGCGGTCCTGGCGCAGCCGGCATACCCGGGCCTCGGACTCGGCCGGTGTCCGTGCGGCGTCGTGCGGGGACGGCTGGAGCGGTCGTGCAGCCCCTGCTCGCCCTCTGCCCGCCAGCGGCGGATCCATTTGTGGGCCGTGGCCCGGGAGATGCCCATTTCCGCCGCGACATGCGCGACGGGGCGGCCTGCGCAGACACGTTCCACGAGCAGGCGCCTGCCGTGAACGGTCAGCCGGGCATTACGGTGGGACACGAAGACCTCCGTGTGGTGCGTTCCTAGACAGCTCCACCACACCGGAGGTCTTCGCCATGATCAAGCACCGATGAGTGTCAACAACGCTCGTGATCAATACACCTAGGGCGTGTTTCGAAAGTCCCGCCTGCCCCGCCTCCCGGGTCACCGGTACCCGGTGACGTCGGCGGGCTTGCCCGCGTCCTGGACCTCGACGAGGTAGCGCCACGCGTCGGGCCTGCTGCCGTCGAGGTCGGTGAAGCCGTGGACCTGGGCGAGGCCGCCGCTGGACAGTGAGGTCCCGTTGTGGCGGTGGACGTCCGGGTCGGCGGCGAGGGCGGCGACCGCGCGGCCGACGTAGCGGGGGGACTCGGAGATGGCGAAGTGCGGCTCGACCTCGATGGCGTCGCGCCAGGTCTCCTCGGTGACGCCGAAGTGGTCGAGCATGATCTCCGAGCGCATCCAGCCGGGTGTGAGTGCCACGGCGGTGGCGCCGCGCGAGCCGAGTTCGTGGCCGAGGGAGAAGGCCATCCGCAGCACGGAGCTCTTGGCCAGGTCGTAGAAGAAGGAGTTGCGGTAGTTCGCGCGGTTGTACTCGGCGGTGCCGTCTGTCATCTCGATGACCAGCCCGCCCGGCCGGCGCAGCAGCAGGGGCAGCGCGAAGTGGCTGGTGATGGCGTGGGTCTCGACGGCGAGGCGGAGCAGCCTGATCCCCTTGTCGAGGTCGTGTTCCCAGAGGGGGGCGGACCAGGCGAAGAGCAGTTCGCCGCCCCAGACGTTGTTGACCAGGAGGTCGAGGCGTCCCTGCTCGGTGTCGACCCGCTCGACCAGGGCGCGGACCTGGTCGGGTTCCAGGTGGTCGGCGGGGACGGCGATGCCGTGCCCGCCCGCCGCGGTGACCAGGTCGGCGGTCTCCTCGATGGTCTCGTCGCGGTCGTACTCGGAGCGCCGGTCGCGGGTCGTGCGGCCGGTGACGTAGACCGTGGCGCCGGCCGCGCCGAGCTCCACGGCGGTGCCGCGGCCCGCGCCCCGGGTGGCGCCCGCGACGAGGGCGACCTTTCCGGCGAGCGGTGTCCGCGGGTCCGCCGGGCTGTCCTGCCGGCCTTGCTGCTGCGAGTGCGTCACGTGTGTCTCCCGGGTCGTCGCCGCGCTGTCCGCCGCGTCGTCCGCGGCATCTTCGTCCAGCGTCTGCGCGAATCCCGACATCTGCTGTCCGGTTTCCGGCCCGGGTTCACCCGTGCGGCACGCCGCGTCCTCGCGTACGTCCCTGACCGTGCGGGCGGGGCCGTTCCCGGCGGCTCCGCCCGCACAGCGGCTGTCAGGCGGCGCGCCGGGCGCGGGTCCCGTGGCGGCGCACGATGTCCGCGTACCGGTGGCCGCTGCCCTTGATGGTGCGTGCCTGGGTCGCGTAGTCGACGTGGACGAGACCGAACCGCTTGTCGTAGCCGTACGCCCACTCGAAGTTGTCCAGCAGCGACCACGCGAAGTAACCGGCGAGCGGGGCCCCCTTGCGGGCCGCGCGGGCGCAGGCCGCGATGTGGTTCACGAGGTACTCCTCGCGCTCCGGGTCGTCGACGGTGCCGTCGGGGCGTACGACGTCCGGGAAGGCCGAGCCGTTCTCGGTGACGTACAGCTTGCGGGCGCCGTACTCGTGGGTGAGGCGGAGCAGCAGCGTCTCCATGCCGTCCGCGTCGATCTCCCAGTCCATGCCGCTGCGCGGGACGCCGAGCCGGCGCACGGCCTGCGCGTACGGGGCCGGGCCCGCCGGGTGGTCGGCGATCGTGGACGGGAAGTAGTAGTTGAGGCCCAGCCAGTCGAGCGGTTCGGCGATGGTCGCCAGGTCCCCCGGCTTCTCGGGGAGTTCGACGCCGTACACCTCGACCATGTCGGCGGGGAAGCCGCGGCCGTGCACCGGGTCGAGCCACCAGCGGTTGGAGTGGCCGTCCATGCGGCGGGCCGCGGCGATGTCCTCGGGGCGGTCGGTGGCGGGTTCGACCTGGGCGAGGTTGTTGACGATGCCGACCTCGGCGTCGGGCACGGCGGCGCGGATCGCCTGGGTGGCGAGGCCGTGGCCGAGCAGCAGGTGGTACGAGGCCTGGACGGCGGCGGTCAGATCGGTCCAGCCGGGCGCCATCCGGCCTTCGAGGTGGCCGATCCAGGCCGAGCACAGCGGTTCGTTGAGGGGCGTCCAGTGCTTCACGCGGTCACCGAGCCGCTCGGCGACGACGGCGGCGTACGCGGCGAAGTGCTCGGCGGTCTCGCGGGCCGGCCAGCCGCCCCGGTCCTGGAGCACCTGGGGCAGGTCCCAGTGGTAGAGGGTGACCGACGGGGTGATGCCCTGGGCGAGCAGCGAGTCGATCACCTCGTCGTAGAAGTCGAGGCCCTTGGCGTTGACGGCGCCGTCGCCGCCGGGCACGACGCGCGGCCAGGCGACGGACAACCGGTAGGCGTTGGTGCCCAGTTGACGCATCAGGCCGATGTCCTCGCGCCAGCGGTGGTAGTGGTCGCAGGCGATGTCACCGTGGTCGTCGTTGTCGATCTTGCCGGGGGTGTGCGAGAACGTGTCCCAGATCGAGGGCGAGCGGCCGTCCTCGCTGACGGCTCCTTCGATCTGGTACGCCGACGTGGCCGTGCCCCACAGGAAGTCGTGCGGGAAGGCGGCGAGGTCAAGGGGGTCGGACACAGGGTTCCTTTCACGGATACGTGCGCTGGTACGGGGGTCGGTCACTTGACGGCGCCTGCGGTCAGTCCGGTGACGAGGTAGCGCTGCAGCAGCAGGAAGCCGGCGACGACGGGCACGCTCACGACCAGGGAGGCGGCCATGATCTGGTTCCAGTACACGTCGTTGAGGTTGGCGTAGGCGCCGAGGCCGACCGAGAGGGTGCGGGTCGTCTCGTTCGTCATGACGGAGGCGAACAGCACCTCGCCCCAGGCCGTCATGAACGAGTAGACGGCGACCGCGACGATGCCGGGGATCGCGGCCGGCACGATGATCCGGAACAGGGCGCCGAGCGGGCCGCAACCGTCGACGAGGGCGGCCTCGTCGAGGTCGCGCGGCACCGACTCGAAGTACCCGATCAGCATCCAGATCGAGAACGGCAGCGTGAAGGTCATGTAGGTGAGGATCAGTCCGCCGCGCGAGCCGAACAGGGCGATCCCGGTGGCGTTGCCGATGTTGACGTAGATGAGGAACAGCGGCAGCAGGAAGAGGATGCCGGGCAGCATCTGCGTCGACAGGACGGTCACCGTGAAGACGCGCTTGCCGCGGAAGCGGTAGCGGCTGACCGCGTACGCGGCGAACACGGCGATGACGACCGAGCAGACCGTCGCCGTGCCCGCCACGATCACCGAGTTCGTGAAGTACCGGGCGAGCGGGACGGTCGACCAGATGTCGATGTACGGCCGGATGGTCAGCCCGCTGGGGATCCAGTGGAACTCGCCCTGGACGTCCTCCAGCGGCTTGAGCGAGCTGGAGACCATGACGTAGACGGGCAGCAGGACGAAGCCGGTGAGCAGCGTCAGGAAGATCCGCCGGCCCCAGACGAAGGAGTGGGGCGCGGCCATCGGGGACCTGTGCCGTGCGGCGGCCGTTCGTGTCTCAGACATCGGCGGTCTTCCTTCCCCGTGACGTGAGCGCCAGGTACACGCCCGTCACCACGAGCAGGAACAGCAGGAGCAGGACGGACATGGCGGAGCCGCTGCCGAAGTTCCAGGTGACGAAGGACGATTGGTAGATGTGGACCGAGATCAGGTCCGCCGCTTTCGGCGCCGCCTTGCCGAACATCACGTAGGGCGTGTTGAAGTCGTTGAAGGTCCACAGGAACAGCACGAGCACGAGGACCTGGTTGACGGGGCGCAGCGAGGGCAGGGTGATGCGGCGCAGCTGCTGCCAGAGTCCGGCGCCGTCGAGGGCGGCCGCCTCGTACATCTCCTTGGGGATGTTCTGCAGTCCGGCCATCACGATGAGGAAGGCGAACGGCCAGCCCTTCCAGACGGAGACGGTGAGCAGCGCGTAGAAGCTGTTGTCGCCGATGAGCCAGAACGACGGCTTGTCGGTGACGCCGAGCTGGTCGTGCAGGACGTGGTTCACCAGGCCGTTGTCGTGCTGGAACATGAAGACCCAGGTGATCACGGCGGCGTAGACGGGCAGCGCGTACGGGATCAGGAACAGGGCGCGCAGGATGCCGCGTCCCTTGAACGTCTCCTGCATGTAGATCGCCGCCGCGGTGCCGATCGCCCAGCACAGGGCGACGGACAGGACGGTGAACAGGCAGGTGACGAAGAAGGAGTGGAGCAGGGCCTGGCCGACGGGGGCGTCGAAGTCGACGGCCACCTTGAAGTTGTCGAGTCCCGCCCATGGGGCGGTGCCCCAGTCGCGGATGTAGAACTGGGTGAGCTCGCGGAAGCTCATCACGATGCCGATGACCATCGGCACCAGGTGCACGAGGAGTTCGAGGGCCAGGGCCGGCAGAAGCAGCAGATACGGCAGGCCGATCCGGCGGATCCGCCCGGGGCGGCGGTTCTTGCCGCGCGCCGCCCCGGGGGAGTTCTTGCCGACGGCCTGCCCCTCCCCCGCCTCGGCGGGGGTGGTGGCGGTCATGGTCATGTCGGTCTCCGCACTCACTTCGTCGGCATCGACTGCTGGGCCTTGGTCAGCGCGGCCTTCACGGACTCCGTGGTGACCGGCTTGCCGGCGGCGGCGTCCGCGAAGAGCTCCTTCACGGCCGTGCCGACGGCCGTCTCGAACTGCGACTCGTCCGCGACCTGCGGCAGCGGTGCCGCGCTCTTGGCGAGGGTGTCCTTGACGATGGAGGTGGACGGCGTGCCGAACGCCGTGTCCGCCTGTGCGGCCTTGACCGGCGGGACCGAGCCGTAGGCCTTGTTGAGGATCTTCGACTCCTCGTCGCTGGTCATGAACTTCACGAACTTCGTGGCGCCGTCGAGGTTCTTGGTGTTCTTGAAGACGGCGATGTTGATGCCGGCGACCATGGAGTTGACGCTCTGCCCCGGCCCGGGGGTGCCGGACTGCACGGGCGCGGGCACGACGCCCCACTCGTCGTCCTTCATTCCCTGCGAGGCGAAGGTGGACGCGGCGGCCTGCCAGAGCACCATCGCGGTCTTGCCCTTGGAGAAGTCGCTCAGGGACTGGTTCTGCGCGTACTCGGCGTTGCCCGGCGCGATGATCTTGTCCTTGGCCATCAGATCGACGTACTGCTTCACGCCCGCTACCGCTCCGTCGGAGGTGAAGTCCGGCTTGCCGTCGGCGGTGAACCAGTCGGCGCCGTGCTGCTTGGCGAGGACGAAGATCTGGTGGATGTTGTTGGACAGGTTCGACCCCTCGGCGGCCAGTCCCCACTTGCCGCCCTTGGAGATCTTCTTGCCGTCGGCGACGATCTCGTCCCAGGTCGTCGGGGGCTTGGCTATCCCCGCGTCCTTGAACATCTTCTTGTTGTAGAAGAGCGCGTACGACAGCGAGTACAGCGGTACGGCGGCGGGGTCCTTGCCCACGGCGCCGGCCGACTCGACCGCAGACTCGACGAACCGGTCCTTGCCGCCGATCTTCTCGAAGTTCTTCGCGTCCCACGGCAGCAGCGCGCCGCTGGCCTGGAGCGAGGCGCTCCAGGAGTTGCCGATGTTGAGGATGTCGGGGCCCTGTCCGGAGGTGGTCGCGGTGAGGATCCGGTTGAGCAGGTCCGACCAGGGGACGACCTCGAGCTTGACCTTGATCCCGGTCTGCTTCTCGAACTTGTCGATCTCGGGCTGGAGGACCTTCTTGTCGACCGAGATGCTGGGGCCCTGGTTCGACGCCCAGTACGTGAGGGTCTTCGGGGAGTCGTTGGATCCGCCGCCCGAGGACGAGCCGCCGCCGCAGGCGGTCGCGGCGAGGGCGAGCGAGAGGGTGGCGGCGCCGACGGCTGCGGCTCGGATTCTGGTCATGGCTCCAGGTGTCCCTTATCCGGAGGAACCCCGACCGCGTTCAGGTAATGAACGCCCTCAGGGCTTAATTTAGGCTGTGAGTTAAGCCGCACAGGAAGAGGGCGTCAAGGGATCGCGCACGGGTATCTTGCGCAAGTCGGGGGTTGTTGGCGTCTTGTCGACGCAGGGAGAGGGAGATCATGGCCGGGCGGAACGGGCGTACGGTGCACGACCTGCGGCGCGAGAATCGCGCGGCCCTATTGCAACAGTTGTATTTCGATGGACCGTTGAGCCGGTACGAGCTGGGCCCGGCGACCGGGCTGAGTTCAGGTTCCGTCAGCAATGTGGTGGCCGAGCTGGCCGCCGAAGGGCTGGTGGAGGAGGCCGGCAGCGTCGAGTCCGACGGCGGGCGGCCCCGCACGCTGCTGCGGATAGCCCCGGGCAGCGGCCTGCTGATCGGCGTGGACGTCGGCGAGAACCTGGTCCGCGTCGAGCTGTTCGACCTGGTCCTGACCGAACTCGCGCGGGTGGAGCGGCCGTTGGCGGTACGGGACCGCTACGACGTCGATCTGGTGGTGCGGCACATCCGGGACGGTGTCGCCGACGTGCTCGCCGCGGCGGACGCGGACCCGGGGCAGCTGCTCGGCGTGGGCGTCGGCGTACCCGGCATCGTGGCGCGGGAGCCCGAACGCGGAGCGGTGGTGCACGGCCAGACCATCGGCTGGCGGGCGGTGCCACTGGAACAGCTGCTGCGCGAGGGATCCCAACTCCCGTCGTCCGTCCCGTACTTCATCGACAACGGCGCCAAGACGCTCGGGCAGGCGGAGATGTGGTTCGGGGCCGGGCGGGGCGCCGGCAGCGCGGTGGTGGTGCTGTTCGGCTCCGGCGTCGGGGCCTGCGTGGTCGCCGAGGACGGGGCCGAGGGGCGGGCCGTCGAATGGGGCCACCTGACGGTGCGGGTGCGGGGGCGGCGCTGCCGGTGCGGGGCACTCGGCTGCCTGGAGGCGTACGCGGGAGCACAGGCGCTCGTCGAACGGTGGCGGGAGGCGGGCGGGGCGCCGAGCGGCGACGACGGCGAGGAGGCGGCGCTGACCGAACTCCTGGAGACCGCGTACGGGACAGGGCTGCTGGAGACCTCCGCGCTGGAACGGGCGCTGGCGCTCTCGGTCCTGGAGGAGACCGCCGAGTACCTGGGCGCGGGCCTGTCCGACCTGATCAACCTCTTCCAGCCGGAGCGCATCCTGATCGGCGGCTGGGCCGGACTGCGGCTCGGTCCGCGGTTCCTTGAGTCGGTGCGGCGCCACATCGGGACGTACGCGCTCGAGTACCCGGTGGGGCGGGTCGGCGTTGAGCTTGGCCGCCTCGGCCCCGACGCGGTGACGGTCGGCGCGGCCACGCTGCCGCTCGCGGGGTTCTTCGCCCGCGGTGGGCGCCGTGCGGAACCGGCCCCCGCGCAGGAACTCGCCGGGTGGCAGCGGGCGTTGGTGGCGCGACGGAGTGTGCGGGGACGGGCCCCGGCGGCGGGCGGGCAGCTTCCGGGGCAGTGAAGCGGCGGGCGGACAGCTTCCGGGGCAGCGAAGCGGCGGGCGGGACGTGTTTCCATGAGGCCGTGCCAATGATCTCCAGCCTCTCCCGCCCCCTGGTCAGGGCGCGCCGCGACGACGATCTCGGGGCGTGCGTCCGCGTGCTGGCCGCGGTGCACGCGGCCGACGGATACCCGGTCAACTGGCCGCCCGATCCCGCCGGTTGGCTGAGCGGCGCCGGAGCCGGGGCGGCCTGGGTCGCCGAGTGGGACGGGCAGGTCGCCGGGCACGTGGTGCTGGGGCGGCCGGGCCCGGGCGATGCGGCGCCGGGCCTTCTCGGGCGGGCCACGGGCACCGAGGCGGCCGTCGTCCGCCGGCTGTTCGTCGGCCCCGCGGCCCGCGGGCACCGGATCGGGGCGGCGTTGCTCGACCGGGCCGTGCGGGAGGCCCGGCGGCGCGGGGCACGCGCCGTCCTCGATGTCGTCGCGACCGACCGCGCGGCCGTCGCCCTGTACGAACGGCTCGGGTGGGAGTTCCTGGCCGCGGCGCGCCAGGAGTGGGGGCCGGGTGATTGGGTGGACGTACGGTGTTACGCGGCGCCAACGCCCTGACGGCGCGCACCCTTTCGACGATCCCCGCCCCGAAGGAGCTTTCATGGAGCAGGTGGCGCCCGCCCGTTCGGCCGAGCAGCGCAAGCAGGACACCCTCGCCCGGCTGGAGACGGACGTCGACGCGTGGGTGGCGACGGCCGGGCCCGGAGGCGGGCAGCCGTATCTCATGCCGCTGTCGTTCCTGTGGCAGGACGGAACGGTCTACGTCTCCACCCGCGCCACGAACCCGCTCGCCCGCAACCTCGTCGCCACCGGGAAGGTGCAGCTGACCATCGGGGGCACCCGGGACGTCGTGCGGATCGTGGGCGAGGCCGAGGTGCTGCCCGACGCGGAGGTCACGGCCGCGTTCGGCGACACGTTCGCGAAGAGGTCCGGGTTCGACCCGCGCACCTGCGACGGGCCGTACCCGTACTTCCGGATCCGCCCGCTGCTCATCCAGGCATGGCGCGAGGTGAACGAGATCGCCGGCCGGGACCTGATGCGCGACGGCGAATGGCTCGTCGCGGGCTGACACACGTGTGCCCCTCGCCGCGCGGGCGGCGAGGGGCACAGCGGGCTGTTCGGGACGCGTCAGCCGACCGGGGCCGGCTCCTTCTCGCCGACGGCGTCGCCGGACGCCGTGTTCTCGGCGTGCCAGTCGGCGTTGTCGGCGAGCGGCTTCTCCTTCAGGACGAAGGCGAGGACCAGGCCGACCGCGAAGACGGGCACCAGGTACAGGAAGATCGGGACGAGCGCTTCCTGGTACGAGGTGACGACGGTCTCGCGCAGGTCCGTGGGGAGGGCGCGGACCAGGGCGGGGGTGAGCGAGTCGCTGTCGCCGACCTTGGCCGCGGCCTCCGCCGGGATGCCGGCGGCGAGCTTGTCTGTGAGGCGGCTGGCGAACACGGCGCCGACCACGGCCACGCCGAGCGTCGCGCCGATCTCCCGGAAGAAGTTGTTCGCGGAGGTGGCGGTGCCGACCTCCGAGGCCGGGAAGTCGTTCTGCACGGCGAGGACCAGGGTCTGCATCATCAGGCCGACACCGGCGCCCGCGAGGCCGACGTAGACGCACACGAGCCAGACCGGGTCGGAGACGTCCAGGGTTGACATCAGGTAGGCGACGATCATGATGACGGCGGTGCCGGCGATCGGGTAGATCTTGTAGCGGCCGGTCCTGGACATGATCGCGCCGGACGGCAGGGCGGTGGCCATGATGCCGACGACCATGGGGATCAGCAGGAGGCCGGACTCCGTGGCCGTCTTGCCGTAGACCATCTGCAGGTACGTGGGCATGTAGCCGACGATCGCGAACATGCCGAGGCCGATGACGATCATGCCGAGCAGCGTGGCCACGTTGAAGATCGGGCTGCGGAACAGGTGCGGCGGGATCACCGGCTCGGCGACGCGCTTCTCCACGGCGAAGAACAGGATCCAGGCGACCACCGCGCCGACGCCGAGGCCGATGACCAGCGGGTCGGACCAGGCGTACTGGGTGCCGCCCCAGCTCGCGAAGAGGACGGTGCAGGTGACGGCGGCGGCCATCAGCGCGGTGCCGAGGTAGTCGAGCGTGACCTGAACGGCCTTGCGCGGCAGCTTGATGGCGACGGCGGCGACGAAGAAGGCGAGGACGCCGAGCGGCAGGTTGACCCAGAACGCCCAGCGCCAGGAGTGCTCGTCGGTGAACCAGCCGCCGAGCAGCGGCCCGACGACGGAGGACAGACCGAAGACGGCGCCCATCGGCGCCATGTACTTGGCACGCTCGCGCGGCGGCACCAGGTCGGCGATGATCGCCTGCGAGGTGATCATGAGGCCGCCGCCGCCGAGACCCTGGAGGGCGCGGCCGGCAATCAACGTGCCCATGTTCTGGGCGAGTCCGCAGACCACCGAGCCCACCAGGAACAGGGCTATGCCGGCGAGGAAGATGTTCTTGCGGCCCATGAGGTCGCCGAGCTTGCCGTAGACGGGCATGCCGATGGTGGCGGCGAGGATGTACGCGGTGGTGATCCACGCCATGTGCTCGATGCCGTTGAGCTCGCCGACGATGGTCGGCAGGGCGGTCGACACGATGGTCTGGTCGAGGGCGCCGAGCAGCATGGTCAGCATCAGCGCGGCGAAGATCAGCCCGAAGTTGTGCGGTTTGGCGGTGCTTTCGACGGACTCGGTGTCGATGCCCTCGGCTGCGGGGGCGTGCGTCATTGCGTGGTTCTCCGATGTACGGGTGCGGATGTGTCTGCTGACCGTGCGGCCGCGGGGAGAGCGGTGGCCGCGTACGGGTGGTGCGGGGTCCGGGGCAGCGGTGCGGGGCGGCCGCTCGGGGGTGGCCGCTCGGGGCGGTCGTGGAGTGTGGGTGCGCCTACCGCACCGCGGCCTGCCCGAGCAGGGTGCGCAGTGTCGTGAAGGAGTCCCGCACACAGGTGGCGGGGCCGCCCTGGTGGTCGCTCGACTGCGACCACCGTTTCAGCGCGCTGCGGACGGTCGCCATGGCGATGCCCGCGAGCAGTTCGGCGGTCTCCCCGTCCGCGGGGGTGCCGGTGCGCCGGGCGATGGTGCCGGCGAGGTCGCGCTCCACCGCTTCGCACTGGGCGAGGAAGGTGGCGAGGACGGACGGCACGCCTTCGGCGATGCGCAGCATGTCCTCCAGCTCCCGGGGGCTCGGGGTGGCCTCCTGGAGGTGGTCGGCGAGCACGTCGCCGAGGTCGCGCAGGACGGCGTCGGTGTCCTGGCCGGTTCCTCTCGCGAACCGGTCCGCGAGGGCGGCGGGCAGGGTGCCGGGCAGGGCGAACAGCGCGGCTTCCTTGCTGGGGAAGTAGTTGAAGAAGGTACGGGGTGAGACCCCGACCTCCGTGCTGATCATCTCGACCGTGACGTGCGCGAAGCCGAGTTCGCGGACGAGCCGCACCGTGGCGGCGTGCAGTTCGGCCCGCGTACGGCGGCGCCTGCGGGCGCGCAGCCCTTCGGCGGGGGCGCTCTGCTGCGGGTCGGTGGTGATCACGCCGAGGATTCTTGCACACCGTGCAAACTTGCGGTCACTCCACCCCCGGGCCTGTGGCGATGTACAGGGCCGCCCGTCCGGGCTAGCCTGATATGTCCGTATTGCCGGAACGATCTGGGGATTCCGATGCGCGCACGTCCAGCCACGGCGGCCACCATCGCCGCAGTCGTCCTGACCGCTCTCGCCGCCCCCGCCGCCTGGGCGGGAGCCTCCGCCGCGAAGCCGTCGCCCTGCGCCGAGAAGAACCTGACGGTGCGCGCCGAGCCGTCCGACGACAGCGACGGTGTGCTGAAGCTGAGCGTCCGCAACGATTCGGCGCGGGCCTGCCTCGTCGACCGCGTCCCGACCGTCACGTACGGCGACCTGGACGGGGCGGCCCTCCCGGTGCCGGCGATGCCGCACGCGGGCCGGACCCTGGCCGCGCACGGCACGGCGCACGCGGCGGTCCGCTCGATGTCGGACTCCGAGGACGGCGAGAAGGAGGCCCGCACCGTGATGTCCGTGCACGTGGCCGCCGTCCCGGACCATGACGGCCGTACGTTCCAGGTGCTGAAGCTGGGCGCCCCGGCCGGGCTGCGCGTCTGGGAGCCGGTGACGACCCTGTGGCAGACGTCCGCCGGCCGGGCGGCCGAGGTGCTCCAGGAGGAGACGACGGGCCGGGGCGTCCTCGCCGTCTAGCCTGGCGGCGCCCGAAGCCGGGGTATGTCCAGGGCCTGGCGGCGTCCAGGGCCCGGCGTCCCGTTCCCTCCCCGTCCCGGGTGTCAAGCAGGGCGGCCGGGACCGATGCGAAGGCGGCCCCTTACCGTCACTTCCTGAACCGCCGGTACCAGCCAACTGCCCACTCTGGGCGTTTTGTTGGGTCTACGGCCG
Organism: Streptomyces sp. NPDC030991; assembly: GCF_055571235.1. NCBI lineage: Bacteria > Bacillati > Actinomycetota > Actinomycetes > Kitasatosporales > Streptomycetaceae > Streptomyces > Streptomyces sp. NPDC030991. The sequence continues at coordinate 230,206 of NZ_JBVIFR010000001.1, forward strand.
CGTAATCGCCGCGAAGTTCGGTCACAACTCTTGACGCCCGTTTCACGTACCTGAAACATGCGTCGCCAGGAGAGCGCTCCCACACCCCCACTCGTTCACTTCATGAACCAGGAGAGCCGCTGTGACCCACCTCCCCCTGCCCCCCTCCCGCCGCACGGTCCTCGGCGCGGCCGCCGTCTCCGCGGCACTGCCCGTGCTCGGCTCGACGGTCGCGTCCGCGGCGCCGGCCGCGTCCTCGACGGCATCGGCGAAGCCGCTTGCCGGTGGCGGCGATCTCGGCCCCAACGTGATCGTCTTCGACCCCTCCACCCCCGGCATCCAGGCCAAGCTCGACGAGATCTTCAAGAAGCAGGAGACAGCGCAGTTCGGCACCGGCCGCTACGCGCTGCTCTTCAAGCCGGGTACCTACAACGGCCTCAACGCCCAACTGGGCTTCTACACCTCGATAGCGGGCCTGGGCCTGTCCCCCGACAACACCACCATCAACGGGGACGTCACGGTCGACGCCGGCTGGTTCAACGGCAACGCCACGCAGAACTTCTGGCGCAGCGCGGAGAACCTGGCGCTGGTTCCGGTCAACGGCACGAACCGGTGGGCGGTCGCGCAGGCGGCCCCGTTCCGCCGGATGCACGTGCGCGGCGGCCTCAACCTGGCGCCCGCCGGCTACGGCTGGGCCAGCGGCGGCTACATCGCCGACAGCCGGATCGACGGCAGCGTGGGGCCCTACTCCCAGCAGCAGTGGTACACCCGTGACTCGTCCGTCGGCGGGTGGGCCAACGCCGTCTGGAACATGGTGTTCTCGGGCGTCGAGGGAGCGCCCGCGCAGGGCTTCCCCAACCCGCCGTACACCACGCTGAACACCACGCCGGTCTCCCGCGAGAAGCCGTTCCTGTACCTGGACGGCGCCAACTACAAGGTCTTCCTGCCGGAGAAGCGGACCAACGCGCGCGGCACGAGCTGGGGCAACGGCACACCGCGCGGTACGTCGGTACCGCTCACCCAGTTCTACGTCGCCAAGCCGGGGGACAGCGCGGCCACCATCAACGCCGCCCTGTCCCAGGGGCTCCACCTGCTGCTGACGCCCGGCGTCTACCACCTGAACGCGCCGATCCAGGTGAATCGCGCGGGCACGGTCGTCCTCGGTCTCGGCTACGCCACGCTCGTGCCCGACGGCGGAGTCACCGCGGTCAAGGTGGCCGACGTCAACGGCGTACGGCTCGCCGGATTCCTCATCGACGCCGGGACCGTCAACTCCCCCACTCTGCTGGAGGTCGGCCCGCAGGGCGCGTCCGCCGACCACTCGGCCGACCCGATCACCGTGCAGGACGTGTTCGTGCGGATCGGCGGCGCGGGCGCGGGCAAGGCGACCACCAGCATGGTGATCAACGCGCGGCACACCATCGTCGACCACACCTGGGTGTGGCGCGCGGACCACGGCGCGGGCGTGGGCTGGGAGACGAACCGCGCCGACTACGGCATCGTCGTCAACGGTGACGACGTACTGGCCACCGGCCTGTTCGTCGAGCACTTCAACAAGTACGACGTGCAGTGGAACGGCCAGCGCGGGCGCACGATCTTCTTCCAGAACGAGAAGGCGTACGACGCTCCCAACCAGGCGGCGATCCAGAACGGCTCGGTGAAGGGGTACGCCGCGTACAAGGTCGCCAACTCCGTGACCAGTCACGAGGGTTGGGGCCTCGGCTCGTACTGCTACTACAATGTGGACCCGACGATCCGGCAGGGCCACGGCTTCGCGGCGCCGAACACGCCGGGCGTGAAGTTCCACGGCCTGCTGGTGGTGTCGCTGGGCGGCAACGGCCAGTACGAGCACGTGATCAACAACATCGGGGCCGCCACCTCGGGCACCTCCACCGTGCCGTCGACGGTGGTGTCCTACCCCTGACCGGGGTCACACCCCGGTCAGCCGCGCCGTCCTGGGGCGGGCCGCCCCGATGAGCGAGTCGTCGTGGACCCGGGCACCGGGCAGCCGGTGCCTGGCCGCGATGAGGGCGGCGTCGATGTCACGGGTGCCGGTCGCGACACAGAGCGTGTAGGTCACGTCGTCCAGGCGGCGCCGCGCCTCGGCGCCGCCCTCGTCGGCGTCGAGCAGGCTGAGCGCCTCGTACTCGCGGACGAGATCGGCCAGCAGGGCGGGGTGGGCCAGCAGCATCGTGAGGGCTCCTTGTCGTCGCGGGGTCCTCGCCCTTGTGCCCCGCCGATCACCACACAAACGGACGGAAGTACCCCGCCTTGAGGCGGCCTTGAGGCCCGCGCGCCATGCCGGCCGCTACACCGTGGAGGGCGTGGGCGCCGCCTCCACGGCGAGGAGTGTGGCGTCGTCCTGCAAAGGACCCCGTACGTAGTGCAGCAGATCCGCGGCGAGGGCCGCGGTGAAAGCGGCGAGAGGGACCTCGCTCAGCTCGGCGGCGCGCTCGGCGAGGGGGTAGAAGGTGCCGGTGGCGTCGCGCGCCTCGGAGGCGCCGTCCGTGTGCAGCAGCATCCGGTCCCAGGCGGTGTGCGGGACGGGCTGGGCGGCGCACCAGCCGTGCGCGAGGTCGAGCAGGCCGAGCGGGGGCGCCGGAGCGGGGACGGCGGCCGGCACCGCGCCGCCGCCGCGCAGCAGCAGAGGCGGCGGGTGACCGCAGCAGACGAGCTCGGCGGAGCCGTCGGGGGCGACGCTCAGCAGGGTCGCGGTGACGAACCTGTCGGGTTCCTCGGAGTGGGCGACCAGAGAGTGCAGGCGCACCGCAAGCACCTCCAACGACCGCTGCCGTACAGCCAGTTGACGCCAGGCGTCGAGAACGGCGTCGGCGGTGCGGGACAGCTCGGGGCCCTTGCCCATGACATCCCCGATGAGCAGCCGGGTGCCGAACGGCGTGGCGACGGCGCCGTGCACGTCGCCGCCCCTGCGGTCGTGCCCGGCGCCCGAGGTCAGACGGCGGGCACAGACGCTGAGGGTGCCGACCGTCTCAGGGAGGGGGCTCGTCGTACGCGGACGGGTGGTCATGGGAGCCTTCCGAGGGCGAGCCGGGCGGGCGGTTCCGGCGGGAGAGGGCGTGGCTGTTTCGATGTTCCGGAGAGTGTAGTCATCCGGGAGCGCTCTGTGACGGTTTCCCCGAAGCATGCACCGAATGTGCCCGGGGCATTCCGATCGTGGCACGCGCGCGGCCCTCGGGAGAAGGAAGTTTCCCGTTTTCGTCCCCCGTACGAGGGGTGGTCCGGTGAGCCGCCCGGTGCGCGGCGGGGCCGGACGCCGGGGTTCCACCGCCCAAGGCGTGACGAAGCAGGTCATGACGGCGGCCGGGGCCGCTACGGTGAGTACAAGGACGTGCGAGGTCCCGTGGAGGGCGGATGGGCGACGATGCTGCACGGGGGCCCGGGCCGATGCCGAGGCTGCGGCTCGACGAACTGCTCGAGGAACTCCAGTCGCGGATCGATGCCGTGCGCGGCACCCGCGACCGCCTCCAGGGTCTGCTGGAGGCGGTCCTCTCGGTCGGCCAGGAGCTGAACCTCTCCCAGGTGCTGCGCCGCATCGTGGAGGCGGCGGTGGTCCTGGTCGACGCCGAGTACGGCGCCCTGGGCGTGATCGGCGAGGACCGGCGCAAGCTCTCCCAGTTCCTGCCCGTCGGCATCAGCGACCACCTGCGGGCCCGCATCGGCGACCTGCCCTCGGGGCACGGCCTGCTCGGTGAGCTCATCCGGCACCCGGAGCCGCTGCGACTGCCCGAACTCGCCGACCACCGGGCCTCGTCGGGGTTTCCCCCGCACCATCCGCCGATGCACACCTTCGTGGGCGTTCCGATCCGGGTGCGCGACGACGTGTTCGGGAATCTGTACCTCACCCAGAAGCGGGGAGGCATGGACTTCGATGACGAGGACGTGGCGGTACTCCAGACGCTGGGCGCCGCCGCGGGCGTCGCGATCGAGAACGCACGGTTGTACGAGGAGGTGCAACTGCGGGAGCGCTGGCTGAGGTTGAGCGCCGAGTTCACCGGCAGCCTGCTGTCCGGCGCGGCGGAGATGCCGGTGCTGCGGCTGATGGTGGAGCGCGCGCGGGATATCGCCGCCGCGGACCTCGGCATGGTGGCGCTCGTCATCCCGGACAGCGAGGAGCTGCACGAGACGCTGGCCCTCGGCCAGCACGCGGCGCCCCACCACGATGTGACGCTGCCACGCAAGGGCACCTTCGCGGGCGCCGCACTGGCCGCCGGGGAGCTGGTCACGTCGGACGACGTGCGCCAGGACCCGAGGATCACGTACCAGCCGGCCCGCTGGGAGGGGCTCGGCCCCGCCGTCGCCGTGCCCATCGGCACCCCCGCCACCGTGCGCGGCGTGCTGACACTCGCTCGCCGGGCGGATCAACAGCCCTTCTCCGCCGCCGAGTTGGTGCCGCTGGTCGGGTTCGCCGGCCAGGCCGCGCTCGCCCTGGAGCTGGCGGACCGGCGCCGCGACGCGGAGCAGATGAGCCTGCTGGAGGACCGTGACCGTATCGCCCGGGACCTGCACGACCTCGCGATCCAGCGGCTCTTCGCGACGGGCATGACCCTGCAGAGCGCCCAGCGGTTCGTCCAACATCCGCAGGCGTCGGAGCGGCTGACGCGGGCCGTGGACGACCTGGACACCACCATCAAGATCATCCGTTCCACCATCTTCGGACTGCGCGAGCAGGAGGCGCCGCCGACCGGCGCCGGACTGCGGATCCGCACGGTGCGGGCCGTGGAGGACGCGGCGCGGGTGCTCGGCTTCACCCCGGCGCTGCGCATGGAGGGCCTGATCGACGTGGACGTGCCGGCGCCCGTCGCCGACGACGTCGTGGCGGTGCTCGGCGAAGCGCTGACGAACGTGGCGCGACACGCGCGGGCGTCCTCCGCCGAGGTGGCGCTCGTCGTGCGCGGCGGCGCCCTGTCCCTGACCGTGGAGGACGACGGTGTCGGCATCCCGGACGTGGCGGACGAGCACCGCAGCGGCCTGGCGAACATGGCGGCGCGCGCCCGCGACCGGGACGGCACACTGACCGCCACGGCGCGGGAGAGCGGCGACGGCGCACGCCTGACCTGGCACGTCCCGTTGCGGCACGAGGACTGAGACGCCGGTCACCGGGGGCGCGGCGGCAGCCGGCTGGCCATCACGGCCGCCTGGATCCGCCGCTCCACCCCGAGCTTGGCCAGCAGCCGCGAGATGTTGTTCTTCACCGTCTTCTCGGAGAGGAACAGCCGCAGGCCGATCTGCCGGTTGGTGAGCCCCTCCCCCACGAGGGCCAGGATGTCCCGTTCCCGCTCGGTGAGGCCGGCGATCCGGCCGTCGGCCGTGGTGTCACCGTCCTCCTGCTCCGCGCCGCGGGCCTCGGGTCCGCGCAGGCTCCGCATCAGCCGCGCCGTCGTCGCCGGATCGAGCATCGACTGGCCCGAGGCGACGGTGCGTACGGCGGAGACCAGGTCGGAGCCCTTGATCTGCTTGAGCACATAGCCGGCCGCGCCCGCCATGATGGCGTCGAGCAGCGCATCGTCGTCGTCGAAGGACGTCAGCATCAGACAGCTCAACTCCGGCTGCATGGAACGTAGTTCCCGGCAGATGGTGATGCCGTCGCCGTCGGGCAGCCGGACGTCGAGCACGGCCACGTCGGGCCGTAGCGCAGGCCCCCGGACGAGGGCCTGCGCCGCGGTGGCCGCCTCCCCGACGACCTCCATGTCCGGCTCGGCGCCGAGCAGGTCACGCAGGCCGCGGCGGACCACCTCGTGATCGTCGAGGAGCAGGATGCGAATGGGACGGTCCGCGGAGAAAGCGGGTGGCTGAGGCATACGTCCCCCTCGGATGTGATGTCCCTCGATCATGTGACGGTGAGGGGTGATCCGCCAGGGCCGAACGGTCCCGATCGCTGAGGTCCTGCGGGGCCGTCAGGCCGCGTCGTAGCCGTAGGGGGCGTACAGGTCGAGCAGCCGGGAGCGAGTGACGCTCAGCCGGTGGGCGAGGATGCCGCCGACCCACTGGGCGACGAACGAGCCGAGCCCCGGGTCCGAGACGCACATCAGACGCACGGTCACGGCGTCGAACTCGTGGGCGCGCACCGGGGTCTCGGTCTGCGCTCCGAGCTGCCACACGTACGGCGGGAACAGCCAGGACCAGCCGATGAGTTCGCCGCGTCCGAGCGATTCGACGATGGGCGCCCGCCGGCCCGGCACCCGCATGTCGAGGGCGACGCTGCCGCTGCGCACGATCCAGAAGCGGTCCGCCCGCGAGCCCTCCTCGAAGAGCCGACGGTCCTGCGGGAACGCCACCTCGCGGGAGATCCTCATCAGCCGGCCGCGGTGCTCATCGGACAGGGTCTGGCTCATGCGCGGGGCCATGGTGGTCATGAGCTGCCTCCTTTCGGGGGCACGGCACGGTGGCGGGGAACGCTTCCCTCCGGCGTCCGCCACCCGGGCCGCGTGGGTCGGTACGGGGCCCGATGGCGGTCGTCGCGATTTCCGGACTGCCGCCGTGCGATACCTCGACGATCGCGGCCCGGTGCCGCCCGGACCAGGGGCCGAACGGCTCTGGCCAGGGGGCCTCTCGGATCCGGGTCGGGTCCGGTCCGGGTCGGATCCGGTCCGGGTACGGGGGTGGGTGTCGCGGTGATCGTGCGCGCGGCCCGGCCGCAGCCCACGGGGGCCGAACGTCCCCCGCCCGAGGGCCGGTCCGCCTCTCCCTGCGGGAACGGCGCGGATGACAAGGTCCGAGGCACGCCTGATCCTGCACGCAACGGCGTGCCCGGCGCACGGGGTCCCCTGTGCACCCGGTTCCTGGGACGGACACGCGTGACCGCTCTTTTGCGTGGAACCCGCTGCGGAGCACATCACCCATGCCATCGAGAGGTCCCGTCATGACCAGCATGCGCGTCCTGACCGTCGGGACGGACGGTTCACGCGAGAGCATGTACGCCGCCGACTGGGCGGCTCGCGAAGCGTTGCGCCGCGGCCTGCCCCTGCGTCTGCTGCACGCCGACAGCGGCGAGCGGCCGGCGCCGCCGCCACCCGACGTCGACCTTCCCGGACGCGGGGTCCTCGACCGCGCCGCGCTCCAACTCGCCTACCTGCACCCCTCGTTGGAGATTTTGGCGCGCCGCCGGCCCGCGCCCGCCGTCGCCGCGCTCCTGGAAGCGGCCGCCGAGTCCGAGACACTGGTGCTTGGCTCGCGCGGCTTCACCGGGTACTCCGGGTTCCTCGTCGGCTCGGTGGCGCTCGCCGTGACGGCGCGGGCCGAGCGGCCGATCGTCCTGGTGCGGGCCGGCGGGCTCCCGCAGGACGAACAGGCCGTTACCGGCGGCGGGTTCCTGCCGGTGGTGGTGGGGCTGGACGTGACCGGGCCCGCCGACGAGGTGCTCTCCTACGCCTTCGAGGCGGCGGCGCTGCGCGGTACGGAACTGCACGCCCTGCACGCGTGGATGCTGCCGCCTCTGCGGAGCGAGGCGTCCGGAGCGGCCCCGCGGGGGGACGCGGCGCGTCGGGAGACGCTGCGCCGCCGGGCTCTCGCGGGCGCGCTCCAGGTGTGGCACGCGAAGTACCCGGAGGTGCCTGTGGTGCAGCGCCTGGTGTACGGGCAGGCGGCCCACCACCTCATCAAGGCGTCCACGGCGGCCTGCCTGACGGTGATCGGGCGCGGCCTCGACGCGGGCCGGCTGGGCCGTACGGGCCACTCGGTGGTGCACCACGTGACCAGCCCGGCGGCCGTCGTCCCCCACACCTGAGGTCCGTGGGGCTGCGCGCGCCGCGCCGCCGCTCGTAGGCTCGGTCCCACGCGACCGAAAGGCAGTGGCGCCCCATGCCCACGTTCCGTCCCGCCCCGGCCTGGCTCTCCGACGCCGTGTTCTACCAGATCTATCCGCAGTCGTTCGCCGACTCGAACGGGGACGGCGTCGGCGATCTGGGCGGCATCGTCGAGCGGCTCGACCATCTGGCCTGGCTCGGGGTCAACGCCGTCTGGATCAATCCCTGCTTCGTGTCGCCCTTCCGCGACGCGGGCTACGACGTCGCGGACTACTTCTCGGTGGCGCCGCGCTACGGCACCGACGACGATCTCGCCGAACTGGTGGACCTCGCGGGACGGCGCGGCATCAGGGTCCTCCTCGATCTGGTCGCCGGGCACACCTCCGACCAGCACCCGTGGTTCCGCGCGGCCGTGGACGACCCCGCCGATCACCGCTACATCTGGAGCGCGGACGGGGTCCCCGACGGTTTCGTGCCCTCCCCCGGCTCCCGGCCCGGCGCGTATCTGCCGAACTTCTTCGACTCGCAGCCCGCTCTCAACTTCGGTTACGCGCGCGAGAGCGCGGCCGAGCCGTGGCGGCAGCCGGTCGACGCCGAGGGGCCGCGCGCCAACCGCGCGGCGCTGCGCGCCGTCATGGACCACTGGCTGCGCCGGGGCCTGGCCGGGTTCCGGGTGGACATGGCGGCGTCGCTGGTGAAGGACGATCCGCAGAAGCGGGCGACCTCGCTGCTCTGGACCGAACTGCGGCACTGGCTGGACCGCGCCCACCCGCAGGCCGTGCTGCTGTCCGAGTGGGGCGACCCGCAGGTCTCCGTGCCGGCCGGTTTCCACGCCGACTTCTTCCTCCAGTTCGGCGGTCCCACGGACGGCCTGGCGATGCGCTCGCTGTGGAACAACGGGGCCGGCACGAGGAACGAGGCGTGGGCGCCGCTGGACTGCTTCTTCGACGCGTCGGGGCTCGGCTCGCCCAGGCCGTTCGTCGAGGCGTGGCGCGCGGCGACCAGCGCCCTGGGCGAGACCGGATTCGTGTCGCTGCCCACCGCCAACCACGACTTCTCCCGCCTCAACTGCGGCCCGCGCGACGCCGGTCAGCTGCCGGCGGCGTTCACCTTCCAGCTCACCTGGCCGACGCTGCCCGCGATCTACTACGGGGACGAGATCGGCATGCGGTACGTGCCCGGTCTGCCCGACACGGAGGGCAGTGTGCTCGGCCCGTACTACAACCGGGCCGGTTCCCGTACGCCGATGCAGTGGGACGAGGGCCCCGGCGCGGGATTCTCCGCCGCACCCGAGGACCGCTTCTACCTGCCGCTCGACCCGGACCCGCGGCGCCCCACGGTCGCCGCGCAACGCGCCGACGAGGGCTCCCTGCTGCATCTCGTACGGCGTCTCGTCAAGCTGCGGACGTCCACCCCGGCCTTCGGTCCGCGGGCGCCGGTCGAGGTGCTGCACGAGGGCCACCCGTTCGTGTACGTGCGCGGGGCACGGTTCCTCGTGGTGGTCAACCCCGCTGCCGAGGCCCGGAGTTGGGCGGCATCCGACGCGTCGCGCCTGGCGGGGGCGCGGGCCGTGGAGGTGTCCGGGGTGCGCGTGGCCGCGGACGGCACAGCTGTCGAGGCGGACGGATTCGCGTACGGCGTCTTCGCACTGACGAGGAGCTGAGACATGGCCGCGACGATGAGTGCGTACCCCGGCCGGGCGGGGCCCGCGGCGGTCGGGGCCCGGGGCGGTCGCGATGGGGAACGCTCGCGGCCGGGAGCGATGACCCGGATCGACACACGGCCGTAAATGATCAACACTTCACTCCATGCGATACGGCGTCAATCTCCTCAACTTCGGCTCCGGAACGACCCCCGAGAGCCTGGTCCGTCAGGCCACGGACGCCCGTGACCTCGGCTTCACCTTCGCGATGATCTCGGATCACATCGCGGTCACCCCGGATGTGCACGCGGCCTATCCGGCCCCGTTCTACGACCAGTTCCTGGCCGCGGCCCATCTCGCCGGGCGGGTGCCCGGTCTCGCTCTCGGCACGACGATCACCGTGATCCCCTATCGGCATCCGCTGCAGACGGCCCGGCTCGCCGCGAACCTCGACCGGATGACCGACGGCGGCTTCATCCTCGGTGCGGGCGTCGGCTGGTCGGCCGCCGAGTACCGCACCCTGGGCGTGCCGTTCGAGGAGCGCGGGGCGATCACGGACGAGTACCTCGCGGCGATCCGGGCGGCGTGGACCCAGGACCCGTGCACCTTCGAGGGGCGGTACGTCTCCTTCGAGGGCGTCCGCACGGCACCGGCCCCCGCGACCTCCCCGCACCTGCCGGTCTGGGTGGGCGGCGATTCCCCCGCGGCACTGCGCAGGGCGGCGCGGCTCGGCGAGGCGTGGCACCCGTTCCGCCCGACGCTCGCGGCGCTGCGCCGGCAGTTGCCCCGGCTGGCCGAGGAGGCCGACCGGGCGGGGCGCCCGACACCGGAGTTCGCGCCCCGCATCCAGGTGGCGGTGGGGGCGGTGCCGGAGACGGAGGACCGGCCGCTGGGGCACGGCAGCATCGAGCGGATCCGGGCCGATGTGGAGACGCTCGCCGAACTCGGGGCCACCCACGTGCTCTTCGACACGTACCCCGGGGACCCCGCCTCGCGCGGCAGCGCCGAGGACGACCGGCGCGTACTCGAACTGATCAGCTCCAGCCTTCCCGCGGGCACCGACTCGCGCTGAACCGCCCTGACGTCCGGGGCCCTGCCCGACCGCTCGAAGCGGATGCCTCCGTCACGCAAACGAACCGCAAGTCTTGCGCTAATCTTGCGTTCCATGACGCGCAGACTTGCTCAGGTGGCGAAGAAGGTCGGAGTCAGTGAGGCCACGGTCAGCCGGGTGCTCAACAACAAGCCCGGCGTCTCGGATGCCACACGGCAGGCGGTACTCACCGCGCTCGACGTGCTGGGCTACGAGCGGCCGACGCAGCTGCGCGGTGAGCGGGCCCGCCTGGTGGGCCTGGTCCTGCCGGAGCTGCAGAACCCGATCTTCCCGGCGTTCGCGGAAGTGATCGGCGGCGCGCTCGCCCAGCAGGGACTCACGCCGGTGCTCTGCACCCAGACCAAGGGCGGGGTCTCGGAGGCGGACTACGTGGAGTTGCTGCTGCAACAACAGGTGTCCGGCGTGGTGTTCGCCGGCGGTCTCTTCGCGCAGGCGGACGCCGAGCACGGGCACTATCGGCGCCTCGCCGAGCGCAAGGTGCCGGTGGTGCTGGTCAACGCGACCATCGAGCGGCTCGGCTTCCCCTGCGTGTCCTGCGACGACGCGGTGGCGGTCGAGCAGGCGTGGCGGCACCTGACCTCGCTCGGGCACGAGCGCATCGGCCTGGTCCTCGGCCCCGACGACCACATGCCCTCGCGCCGCAAGCTCGCCGCCGCGAGCACGGCCGCCCGCGCCCTCGACGGAAAGCTCCCGGACGAGGCGGTCGAGCGGGCCATGTTCTCCCTGGAGGGCGGGCACGCCGCGGCGACCCGGCTGCTGGAACGCGGCATCACCGGCATCATCTGCGCCAGCGACCCCCTCGCACTCGGCGCCGTGCGCGCCGCGCGCCGCGCGGGGCTCTCGGTGCCCGGCGACGTGTCCGTGGTCGGCTACGACGACTCGGCGTTCATGAACTGCACGGAGCCGCCCCTGACGACGGTGCGCCAGCCCATCGAGGCGATGGGCCGGGCCGCGGTCGAGCTGCTCGTCGCACAGATCCAGGGCGGCGCGGTCCCGCCCGGGGAGCTGCTCTTCGAGCCGGAGCTGGTGGTGCGCGGCTCGACGGCGCCGCCCCCGGCGACCGCCTGACGGCGTGGGCCGACCGGCGGGAACCGGACGCCAGGGGTCCGCCGTACGCAGATGACCCTCGGGTGTCGACTCCCCCACGACCCCCGCCTGTTCATTTTTTGCGGAGTACGCGCGACATCTTGCGGACATCCGTTGTCGGTGCTTGAGTGTGGCACGCCCCGGCACGCACCTCCCCGTGCATCCAGTGCCGCGGGCCTCCACGTTCCTGCCTGCACAGGCTCAGGCCCGAAGGGGACCCACCGATGAGAAGCAGCACCTGGTCACGTCCTGCCCGCCGAACGTCCGCGGTGGCCGTCGCCACCGTCCTCGCCCTGGGCTCCCTCTCGGCCTGCGGCACCAGCAGCAGCTCCGACGACGAGGGCTCGGGCGGTGCCGGGTCGAAGGCCGACATCACCGCTCCGCTCGACCCCAAGACCAAGGTCACGCTGACCATCGACTGCATGCCGGCGAAGGCCAAGGCGGCCGAGCTGAAGGAGTGGAAGGAGGACGTCAGGACGTTCAACAAGAAGTACCCGAACGTCACGATCGACGGGAAGTCGACCGCGGGGCAGTGCGAGGAGCCGGCCCGGTTCACCGCCGCGCTCAAGGCGAAGTCGCAGCCCGACGTCTTCTACACGTACTTCACCGACCTCCAGCAGGTCCTCGACAACAACGGCGCCGAGGACATATCGGCGTACGTCACGTCGAAGACCGTCCCTGCGCTCGACTCGCTCGACCCGAACGTGATGAACGCCCTGAAGAAGGACGGCAAGCTCTACGCCCTGCCGACCAGCAACTACACCATGGGCCTGCTCATCAACCGCAAGCTCTTCAAGCGGGCCGGTCTCGACCCGGACAAGCCGCCGGCCACCTGGGGCGAGGTGCGCACCGCCGCGAAGAAGATCGCCGGGCTCGGCAACGGCATCGCCGGATACGGCGAGTACAGCGCGGAGAACACCGGCGGCTGGCACTTCGCGGCGGCCCAGTACGGCCTCGGCGGGGACATGGTCACCGCCGACGGCAAGAAGGCCGCGTTCAACGACGCCACCGGCAAGCGGGTCGTCCAGCAGCTGCACGACATGCGCTGGACCGACAACAGCATGGGCAAGACGCAGCTGCTCAAGTGGGGCGACCTGCAGAAGCAGATCGCGTCCGACAAGCTCGGCATGTTCCTCGCCGCGCCCGACGACGTGACGTACATGGTCCAGCAACTGGGCGCCGAGTACGACAACTTCGGGATGGGCCCCATCCCCGGCGGCAAGGCCACCCTGTTCGGCGGCAACGACTACATGATCAAGAAGGGGTCGTCGCCCGACAAGATCAAGGCGGCCGTCGCCTGGCTGAACTTCAAGACGCTCACCCCCGGCAAGGGCCAGTTCCAGTGGGAGCGGACCAAGGCCGACAAGCTGCCCGTCGGACTCCCGCAGCCCAACTTCTTCACCGGTGCGACCAAGGAGCAGGACCTCACGTCCCGTACCGACAACGCCACGATGCCCGTGGAGAACTTCAAGCCGTTCATGGACAACCCGGTGCCCGGCAAGGCGGAGCCGCCGAAGGCGCAGGAGATCTACAAGGTTCTCGACAACGTCATGTCGGGCGTCCTCACCAATGAGAACGCCGACATCGACAAGCTCCTGTCCACCGCCGAGCAGCAGGTCAACCAGGTGCTGGCCAACCAGTAGGACGCCCCACCGGTACCTGTGATCCGAGGAGTGACCATGTCGGCCCCGACGCTGCCCGCGAAGCCCCCGCAGGCCGCACCGCCCGCCAAGCGCCATCCCAAACAGTCCGACGGCTCGTTGGCGCGCGCCGTGAGACGCAACATCTCCGCTCACGGCTTCCTGATCGGCGCGGTGCTCTGCTTCTCCTTCTTCTCCTGGTATCCGATGGTCAGGGAGTTCGTCCTGGCCTTCCAGAAGACGAAGGACGGACGCACCACCTGGGCCGGCTGGTCCAACCTCACCTACGTCTTCAACGACCCGGCCTTCTGGCAGGCCTGGCGCAACACCCTCCTGTTCACCGCCCTGGCCCTGGTCCTCGGCTTCGCCGTCCCGTTCTTCGTGGCGGTGCTGCTCAACGAATTCCGGCACGGCCAGGGCTACTTGAGGATGCTCGTCTATCTCCCGGTGATGCTCCCACCGGTCGCCTCCGTCCTGCTGTTCAAGTACTTCTACGACCCCGGGTACGGCCTGTTCAACCGAGTCCTCGGCGTCTTCGGGATACCGGAACAGCAATGGCTGCAGTCCACCGACACCGCGATGCTCTCCGTCGTCATCGCGGCGACGTGGATGAACATGGGCGGGGCGACCCTCATCTACCTGGCGTCGCTCCAGGGCATCCCCGGCGAGCTGTACGAGGCGGCCGAGCTGGACGGCGCGGGCCTGTGGCGCAAGATCTGGCACGTGACGATCCCGCAGACGCGGCTGATCCTCTCGCTGATGTTCCTCATGCAGATCATCGCGACGATGCAGGTCTTCACCGAGCCGTTCCTGCTGACCAACGGAGCCGGCCCGGAGGGCTCCACCACGACCGTGGTGTACCTCATCTACCAGTACGCCTTCAACTTCAACAACTACGGCGGCGCGGCGGCCCTCGGTCTCGTCCTGCTCGTCCTCCTCGCGGCCTTCTCCGCGGTCTACGTACGCCTCAGCCGCTCATCGGACGACTGACCGCCAAGGGAGTTGGGATCCACCGACATGGCAACCGACACGATGCGCCCCCGCACCCTGATCTCCCCGGCCTCGCTCGGCCGGCGCCGCGGAAAGATCATCTACTGGACCGTCTTCGGCGTGACCATCGCCCTGTTCACGCTCGTCTTCCTCGGCCCGCTGTACTGGATGGTCACCGGCGGCCTCAAGACGACCGCCGAGATCGTCCAGTCCCCGCCGACGCTGGTGCCGCACAGCACGCACCCGGAGAACTACCAGGACGCCTGGCGCGTGATGGACCTCGCCAAGCTCCTCTTCAACACGCTCTACTACGCGTTCGGCGCGCTCGCCTTCCAGCTCGTCCTCGACGTGGCCGCCGCGTACTCCCTGTCGAAACTGCGGCCCGTGTTCGGCAACGTCGTCCTCGGCATGATGCTGGCGACGCTGATGATCCCGGCGACCGTCCTCGTCGTCCCGCAGTACCTGACCGTCCTCGATGTGCCGATCTTCGAGCGCAACCTGCTCAACAGCCCCTGGGTGATCTGGCTGCCCTCCGTCACCAACGCGTTCAACATCTTCCTGCTCAAGCGGTTCTTCGACTCGATCCCGCAGGAGCTGCTCGACGCGGCCTCCATCGACGGCGCCTCGCCCGTGCGCACCCTGCGCTCCGTGGTGCTGCCGATCTCCCGGCCGATCCTCGGCGTGGTCTCCATCTTCGCGGTCGTCGGCGTGTGGAAGGACTTCCTCTGGCCGATGCTGACACTGCCCGACCCGGCCAAGCAGACCCTGAACGTCGGGATCTACTCGCTGTCCAACGGGGTCCCGCAGAACCAGCTGATCGCCGCGCTCACCATCGCCTCGGTGCCGACACTGCTCCTCTTCCTGCTCTTCCAGCGCAACATCATGAGCGGCCTGACCGCCGGCGGCCTCAAAGGCTGACGCCCCGGTCCTCCCCCTCACTTCTCCTGTGTGCGCCGCCGCGGCCCGCCGCGGCGCGCCTCCCCCTGCCCGAAAGGACCCTTCGTGGTGGCCGACGACTGGTGGCGTTCCGCAGCCATCTATCAGGTGTACGTCCGCAGCTTCGCCGACGGCGACGGCGACGGGACGGGAGACCTCTCCGGCGTCAGAGCGCGCCTGTCCTACCTGGCAGAGCTCGGCGTCGACGCGATCTGGTTCACGCCCTGGTACCGCTCACCGCTCGCGGACGGCGGGTACGACGTCGCCGACTACCGCGCGATCGACCCGGCGTTCGGCACCCTCGCCGAGGCCGAGAAGCTGATCGCCGAGGCCCGGGACCTCGGCATCCGCGTCATCGTCGACATCGTCCCGAACCACGTCTCCGACCAGCACCCCTGGTTCCGGGCGGCTCTGGCGGCGGGGCCGGGCAGCCCCGAGCGCGAGCTGTTCCACTTCCGGCCCGGCCGCGGCCCGGGCGGCGCGCTGCCACCCAACAACTGGCCCTCTCAGTTCTCCGGTGACACCTGGACACGGGTGCCCGACGGGGAGTGGTACCTGCACCTGTTCACCGCGCAGCAGCCGGACCTCAACTGGGCGCACCCCGCGGTGCGTCAGGAGCACGAGGAGGTGCTGAGGTTCTGGTTCCAGCGGGGCGCGTCCGGGGTGCGGATCGACTCGGCCGCGCTCGTCGCGAAGGACCCTGCTCTCGCCGACGCCGCCGACGGCGACGAGAGCGGCTACGTCGACCGCGACGAACTCCACGACATCTACCGTGCCTGGCGTGCCATCGCCGACGAGTACGACGGCGTCCTGATCGGCGAGCTGTGGGTGCCGGACCCGGAGCGCTTCGCCCGCTACCTGCGCCCGGACGAGCTGCACACCGCCTTCAACTTCGACTTCCTGACCCGCGCCTGGGACGCGGCCGAACTGCGCGCCTCGATCGACCGCACCCTCGCCTACCACGCGCCGGTCGGCGCGCCCGCCACCTGGGTGCTCTGCAACCACGACGTGACCCGCACCGTCACCCGCTACGGCCGCGCCGACACCCGCTTCGACTTCGCGGCCAAGCGGTTCGGCACGCCGACGGATCTGACGCTCGGGCTCCGCCGCGCCCGCGCCGCGGCCCTGCTCTCGCTCGCCCTGCCGGGCGCCGTATACCTGTACCAGGGCGAGGAGTTGGGCCTGCCCGAGGTCGAGGTGGCGCGCGACCGCATCGAGGATCCGATGCACTTCCGCTCCGGCGGGGTCGACCCGGGACGCGACGGCTGCCGGGTGCCGCTGCCGTGGTCCGCGCACGGGCTGTCGTACGGCTTCGGGCCCGAGGGTGAGCCGTGGTTGCCGCAGCCGGCGGACTGGGGGACGTACGCCGCCGAGGACCAGGAGAGGGACCCCGCCTCGATGCTGTCGCTCTACCGTGCGGCTCTGCGACTGCGCGGCGGCCAACCGGGCTTTGCCGGGGCGGAGTTGACGTGGCTCCCGGCCCCGGAGGGCGCGCTGGCCTTCGGCCGCGGGGACGGCCTCGTCTGCCTTGTGAACCTCGGGGCCGCGGGGCCCGTGGAACTGCCGCCGCACGAGCGGGTGCTGTTGGCCAGCGACGCCCTCGACGACGGCGAGCGGCTGCCGCCCGACACCGCGGTGTGGTTGCGGACGTCTCCGGCGACGTAACGGGCCCTACGGCGTTCGGCCCGGCGCTGACCGGCGGTTGAACGAGCGCGGCCTACGCCTCACCCGGCCGTCCGTTCGACCGCGGCGGCCGGGACGGGCGGCCCGGAGGACAAGGGCATATGCCAGAAGCACCACCGCATCGTGTACGGCGAAATCCCTTACGAGGCCAGGCGGCCTGTGCCACAGTCGTAACCGGTCCTCCCGTCCGCCGTGGCCCCTGTGCCTGCATCGGAGTTCGTCATGCCCCCCCATGTCTTCGCGGACCGCCCCGCCGGCCAGTCGCCGGAGCGAGGCACGGTCGACGCGCTGATCTCGCAGACACGTCGGCTGCTCGGCGACGTCGACGCGGTGCGCCGTGAGGCCATGGAACCCACCGCGGGCGAGACGGACCCCGAGGCCCGGTGGCAGCGCGCCCTGTACGAGCTGGCGGCCCATCAGCTCAGCGACCTCGACAAGCACCTGGCCCAACTGCGCGACGGCCCCGCCATCCGTACCGGGCCACCGCCCCGGCGGGCGGCGGCCGGACGGCAGCCGGGTTCACTGCTGAGCCGGGTCGGCAGCGCCGAGTGGAATCTGCTGACCGACGAGGCCAACTGGTCCGGGGAGCTGTACCAGATCCTCGGCCGGGACCCGGCCGCGCCCGCCCTGACCCTCGACGAGCTGCCGGCTCTCGTGCACCGCGAGGACCAGCCGATGCTGACGGCGATGGTCACGGACTGCCTGATCGACGGCAAGCCGATCGACGGGGAGTTCCGCGTCGTGCGCCCGGACGAGTCCGTGCGCACGGTGCACATGATGGGCGAGCCCGTGCTCGACGCCGACGGCTCGACGGCCTCCATGTGGGCGGTCGTGCGGGACGTCAGCGAACTGCGGCGCAGCCAGCGCGCGGTGAGCGAGACCCGTGACTCGCTCCAGCGCCAGCGGCATATCGCGCAGACCGAGCACCGGCTCGCGGTCGAGCTGCGGGAAGCCGTGCTGCCGCCGTGGCGTGGCTCCCTGCGGCTCCCGCACAGCGCACCCGACGCACCCGGCACCGCCGCGGGCGGCTTCGAGGTGGCGGCCCGGCACCTCCCCTCCGCCGCCGGCGGCTCGATCGGCGGCGACTGGTACGACGTACTCGAACTGCCGGACGGTCAGGCCCTGTTGACGGCCGGGGACCTCCCCGGGCACGGCGCCGCGGTCGCCTCGGGCATGGCGATGCTGCTCGGCGCCGTCCGCGGCATGGCCGTCTGCGGCACGGCCCCGGGCGAGCTGCTCTCCCGGCTGAACCACCTCCACGCTGCCTCGGCGGCGCCCTCCCCGGCCGGCGCCGTGTGCTGTCGGTACGACCCGGCGGCCCGCACACTGGCGTGGGCGCAGGCGGGACACCCTGCCCCGCTGCTCTTCCGCGACGGGACGGGGCGTGCGCTCACGCCACCCGAGGGCGCACCCCTCGGGGCGGCCCCCACCGCCGGATACGGGCAGGCGGAGGTGGAGCTGCACCCCGGTGACGTGCTGTTGCTGCACACCGAGGGCCTGTTGGCACCGCACGACGACAGCGCCGCGGGCCGACTGCTCGCTCTGGCACCGGACCTGACCGCGGCCGGGGACGCGCAGGAGTGCCTGCGCGTGGTGCTGGACGCGTTCGACGCGGTTGAGCGCGAGGCCGACGCCAGTGTGCTCGTCGCCCGGTTCTGAGGTCGGGCCGGCGGGGCCCTATGCCCGGACGCGCTTCCCGGGTGTCGCGGGCAGGGCCAGTTTGATCTCCCGGCGCAGGTCCTCGATCTTCGGATAGCCCGCGAACTGGCCGGTGAGCCGGTACATCTCGCGCAGCCGGTCCCAGGTGCGATGGGACGAGTTCGACCCCATCGAGGAGAGGGCCAACCGCGCGTACCGGTCCGCCTGTTCGGGGTCGTCGGCGATGAAGCAGGCCGACGCCATGGAGAGATGGTCGAAGATCTTCGAACGGTCACGGCCGCCCGCGCGCAGGGCGAGGGCCTCTTTGGCGTGCCGCTGCGCGATGATCGCGGCGCCCGGCTCGTGCTCGGCGAGGGTGCGGTAGGCGAGGGCCTGCATGCCGTGCAGGTCCGCCTCGTCGAACATCTGCATCCAGCTCGGCGGCTCCACGTCGCCCCGGTCGGAGACGAAGAGGTCCTCCGCCTCGCCGAGGGTGCGGCGCATCGCCTGCCCCTTGCCCAGTGACGCCTGCGCCCAGGCCTCGACGGTGTAGAGCATGGCCCGGGTCCGGGGCTGCACCTCGTCGCCCGAGCCGGACTTGGCGAGCTTCATCAGCTCGAGCGCCTCGTCGGGCGCGCCCAGATGGATCTTCTGGCGGGCGGCCCGGGAGAGGGCTTCGCCGGCCCGCGGCCGGTCACCGCCCTCGCGCGCGGCGTGCGCGGCGATGACGAAGTACTTCTGGGCCGTGGGTTCGAGGCCGACGTCGTGGGACATCCAGCCGGCGAGGACGGCGAGGTTGGCGGCGACGCCCCAGAGGCGCCGCTGCAGATGGTCGGGGTGCCGGTAGGAGAGCATTCCGCCGACCTCGTTGAGTTGGCCGACGACTGCCTTGCGCTGCAACCCGCCGCCGCGGGAGGCGTCCCAGGCGCGGAACACCTCGACCGAGCGCTCCAGCTCCTCGATCTCCTGCGATCCGATGGGGGCGGCCTCGTAGCGGTCGAACCCAGCGGGGTCGGCGTGCAGGGGATCGGTGTTCCTCGGAGCGTCGGCCGCGAGGGCCGGATCGGTGTGCAGCCAGTCGTGCATGGCGCTGCTGAGTGCGGAACCTGCGGCGAGCGCGGCGCCCGCGCCCACCAAGCCGCGTCGGTTGAGCATGAGGTCCATTCCCGTGAATTCGGTGAGGACCGCAGCTGTCCGCTCGGGCGCCCACGGCACTCCGTCGGGGCTCTGTTGTTCCAGGCCACCGCCGCCCTGCCGTTTCCCCGTGCGCCCGCGTCGGACGAGACCGAGATCCTCGATGGTCACGACACGGCCGAGTCGCTCGGTGAACAGCGCCGCCAGCACCCGTGGCACCGGATCGCGCGGGATCTCTCCCGTGTCGATCCAACGCCGCACCCGCGAGGTGTCCGTCGCCAGCTGCGGGTGGCCCATGGCCGCCGCCTGCCGGTTGACGAGTCGCGCGAGTTCACCCTTGGACCAGCCGGCCAGGCCGAACAGGTCGTTCAGGCGGGTGTTGGGTTGTCCGTTCACGTAAGCCCCCAGGTTCTCGGCTGAAATCGACAGTAGCCCTCTGTCAGTTGCTGAGCGACTATTCGCCAGGGTTCGCCAGGGTGCGCCAGCTGTTGTGCTCCTGCCCCTGGGGTGTCAGGTAGGAATGCGCCACCCCGACCCGGTCGCCGCAGGGCATTCCCCAGGGTGTACCGCTTCGGCCGGGGCGGGCGGCGCAGGCAACTCGTCGGCACGCGAAGGGATCTGTTCGCCCATGTACGCAGCATCGTCCTCCGTGTCCGCCCCGCTCCGGTCGCACCGCCCCAACCGTCCGGCGGTGCCCGGCAGCGGCCCGTACCTCGACCCCCTGCGGCCCGCGAACGGGGCGCTCGGTGGCGTCGGCCGGCCGCGTCGCGCTCCGGGGCTCGGCACACCTCCGCTCAGCGGGAGACTCGACTTGTCCGGCCCTCAGGGCGCCCAGCTGCGCACGGCGATCGCCTCGGTGCACCGGATCTGTCCGGAGTTCCATCCGGTGCAGGTGCTGCGGCGCAGTCCGCGCTCCGTACTGTTCGTCGGAACGACCGGGCGCAGCACCGCCGTCGCGAAGTGCTTACTGGACCAGTCCCCCGCGTGGATGGAGCGGGTCCGGCACGAAATAGCTGCATACCGATCGTTCGTCCGACACCGGCCGCCGGTGCGGGCGCCGCGTCTGATCGCGGCGGACCCGGACAACGGCACGCTGGTGATCGAGCGGATGCCCGGCCGGGTGGCAGCCCTGCAGCGCCACCCCGCCGAGGCACCGCCGCGGGCGGACGTACGCGCCATGCTCGGCGCGGTCTGCCGGCTCAACCAGTGGCGGCCCCCGGCGGGCACCTTCGACGCGCCGCTGGACTACGCGCAGCGGATCAACCGCTTCCACGACCTGGGTCTGCTGACCGACCGGGACATGGGTGATCTGCAGAAGCTCATGCACGGCATCGCCCACACCGCGGGCCGCGGCGGCATGGGGCAGTTCTGTCACGGTGACGCGCTGCTGTCGAACATCCTGCTCGCCCCGACCGGTCCGGTGCTCGTGGACTGGGAGCACGCGGGCTGGTACCTGCCGGGGTACGACCTGGCGACCCTCTGGGCCGTCCTGGGTGAATCGCCGGTGGCGCGGCGGCAGATCAGTCAGCTCGCGCAGTCCGGCGGTCCCGCCTCGCGCGACGCGTTCCTGGTCAATCTGATGCTCGTACTGACATGGGAGATCCGTACGTACGAGACGGCCGTGCAGCGTTCCCTGCACGAGCAGACCCCGGCGGCACCGGGCCCGGCCCATCCCGGTGCTGCGCCGTCCGGCGAGGAGCAGCGGCTGTTGCTGCGCCGTCTGCACGACGACTGCAACATGGCCCGCAAGGCGGTCCGGGCGGCGGTCGGCACTCGCTGAGGGGGGCGTCGTTCCGCGGTGTGCCGAAGGACATGGCGCACCGCGGTTCTTCGCCGTCCGGGGCCGAACGCGGTCGGGACAACTCCCCTGCCACGGGCGCCTATTGGTCTACGCCACTGACGCGCCGCAGGCGATCGCACCACCGCGCGGGAAACCCCGGCACACGCCCGTTGACATGGGAAATCCTGGAGAGTTCCGTTGCCCGCCGGATGATTGACGGATGGTCGGCCAGCCGATACCACTGACGCACAAGGCGCCCGCACGCCCCGCGCTTCCGTCCGATCTTCCGCGCTCCCAGGAGGCACCGTTGCACCGGTCCACTCGTTCCCTTTCCGGCAGACGTCCCCGTGCGGGAGTGCGGGCGGCGGGCACGCTCGCCACAGCGGCGCTGCTGCTGCCATTGCTCGGCGCGGCCCCGCCCCAGGACGCGGGGGCAGCCCCGGCCGGGCGGTTGCAGGACGCGTTCGCCGCCGCGGCGGCCGAGTACCAGGTACCGCAGAGCGTGCTGCTCGGCGTCTCGTACCTGCAGTCCCGGTGGGACGCGCACGGCGGTACGCCGAGCGTCACCGGCGGCTACGGCCCCATGCACCTGACCGACGCGCGGACCGCGATCGCGAACACCGTGGCGCACAGCCATGCGGAGGGTGATGCCCGAGGCGACGACTCGCGCGCCCCGCTCAAGGCCGCCCGGTCCGTGCCGACCGACTCCCAACTGCCGGCCAGGCTGAAGACGTTGACCCGCGCGGCGGATCTCACCGGCATCCCGGCCGGGGAGTTGCGCAGCGATCCGGCGGCCAACGTGCGCGGCGGCGCCGCACTGCTCGCCGCGGCACAGAAGCGGCTGGGCAAACCGCTCAGCGGAGCCCCGGCCGACTGGTACGGGGCGGTCGCGACGTTCTCCGGGGCGGACGACACGGCGACCGCGGCGACGTACGCCAACGACGTGTTCGCGGTGATCCGCGACGGCGAGCGGCGGACCACGGACGCGGGCCAGCACATGACGCTCGCCGCGGATCCGGCCGCGCGGCCGCGGGCGGCGCAGCTCGCGGGCGCGGGCCTGCGCAAGGCGGACACGTCCGGCACCGAGTGCCCGAGGACGGTGTCGTGCGAGTGGATCCCGGCGCCGTACGAGGAGTTCGGCGACGGCGACTACGGCAACCACGACCTGGCGGACCGGCCCAAGGACCAGAGCATCGACTACATCGTCGTCCACGACACGGAGGCGACGTGGGAGCAGACGCTCAAGCTGGTCCAGGACAAGACGTATCTGGCCTGGCACTACTCACTGCGCTCGACGGACGGGCACATCGTGCAGTCCATCAAGGCGAAGGACGTCGGCTGGCACGCGGGCAACTGGTACGTGAACGCCAAGTCGATCGGTCTGGAGCACGAGGGGTTCCTCGCGCAGCCCGACTCCTGGTACACGGAGGAGATGTACCGGTCCTCGGCGCGGCTGGTGACGTACCTCGCCAAGAAGTACGACATCCCGCTGGACCGGCAGCACATCCTCGGCCATGACACGGTGCCGGGCCCGACGACCTCGACGATCCCGTCCATGCACACGGACCCCGGCCCGTACTGGGACTGGGCGCACTACTTCACGCTGATGGGCCGTCCGTTCCACCCCACGGCGGGGGCGAACGCCGGTGTCGTCACCATCAGGCCCGACTTCGCGAAGAACCGGCCGGCCTTCACGGGTTGCGCCAAGGCCGGTGAGGCGTGCGCACCGCACGGTTCGAGCGCGGTGCGGGTGTACACGGCGCCGAGCGAGGACGCCCCGCTCGTCAAGGACATCGGTCTGCGGCCGGGTGGCCAGGACTCGACGACCGACGTGAACGACATGGCGTCGCGGGTCTCGACGGGCCAGCAGTACGCGGTCGCCGGCCGTCAGGGCGACTGGACGGCGATCTGGTACCTCGGCCAGAAGGCCTGGTTCAAGAACCCGAAGAAGCAGCCGGTCACCGTCGGCGCCAAGGGGCTCGTGGTCACGCCGAAGGCGGGCGCGACCGAGGTTCCGGTGTACGGGCGGGCCTACCCGGAGGCGGCGGCCTATCCGGCGGGGATGACTCCGCAGGCGGTCTCACCGCTGCCGTACAAGCTGCTCTCCGGCCAGCGCTATGTGATCGGCGGGCGGACGACCGGCGAGTACTTCTACTCGCCGACGTTCGACACGTCGACGCACAAGGTGGTCAAGGGCACGGACGTGTACTACGAGATCCAGTTCGCGCACCGGGTCGCCTATGTACGGGCCGCGGACGTGCGGGTGGTGCCGTCCACGGTGTCGTGACCGGCTCTCCGCGCCCCGTCAGCCCTGCTGGAAGAGGTCCGCGGGCAGCGGCTTGAGCAGCGCGTACAGATCGTCGGTGATCGGACGGTCCCAGGACGCGATGGTCACGAGCACCTGGTCACTGCGGTCGAACTGCACGCAGGAGATGCGCGTCTCGGAGAGCTTGAGGCGCCGCACGATGAGGAGGTTGTCGCCCTGCATCACGGGGACGTCCTCGACGCCGGTGACGGTGACCTCCTCGTCGTTCTCCAGAGCGATGAGGAGCTGGGCGACCTCGAAGGGGATCTCGCCCTCGGCGGTCTCGCGGGCCGGTGAGCCCTCGGGCAGGTTGCCGATGATCATCGCGGGGCCGCGGCCGCCGAACAGGTCGTAGCGCAGGAACACGCCCTGGCAGCTGCCGTCGGGGGCGGGCAGCAGGCCCGCGCCGAGGTTGCCCGGCCAGTCGCCCGGATCCATGGCCAGGACGTCGAAGTCGGGGCCCGCGGGGGTCGCTGCGCGGCGGCGGAGGAAGGACATGCCCTCCATCGTACGTCGCCGCGACGGATGGGCCGCCCCGGGGTTTGGCCCGACAGGACTATTCCCCGAGGGCCGCCGCGAGGCCGCTCCGATCGGTGCCGACCTTGCGGTAGACCGCCGAGAGGAGTCGCACCACCGTCTGCTCGTCGAGGTGCAGCTCCGCCGCGATCTCGGCGGGGTCCAGTCCGCGGGCAGCGCACCCCGCCGCCGTCCGTTCCCGCCCGGTCAGCGTGTCCGTCGCGGCGCCGCGCAGCTGCCGGGGCCGCAGTCCGGCGGCGGCGAGTTCGTCGCGGGCCCGCTCCACCAGACCGTCCGCGCCGCAGACGGCCGCCGTGTCGAGCCCGCGGTAGAGCTGGTCGGCGGCCGCCTTGACGCGGCCCGTGCGGCGCAGTTCCGCGCCGAGAGCGACGAGTGAGCAGGCCAGCTCGTAGCCGGCCGGGGAGCGTTCGAGGTAGCTGACGGACTCCTCCAGGAGCTTGCCGCGGGCCGCTCCGGAGGAGACCTCGGCGGCGACCCGCAGGGCCTGCCCGATCCCGGACGCCGCCCCGAAGTGGCGGGCCCGGTCGACGGCGTCGTGGGCGGTGGCGACGGCGGCCCCGGGGACGTCGTGGGCCTCGGCGCGGGCGAGGTGCAGCTGCCAGGGGCACCAGGAGGGGTTGCGCATGCCGCGCGGGTCGAGCCGGCGCCCGGCCGCGGCGAGCTCGACGGCGGCGTCCTTGGTGCGGCCGAGAGCGAGCAGCAGTTCGCCGTACACGGTCTGCGCGTCGGGGAAGACGACGGCGGCGGGGAACGGCGCCCCGAATCCGTACGTCTGCGCCACCTCCTGCGCCTCGGGGACCCGGCCGCGGGCGAGGAGCACCTCGACGAGGGTGCCGACGGCGTACCAATGGGCGGGGGTGTCGGGTCCGACGCGTTCGGCGAGGCGCAGGCCCGCGCGGGCGAAGTCCTCCGCCTCGGACAGCCGCCCGCGCCGGAAGCGGACGTAGCCGAGCAGGGTGTACGCGAAGGAGAGGTGGCCGCCGTGCCAGCCGGCGTGCTCGAAGTCGGCGATGCCCTCGACGAAGAGTTCCTCGGTGCGGCCGGGCCGGTCGGCGTAGAGGAAGGACAGGGCGACGAGGACGGGGACCTCGAAGCCGCGGTCCTCGTCGGCGGCCCAGCGCAGCCCGCCGGCCAGGGCCCGCTCGGCGTGCCGGATCACGGTGGCGGCGGGTTGGCCGCGCAGGGTGGCGTCCCAGGTGCGCAGCCCGATGATGTAGCGCTCGGTGAGGTCGCGGCCGGTGAGCCGGTCGGCGAGTCTGGCCAGCCGCCGGGAACGGGCCGGGGACTCCGGTTCGTCGGCGCGGAAGGCGTCCCACATGAACTGTTCGGCCTGGAGGCGCAGCCGGACGCGGGAGTCCGTGGCGAGCGACATCTCCCGGGCGAGGGTCTCGGAGGCCTCGGCCAGCCGGTCGCTGTGGGCGAGGACTTGGCAGAGGCGGTAGACGATGCCCTGGCGCAGCGCCGGGTCGGTGATGGGTTCCTCGAGGGCGGCGCGCAGGTGGTTGACGGTGGTGGCGGGTTCGGTGAGCAGGGAGGCGCTGCCGAGTTCGTAGAGGACGACGGCGCGGTCCTCGAAGGGCGGGGGTTCGCGCAGGGCGCGGGCCAGATAGCGGCGGGCCGCGTCGGGGGCGCCGGCCCGGACGGTCTCCCGGGCGGCGGCGCGCAGCTGGTGCACGACCCAGCCGTCCCCGTCGGGGTGGGTCTCCAGGAGGTGGCGGGCGGCGGCGGACGGTCCGAGTCCGGCGTCGACGACGGTCCAGGCGGCCTGGCCGTGCAGGGCGACGCGGACGCCGCCCGGGATGGCGCGGTAGACGGCGGTGGCGATCAGCGGGTGGACGAACTCCAGGGTGTCCACGCCGGTGAGGACGCGGGCCGTGCGGAGCCGGTCGACGGCGTCGGCCGCCTCCTCGGCTCCCAGACCGGCGACGCTCGCGGCGAGCTCGGGGGAGATCTCGGTGCCGAGGACGGCGCAGGCCCAGGCGAAGCGGACGGTGGAGCTGCCCAGCCGTTCGAGGCGGGCGATCAGGCCGCTGCCCTTGACCGCGGCGGCGAGATCGCGCAGCAGGTGGGCGCCGGTCCCGGTCGGGGCGAGGCCCCGGTCGTGGACCTTGGCGGTCAGCTCGACGGCCTCGAAGGGGTTTCCGGCGGTGACGGCCCAGCATTCGCGGCAGAACGCGTCGTCGGCGTGGGAGCCGAGGGATTCGCGGACCATACGGGCGACGGCGGGCGCGCTGAGCGGTTCGAGGCCGAGGGGGCGGCGGCCCGCGCGGCCGGGCAGGCCGCGGAACGCCTCGGCGTGGTCGGGGAGTTCCTCGGGGCGGTAGGCGACGACGAGCAGCAGCGGGAGTTCCTCGGCGCGCGGTGCGAACGCGGCGAGCCAGCCGAGGGATTCGGGGTCGGCCCAGTGGGCGTCGTCGAGGACGAGGACCATGGGGGCGCGCTGCACGGCGAGGTCGGTGAGCACCCAGTCGAGGCCGTCGCGCAGCCCCTGCGGGTCGGGCGGGGCCCCTTCGGCGGCGGCGCACAGGCCGAGGGCGGGGCCGACGATGGCGTACCAGCTGCCGAGGCGGGAGCGGAGTTCGGCCTCGGGCACCCTGGCGAGCTGGGGCTGGACGAGCTGGCGGGCGACGTGGAAGGCGACGCCCTGCTCCTGTTCGCCGCCGCGGCCGTAGAGGACGGTGCAGCCCTTGGCGGCGGCGCGCCTGCGCACCTCGGCGAGGAGCGATGTCTTGCCGAGTCCGGCGGGTGCGGCGACGGCGAGCAGTGCCCCGCGGGGCCGCTCGGGCGGTTCGACGCCGCCGGGGCGCAGTCCGGCCAGCTCGCCGAGCGCCTCGTCGACGGCGGACAGTTCGCGCTCGCGCTCGAACAGCGTCCGCCTGCCCCGGCCTCCGCGCTGCACCATGGCGCACCCCCAGTCGCGGTGGTGCGCCCGGCGTGAGGAGCCGGTGCACGCCGCGGGTTCCAGGTCTCTCACCCTACGCCGAAGCGCCCGGCCCGGAGTGTCATGTGGCTTTCTGCGCAAGGGAGTTGTGGCGCCCGTGGTGACGGGCGACGCGAGCCCTGTTCCCGCAGGACGGCTTGCACCACTCCTGGCGCGGGTGTTCCTTGAGGAAGTACCGCACGCAGCGCGGCGCGTGACAGGCGCGCAGCCGCTGCCGGTCGGGGCCCGCGAGGAAGGTGAGCGCGGCGCGGGCCAGCGCCGCCGGGAGCAGGTCGGCCTCGGGCGCGTCGGCGGTGGCCGTCTCCCGTACGGCCGGCGCGGCGTCTCCTGCGGGCCAGTGCAGGACGGGCACGGTGGGCACGCGGGCGGCTGCCGTGTTGAGCCGGGCCAGGGCGGTGGCGGCGGGCAGCAGGCGGCGGGCGTCGGCGGGGCTCGGCTCCCCCGGCCGCACGGCGCGGGCGAAGAGGGCGCGTACGGCGGCGCGCACGTCACGGACGTGCCGCAGGTGCTCCGGGTCGGCGGTGAAGCCCGCCTCCAGGGGCAGCGCGGCGGCGTGTTCGCGTACCCAGGCGGTGAGGCCCTCGGGGGTGTGGAGGTCGTCGGCCACGCCCCCGTCACCGTCGTGGCGGACGGTGAGGGCGAGGTCGAGGGCGAGCCGGGCGGCGTCGGGGCCCGCCGTACTGATGTCGCGCATGCCGTCGATGGTAGTCGCCGCTAATGCTAGGTTCCCAGTCAACCATTACAGCTGAGGTTGTTCCCGCGGGGGACGAAGGGGGCAGGGGCTCATGGCCGACCGCACACTCACCTACTGGCGCACGGGGCTGGACTCCGTACCGGACGAGGTCTGGCGCCATCCCGCGCTCGAATCCCTGCTGCTGCCCGACAACCGGCTCACGCGGGTGCCCGACCGCATCGGGACGCTGACCCGCCTGCACACCCTGGATCTCGGCCACAACCGGCTGACCGCGCTGCCGTCGAGCCTCGGCGACCTCACCGGCCTGTCCCGCTTCCTCTATCTGCACGACAACCTGCTGACCGAGCTGCCCGAGAGCCTCGGCGCCCTCGACCGGCTCACCTATCTGAACGTCGGGGAGAACCGGCTGACCGCGCTGCCCGCCGCGCTCGGCTCGATGACCGGCCTCGTCGAACTGCGCGCCCAGCACAACTGGCTCACCACCCTGCCCGAGACCGTCGGCGGGCTCACCTCGCTGCGGGAGCTCTGGCTGCGCGGCAACCGGCTCACCGCGCTGCCCGCCTCCATGCGCGATCTGCGGGAGCTGCGGGAACTGGAGCTGCGGGAGAACGCCTTCGAGGCCGTCCCCGAGCCGCTTCGCGGTCTGCCGCTGCTGCGCCGGCTCGATCTGCGCGGCAACCGGCTGCGGGAACTGCCCGACTGGATCGCGGAGTTGCCCGCGCTGGAGAAACTCGATCTGCGCTGGAACGACGTCCGCGTCGCGCCCGGTCTGCTCGCCGGGCTGACCGGGCGCGGGTGCGTCGTGCTGCGCTGAGCCGAAGGGCCTCAGCCGTGGCCGGACCGGCCGGGCGGGACGACCGCGACCGGGCTCGCGGCGTGCAGCAGCACCGCGTGGGTGACCGAGCCGAGGATCGGGGCGGGGCGGGTGAGGCGGCGGCGATGGCGGCCGACGACGACCAGATCGGCCTCGCGCGAGTTCTCCACGAGATGGCCGGCCGCGTCACCGGGTGCCACAGAGAAGTCGACCTCTACTTCAGGGTGAGACTTCCGGTGGGCGGCGACGGCGTCCTGGGCCGTTCGCAGCGTCAGGTGCCGGGCGGCCTCCTCGTCGACCGTGGTCGGTGTGAAGTCGCCGAACGCCGACTGGGCGGGCGTCGGCCACGGATAGGCGGCGACGACCTGGAGCCGCGCCCCGGTGCGCGCGGCGTGCGCGAAAGCGAAGCCCAGCACGGTCTCGTCCGGGTCACCGGCGGCGTCGGTGCCCTCGGTGCCGTCCGTGCCGACGGTCTCGTCCGTCTCGTCGGGCCGCAGGCCCACGACGACGCGCGGGCCGGCCGGCACGGGCGCGTCGCCGTGCACGGTGCGGCCCGGTGGCGGCACCACGACGACCGGGCAGACGGCGTCGCGGGCGGCCGCCACCCCGTTCGAGCCGAGCAGCAGACCGGCGAAGCCGCCGCGGCCGCGCGAGCCGAGGACCAGCAGCCGCGCCTCGGTGCCCATCTCCGGCAGCACCGCTGCGGGCACCCCCTCGCGGCTGATGAACTCCAGCGGCGGCGGGTCGTCCCGCTCCTCCAGCGCCTTGCGTACGTTCCCGATGACCGGGTCGTCGGCGGGCTCGTCGGGGCCTGCGACGAGCACGGCGGGCTGCAGGTGCGGCGCGTACTGCCGCACGTGCACGATGCGCAGATCGGCACCGCGCCGGGCCGCCTCGGCGAGCGCCCAGTCCAGGGCGCGGTTGCTGTGGTCGGACCCGTCGACCGCGACGACGACGGGCAGGGGGTGCGGCGTGCTCATGACTTCTTCGCCTCCGACACAGGGCACGCTCGACGTGCCCTCATTGACCGGCTGTTCCTGTGGCCAGGCTCGCGCACCCGGGAGCCACAGGACAGGGCCGGAGGTCACGTGTCGGAGACCGAACGGGACATCGTCCCTACGTCAGATCGAACTCGCCCTCACGGGCGCCGAGCACGAACGCTCCCCATTCGTCCGGCGTGAAGATCAGCGAGGGGCTCTGTGGGCTCCCGCTGTTGCGCATCGCGATGAATCCCTCCACGAAGGCGATCTGGACATCGCCCGCCCCCCTGCTGCTGGAGCGCCAGTCCGCCTTGCTCAGGTCCAGGTCCGGCTTGTCCCACCCCATGAGCGGGTGCTGGTCGATGGTGCTTTCGGCCACGTCCGTGCTCCTCCCGGTTCGTCGTCCGTGCGCCAGCCTAGCGATCGGCGCGTACCCCGCACAGGCCGCGACGGCAGCGATCGTCCGATGGCCGGTCATCGGGGGTCATCGCGTGGGCGGTTCGGCGCCGACGAGCCACATGGAGAAGAACTGCGAGCCGCCTCCGTAGGCGTGGCCGAGGACCCTCCGAGCGCCGTCGATCTGGTGCTCCCCGGCCTGTCCGCGCACCTGGAGGGCGGCCTCGGCGAAGCGGAGCATGCCGGAGGCGCCGATGGGATTGGTGGACAGGACGCCGCCCGACATGTTCACGGGCAGGTCGCCGTCGAGTTCGGTCACGCCCGCCTCGGTGAGTTTCCAGCCCTCGCCCTCGTCGGCGAAGCCGAGGTTCTCCAGCCACATCGGCTCGTACCAGGAGAACGGTACGTACATCTCGACGGCGTCGATCTCGCGGCGCGGGTCGGCGATGCCCGCCTGCCGGTACACGTCGGCGGCGCAGTCCTTGCCGGCCTGCGGCGACACGAAGTCCTTGCCGGCGAAGAGGGTGGGCTCGCTGCGCATGGCGCCGCCGAGCATCCAGGCGGGTGGCCTCGGCGAACGGGCCGCTCCCGCGCGGTCGGTGAGGATCATCGCGCAGGCGCCGTCGGAGGAGGGGCATGTCTCGGAGTAGCGGATGGGGTCCCACAGCATGGGTGAGGCCTGGACCTTCTCCAGGGTGATGTCGTGCTCGTGCAGGTGGGCGTAGGGGTTCTTCAGCGCGTTGCGCCGGTCCTTGTACGCGACGAGGGAGCCGACGGTGTCGGGCGCGCCCGTGCGCCGCATGTAGGCGCGGACGTGGGGGGCGAAGAAGCCGCCGGCCCCGGCGAGCAGCGGCTGCTGGAAGGGGACGGGCAGCGAGAGCCCCCACATCGCGTTGGATTCCGACTGCTTCTCGAAGGCGAGGGTGAGGACGGTGCCGTGGACGCGGCCCGCGACGAGGTTCGACGCGACGAGCGCCGTCGAACCGCCCACGGACCCCGCGGTGTGCACGCGCAGCATGGGTTTGCCGACGGCGCCGAGCGCGTCGGCGAGGTAGAGCTCCGGCATCATGACGCCCTCGAAGAAGTCGGGCGCCTTGCCGATGACGACGGCGTCGATGTCGGCCCAGTCCAGCTCGGCGTCGTCCAGCGCCTGCCGGGCCGCCTCGCGGACGAGCCCGGCGAGGGAGACGTCGCGGCGGGCGGCCACGTGTTTGGTCTGTCCGATCCCGACGACGGCCACGGGCTCCTTGGCGGTGCTGCTCATCGCTGGTCCTCCCCTTCGAGTACGGCGACCAGGTTCTGCTGGAGGCAGGGCCCCGAGGTGGCGTGGGCGAGCGCCCGGTGGGAGTCGCCGCGGTGGATGCGGGCGGCGGCCTCACCGATGCGGATGAGGCCGGCGGCCATGACCGGGTTGGCGGCGAGGGCGCCGCCCGAGGGGTTGACGGTGACGTCCTCGCCGAGCCTCAGCGCCTTGCGCAGGACGACCTCCTGCGAGGTGAACGGGGCGTGCAACTCGGCGGTGTCCACCGGCCGTTCGAAGGCCCCGGCGTTCTCGGCGGCGAGCCGCGCGGACGGTGAGTCGGTCAGATCGCGCACGCCCAGGCTGTGGGCCTCGATGCGGTGGGCGATGCCCCGGATCCAGGCGGGCCGTTCGCACAGGTCGCGGGCCCTGTCCCCCGCGGCGAGGATGACGGCGGCGGCGCCGTCCCCGACCGGCGGGCAGTCCCCGGTCCGCAGTGGATGCACGACGTACTCGCCGTGCGGGACGTCCGGGCCGCGCAGTTGGGCGTGCGGGTTGTCTCCGGCGGCCCGGCGGCTGCGGGCGGCGATCCCGGCGAGGGCGGGTTCGTCGGTGGCTCCCGCGTCGATCAGGGCCTGGGCCTGCAAGGCGGCGAGGGCGACGGAGTCGGGCCAGAGCGGGGCCAGATAGTACGGGTCGAGCTGCCGGGTCAGCACGTCGCGCACCGACCCCGGCGACGACTTCCCGTACGCGTACACGAGCGCGGTGTCGGCCTCACCGGTCAGCAGTTTCGTCCACGCCTCGTACAGCGCCCACGCGCCGTCCATCTCCACGTGCGACTCGGAGATCGGCGGCCAGGCGCCGACGCCGTCGAGCGCCATGGTGAACGAGAAGGCGCGCCCGGCGAGGTAGTCGCTCGACCCCGAGCAGGTGAAGCCGATGTCGCTGGTCCGCAGCCGTGTCGCGTCGAGCACCTCGTGCAGCACGGGCATCAACATCTCGACCTCCGACTCTTCGTCGGTGGTGCGCCGGTGGTCGGTCTGCCCGAAGGCGACGACGGCGATGTCCCGGATCGGTGGCCGCATCAGATCAGCTCCTTGTACGCGTCGTAGTCGGCGTCGGGTTCACCGGTCGGCCGGTAGTGGTCGGGGAAGCGCCCGCCCTCGCTCCACACGGGTTCGACGCGCAGGCCCATCCGCACCTCGTCGTAGGGGATCCCGGCGATGCGGCCGTGCAGGGCGAGATCGGCGCCGTCGAGGGCGATGTGCGCGTAGACGTACGGGACTTCGATGTCGAGGTTCTTCGCCTTGATGTTGACGATGCAGTACGTGGTGACGGTGCCGGCCGGGCCGACCTCGACCTGCTCGGTGGTGGCGACGCCGCACGTGGGGCAGGCGCCGCGGGGCGGGACGTAGACCTTGTGGCAGGAGGGGCAGCGTTCGCCGACGGTGCGGTTGTCGGCGAGGGCGTTGATGTACCGGCTCTGGGCGCCGCCGGGGCTGTACGTGTAGTCGAGACGGGCGGGCGCGACGATGCCCGTCACCGGGTTCTCGAACTGCCCGCCGTGCGCGACGGCTCGGGCCTCTCCGGCGCCGGTGTCGTCCGGTTCGAAGCAGGCGATGTCCGTGATGGCGCCGACCCGCTCCCCGGCCCAGCGGACGCGGACGCGCTGCCCGGTGCGGACGGCCTCGGGGCCGGGGGCGTCAAGGGCGTGCAGCAGGGCGGTGTCGGCGCCGTCGAGCTTGACCAGGACCCAGGCGAAGGGGGTGTCGAGGGGCTGCCCCCGGCGGGGTTCGGGGTTCCACGCCCAGGTGGTGACGGTGCCGGTCGCGCCGACCTCGACCAGGTCACGGAGTTCGGCCGCGGTGACGGGGTCGTACTCGACCGGCGGCACGAGGACGCTGCCGCTCGTGGTTCGTACGCCGAGGATCGTGCGGTGCCGCAGGCCGGTCAGAAACTCGCTCTGCACGGGCCCCAGGGAGCGGGTGAACGGAAACTCCACGATCAGTGGGGCGCGGAGTACCTCCGGACGGGGGGAGGTTGTCATCTGGGCTCCTTTGAAGGTGCGGATGTATGCCGGGGGCGGGGCCGGTGGGGATGTGTAGCCGGGTGGAGGCCGGTGTGCGGATGTATGCCGGGTGCGGGCCGGTGGGGGCCGGTCGCGCAGTTCCCCGCGCCCCTGAGATGCGCACTAGGTGCTCCATCTCAGGGGCGGCGCCGTATGTGCGCCGCCTCAGGAGGCGCGGCTCTGCGCGGCTCATGGGGCTGCGGCGGAGCCGCATGCTCCAGGGGCGCGGGGAACTGCGCGACCGGCCCCCACCGGACCCGCACCCGGCGACAGACCCGGCGAGGGCAGTCGCGGGGCCGCGCTACTCCCGCCGAAACACCGGAGGCCTCTTCTCCGCGAAGGCCCGGGCCCCTTCCTTCGCATCAGCCGTGTCGAACACGGGCCACCCTCGCTTCAGCTCCGAGGCCAGCCCCTCCGCCTCGGAGAGCCCGGCCGTCTCGTAGACGGAAGCCTTCACCGCCTCCACCGCCAGCGGCCCACACGCGTTGACGCGCTCGGCGATCTCCAGTGCCGCCTCCAGGGCCGTACCGTCCGCGACGACCCGCCCCACGAGCCCGATCGCGGCCGCCTCCGACGCCGGATACGACCGCCCGGTCAAGAGCATCTCCAGCGCATGCGTCCGCGGAATCTGCCGCGGCAGCCGCACCGTGGAGCCGCCGATGGGGAACAGCCCCCGCGCCACCTCGAAGAGCCCGAACGTCGCCGATTCCCCCGCGACCCTGATGTCGGTGCCCTGGAGGATCTCGGTGCCGCCGGCGACGCAGTAGCCCTCGACCGCCGCGATCACCGGCTTGCGCGGGCGGTGGTGGCGCAGCATCGCCTTCCAGTGCAGGTCGGGGTCGGCCTTGAGGCGGTCGCGGTACTGCTCGCCGCCCATGCCCTTACCGGCCAGCGCCTTGAGGTCCATCCCCGCGCAGAACGATCCGCCGGCCCCGGTGAGCACGACGGAGCGGACCGTGTCGTCGGCGTCGGCCTCCAGCCATCCGTCGTACAGGCCGACGAGCATCGGCAAGGACAGGGCGTTCTTGGCCTCGGGCCGGTTGAGCGTGAGCACGAGCGTCGCGCCCTCGCGCCGTACATCGAGATGTTCGGTCCCACCCATGACTGCCCTCCAGTCGGCCGGCGGCGCCGCGAGGCCCCTGAGACGAGAACAGGTTGCAGGAGGCGGCGAGCCAGTACAAGAGTTTTCTGACACTCAGTCAGATTTCTTGGCGGGGCCTCTTCCCCCTTCAAACCGTCTCTGCTCTGATGACGGCCACACGAGATGCGGCCAGGGTCAGGAGGAGCGGTGGAGTACAACCTTGCCGACCTGTTCGAGTCGGTCGTCGACGTGGTCCCGGACCGCGAGGCACTCGTCCACATCGACCACCCCGGCACGGGCGCCGAGCGCCGGCTGACGTACGCGCGGCTCGACGCGGCGGCGAACCGCGTCGCCCACCATCTGCTCGACAGCGGGCTGCGCCCCGGCGAACACCTCGGCCTGCACCTCTACAACGGCGTCGAGTACCTGCAGACGGTGCTCGGCTGTCTCAAGGCACGGATCGTCCCGGTCAACGTCAACTACCGGTACGTCGAGGAGGAGTTGGTCTACCTCTACCGGGACGCCGATCTTGCCGCCCTGGTCTTCGACGCGGAGTTCACCGAGCGCGTGGCGGCGGCGCTGCCACGGACCGAGAAGCTGCGGCACCTGGTTCGGGTGGGGGCCCCGCCGGCGCAGGCGCCACCGCTCAGGTCCGTGGACTTCGCGGAGGCCACGGCCTGCTCGTCGCCCGAGCGCGGGTTCGGCCCGCGCTCGGCGGACGACCAGTTCATCATCTACACCGGCGGGACGACGGGGATGCCCAAGGGTGTGATGTGGCGTCAGGAGGACCTCTTCTTCTCGGGGTTGGGTGGCGGCGCACCGACGGGTGAGCCGGTGTCACGCCCCGAGGAGCTGGCCGAACGGGTCGCGGCAGGCGGCGACGGGATCACCTTCTTCCCCACTCCCCCGCTCATGCACGGCACGTCCACCCTGACCGCGTTCATCGGCTTCAACTTCGGCCAACGCATAGTCATCCACAGCAAGTTCGTGCCGGAGGAAGTACTGCGCACGATCGAGAGGGAGAAGGTGACGAGCGTGTCCCTGGTGGGCGACGCGATGCTGCGCCCCCTCATCGACGCGCTCGGCGGCCCGCTGAAGGGGACGGACTGTTCGTCGCTGTTCAGCGTCTCGTCCTCGGGCGCGATCATGTCGGACACCGTGCGCGCCCAGTTCCAGGCGCTGGTCCCCAAGGTGATGCTGCTCAACAACTTCGGTTCGTCGGAGTCCGGTTTCAACGGCACCGCGACGGACGACTCCGGTGCGGGCCAGGGTTTCCGGCTGCGCGTCAACTCCCGCACCCAGGTGGTCGATCTGGCCTCGCACGAGCCGGTGGCCGTCGGCGAAGTGGGCCGCATCGCCCAGCGCGGGCACGTCCCGCTCGGCTACTACAACGACCCGAAGAAAACCGCCGAGACCTTCTTCCAGAAGGGCGACGAGCGCTGGGTGCTGCTCGGTGACATGGCGACGGTCGACGAGGAGGGCATCGTCACCGTTCTCGGCCGCGGGTCCCAATGCATCAACACCGGTGGGGAGAAGGTCTACCCGGAAGAGGTGGAACAGGCCCTGAAGTCCCACCCGGACGTCTACGACGCGCTGGTCGCCGGGGTCCCCGACGCCACGTGGGGCAACCATGTGGCCGCCGTCGTCCAGCTCAGAGCCGGCGCCCCCGCCCTCACCCTGGACGCCGTCCAGGCCCACTGCCGCGCCCACCTCGCGGGCTACAAGATCCCCCGCCAGCTGGTCCTGACGGACAGCGTCCAGCGGTCGCCGAGCGGCAAGGCGGACTACCGGTGGGCGCGGACGGTGGCCGCGGAGTCCGACGGCGCGGGCACGCTCCCGCGGTAGGGCGGTGCCCGGTCCCCTACCGCCGATGCGTCGGCTCCGCCGCGTCGCGTCCCCCGTCCGCGGGACCGGCCTTTATCCGATTGCCCGCCGCGCGACCGCCTGCTGAAGTGGCCGGATGGATCAAGAAGCGGTACTGGCCCTGTTCGACCGGCAGATGCGGCGCGAGGCGCGGCCCGACGAACCGGGTGCGCGGGTCGAGCGGGTGGGCGACGTGGTGCGGCAGGTCGGACCGGCCGACGGGTGGAACGGGGTGCTCTGGTCGGGGCTCGACGCGGCCGGGGCGGACGCCGCCATCACGCAACAGGTCGCCTTCTACGGCGAGTTGGGCATCGAGGCGGAATGGAAGGCGTACGGGCACGACGAGCCGGGTGACCTGGGGGCGCGACTGATCGCCGCCGGGTTCGTGGCCGAGGAGACGGAGACGCTGCTCGTGGCCGAGACGGCCGGGCTGGCCTTCGACGTCGCGCCGCCCGCCGGGGTCCGGCTGCTGCCGGTGACCGAGGAGGCCCACGTCGGGCTGGTCGAGCGGGTGCACGAACTGGCCTTCGACAGTGCGCGCTCCGCCATCGGGCACCAGGTGCGCCAACAGCTCGCCGCCGACCCGGCGACCGTGCCCGCCGTGGTCGCGCTCCACGGCGACGAGCCGGTCAGCGCCGCCCGGCTCGAACTCCACGAGGGCACGGCGTTCGCGAGTCTGTGGGGCGGCGGCACCGTGCCCGCGTGGCGGGGGCGCGGCTGCTACCGGGCGCTGGTGGCGTTCCGGGCGCGGATCGCGGCCGAGCGTGACTTCCCGTACGTGCACGTCGACGCCTCGTCGTACAGCAGGCCCATTCTCGAACGGCTCGGTTTCGTGGCGCTGGGGACGACCACGCCGTACGTTCTGCGGGCGCCGGACCTCCGCGACGCTCACGCCGCCGCCAGGAACTCCGCCACCCGCGCCACGAAGAACTCCTCGTCGTCCAGCCACGGATAGTGCGCCACGCCGGGCTGCACCACGACCCGTCCCCGCCGGTAGCACCGGGCGGCGCGGCGTACGAGCTCCGGGCACGGGCCGCCGTCCAGTTCACCGGCGATCAGCAGCACCGGGGCGTCGAGGCGGGTCAGCGCCGCGCGGGTGGCGGGCGGGTCGTAGGCGCCCTCGGCGGCGTAGAGCGTCTCGGCGCGCTCGTTGGTCTGGTCGTCGGTGCGGGCCGCGTGCGCCCGGGCCCGCTCGTCCCACCGCCCGTAGAAGAACGCGTCGTACAGATAGTCCGCGTCGTCCCGTCCCGCGATCATCTTCTCGTACTCGGCGTAGGCGGCCTCGAACCACGGCTCATGGCGGCGCAGCCGGGCCGCGGCGCGGCGTTCGTCGGGGCTTGCCGCCAGGCCCAGGGCGCGCTGTGCGGAGGTGACCAGGACGAGCCGCGCGATCCGCTCGGGGTGCCGGGCCGCGTACAGGGCGGCGAGATTGCAGCCCGCCGAGTGGGCGAGGACGTCCATCCGGTCGAGCCCGAGGTGGACGCGGAGCGCCTCGACGTCGGGGACCTGGCGGTCGCAGCGGTACGTCGCCTCGTCGTCCGGCGCCGCCGACGCCCCGGTGCCGCGCAGGTCGAGGAGGTACAGGGTCCGGTGGGCGGTGAGGCCGCCGAGGTCCCCCAGGTACTCGGAGGCACGCATCGGCCCGCCGGGCAGGCACACCAGGGGCGGGCCCGAGCCGCGGACATGACAGGCCAGTTCGGTGCCGTCCGGCGCGGTGAACGTGAACATGGCGTGATCATCACAGCCGGGCGGCCGCGGCGGCAACGCCTTTGCCCGGGGCCCCGGCCGACACGTCGCGTCGTACGTCTTGACGCGGTCGGTCCCGCCTTGAATTACTGACGGACAGCAGGTCAACCGAATGATCGGTCGGGAACCGGGAGTGCGATCGATGACGTCGACGACGACGCGATGGTGGGACGAGGGCGAGCGCCTGGGCGCGGCGGAACTGCGTGCGCTCCAGCAGGAGCGGCTGCGCGGGACGCTGAGCCGGGTGTACGAGCGGGTGCCGTTCTACCGCGAGGCGTTCGACAAGGCGGGGGTGAGGCCCGAGGACTGCACGTCGCCGGCGGACCTGGCGCGGTTCCCGTTCACCACCAAGGCGGATCTGCGGGACAACTACCCGTTCGGGATGTTCGCCGTGGACCGAACCGAGGTGCGGCGGCTGCACGCCTCCAGCGGGACGACGGGCGTGCCCACGGTCGTCGGGTACACCGAGGACGATCTGTCGATGTGGGCCGACATGGTGGCGCGGGCGATCCGCGCGGCCGGCGGCAGGCCGGGCCACACGGTGCATGTGGCGTACGGGTACGGCCTGTTCACGGGCGGCCTCGGGGCGCACTACGGCGCGGAGCGGCTGGGCTGCACCGTCATCCCGGCGTCCGGCGGCATGACGGCCCGCCAGGTCCGGCTGATCCTGGATCTGCGCCCGGAGATCATCATGGTGACACCGTCGTACATGCTGACGCTCCTCGACGAGTTCGAGCGGCAGGGCGTCGACCCCCGCTCCACCTCCCTGGAGATCGGTATCTTCGGCGCGGAGCCGTGGACGCAGGAGATGCGGCGGGAGATCGAGGAGCGGGCCGGGATCGACGCCGTGGACATCTACGGGCTGTCCGAGGTCGTCGGGCCGGGTGTCGCGCAGGAGTGCGTCGAGACGAAGGACGGGCTGCACATCTGGGAGGACCACTTCTACCCGGAGGTCGTCGACCCGGTCACCGGCGAGGTACTGCCCGACGGCGAGCCGGGCGAGCTGGTCCTCACCTCGCTGACGAAGCAGGCGATGCCGGTGATCCGGTACCGGACGCGGGATCTGACGCGGCTGCTGCCGGGGACGGCGCGGCCCGCGTTCCGCCGCATGGAGAAGGTCACCGGCCGCAGCGACGACATGGTGATCCTGCGCGGGGTGAACCTGTTCCCCACCCAGGTCGAGGAGATCGTGCTGCGCACGCCATGTGTGGCCCCGCACTTCCAGCTCCGACTGACCCGCGAGGGCCGGATGGACGCGCTGACGGTCCGCGCGGAGGCCCGGCCCGGCGCGACGACGGACGAGCGGGCGGCCGCGGCGCGGACCATCGCGGCGGGCATGAAGGACGGGGTCGGGGTGAGTGTGGGCGTCGAGATCGTCGACCCGGAGACGCTGGAGCGCTCCGTCGGCAAGATCAAGCGGATCGTGGATCTGCGGACCGTCTGAATCGTGGATCTACGGGCCGTCTGATCAGCCCTACCGGGCGAACCGGTCCCTGAGCTCCCGCTTGAGGATCTTGCCGCTGGCGTTGCCGGGTACGCGCTGCACACGGGGTGCGCACGGGCCGGGCCATCTACCCAGAAGGCCCCAGCCCGGTGAAGAGCGGGCAAGGGAAATGGCCTCCATCGCGGTGGCTCAGCCGGCTGCGGCCCGGACGATCAGTGTGCCGATGTGGTCCGGCGCCGGCGCCTCGATGATGCGTGCCTCGGCGCTCGCGAACCCAGCGCGGGCCAGGTGCCGCTCCCACACAGCGGGGCGGTAGCTGTAGCGGTAGGTGAACATCGCCTTCCCCGCGAACCCTCCCTTGTACATGCCCTGCGGACCGTAGGCGCCGGGGATCGCCGGGGGCTGGCTGAACACGAACACTCCGCCCGGCGCCAGCCGTTCCCGCACCAGCGGAAACAGACGGCCCGGATCGGTGAACCAGGCTGCCCCGAAGATCGAATACACCGCGTCGTACGTCGCCGTGTCCTCGGCAAGGAAGTCGAGCGCCTCTCCCTGCACGAAGTCTGCGCCGGTGTAAGCCCACCACTCACTGGTCTTCGTGGTCATGACCGGTGAGAGGTCCAGGCCGCGGGCTTTCACGCCGCGCTCCGCGAGGTGGGCCAGGGCGCGGCCGGTGCCGCACCCGATCTCCAGCACGCTGGCCGGCGAGCTGAGCAGCTCCGGGCCGGGGCCGTGGCCGGCGTACTGCGTCCAGTTGAAGGCGGGCTCCATGTCATCGGTGAATGCGGAACCGGCGTAGGCGTCCCACAGCTCGGTCTCTGCGGCGATGTCGTGAGGTACAGGCACGGGTGGGTTCCTCCGTTGGAAGCCCGCCCCTGCATCGGGGGCGCGGGGCGGGCGCTTGCGGTGATCAGTGGCTGTCGGGAACCTTGTCGTCGCACGGCGAACAGTTGGCGCCGTCCACGGCCCACAGCCCTTCGCTGGGCTCGAAGCCCCGGCCGCGGATGACGTCCACGGTCCGGAGCACCAGGCCGTCAGTGCGGCGCTGCACCAGCGGCGCATGGTGCTTGTAGGCGCCACCGTTGTAGACCTCGCAGAACGCGAAGTACACCGGCGAGTCCAGGATGATCTGGTGCACCCCCTCGTCCACGATCTTGCCGACACCGATGTGCAGGTCAGGCCGCTCCATGGCGGTGATCAGGTACATCACGGCGTTGCCCAGGATCTCCTCGGCCCACGGGCGGGTCAGCAGGCGATCGCGCATGAGCAGCGCGATCTCACGGTCCCACAGGTCGCCCTCATTGCCGGGGGCCTCGAAGACGTTGTAGGTGTACTCCGTCACGAACGGACGCACCGCGGTCAGGAGTTCTCGCGGGTCCCGGCTCGCGGTGACGGGCGGGGTCTCGGCCAGTAAGGTCACGGGTTGATCCCTTCTCGGAGGGGTGGTGGACCCTCCCCGACAGCGCAGCGGCGCGAACGGGGCGGGAGTCAGGGAGCGGCAGTGGGGTCCGCTCGGGGATCGGGCGGTGCCGTCCCCCACCGCCGCTCGGCCTCAGGGATGCGGTCCGGGTCGGGCAGCGTCTTGGTGCTCATGCGGACCGCCGCCCCGGCGCCGTCAGGCTCAGCTCCGCGATGCCGGCGCGCGGCAGCTCGGCTTCGTCGGCGGCGCGGACGCGGGCTGGGTCGGTGTGGCCATGAACAGGACGCTAGGGACGGGATGTTCGGCGCTCCAGCGAATGTTCTCGGATGTTCTCGCGGACTGACCGAATGTTCTCTGGTGTTCTCACGCGGGCGGCGAGAACCTGTGGTGCAGGGTCCGGCGCGCAGCCATCCTGGATTGATCAACGTCCCCTGAGAGGACTCGGTCATGAGGCGACTGCGCTTCACCGGCACCGACAGCAAGAACGGCGGGTGCCCGGCCCTGCACGAGGACTTGGACACCCGCGAGATCATCGTCCAGGGCACACCGCTCACCGACCCCGACGACGTGAAACAGCTCCAGCACTTCGGTGCCGGGGACGTGGCTGTCGTCGTACCGCGCCAACTGCTCGTCGACTGGGCACCGAAGGAGCTGGACCGCGTGCCAGAGCTGATCACGCCGGAGGAGTTCGCGCGTCTCTTCGAGACGTTCGAGCACACGGCCTGGCATCTGGAGACGCGGCGCGGCTACGCCTCCGACCGCGAGGACCCCGACTTCGCCGCCTTCCTGGAGACCGGCGAGGTGGCGTGGGATCTGGACAGCGCATGGAACCGGAACATCCGCGCCCAGACGGACGCGGGGAAACGCGTCGGGCGGGTGCGCATCGTCGACCGGCCGCCCACCCAGGGGCAGCGGTTCCTGCTCGGCTACTCCGGGTGCAACGCGGCGGCCGGCGAGGATGTCGGCTGCCTGTGGCGCGAGGACGCGCAGCGGATCAGTCTGCTTGAAGAAGACTTCTGGATCTTCGACTCACGGCTCGTCGCCGTCCTGCACTTCGACGACGCCGACGCACTGACCAGCATCGAGACCATCACGGAGCCCACCGACATCGTGCGGTACTCCATGGCGCGTGACGCCGCGGGGCATCATGCCATCCCTCATGAGGAGTTCGCGGCACAGCTGGCCGCGGCCGAGTAACGGCGAGCGCGACCGGTGAGCACCGACTATCAGCAGGCACGGGAAGCCCTCGGGGCACGTCTGCGGGAACTGAGGGTCTCGCACCCCGAAGGCAAGATCACCGGTCCGCAGCTCGCCGGGTTGCTCGGCTGGCCGCACTCGAAGATCTACAAGCTCGAAGGCGGCAAACAGACGGCCAGCCGCGAGGATCTGCGTGCCCTCGCGGCTGCGGTCGGCCGCCCCGAGCTGTTCGGTGAACTCGCAGCGCGCCTGGCCGGGTTCGAGACCCACATTCAGTCGTGGCGGCGCAGGCTTGCGGACGGACACAGCTCTGTGCAGGAACGCTGGAACGCGGAGGTGGACCGTAGCGCCGTCATCTTCGCGTGGGAGGAAGCGGTCATCCCCGGCATGATCCAGACGGCGGACTACGCCCGCGCGGTGTTCCGGCGCTACGCCGAACTCCACAGGACCGCAGATGATGTCGAGGACGCGGTCCGCGCCAGGGCACGGCGCCAGGAGTGGCTCTCCGAGCGGGGTCACCGCTTCCGTGTGCTCATCTGGGAGGCGGCGTTGCGCTCCCTCATCTGTCCGCCGTCAGTGCTGGCCATTCAGCTCGACCGGCTGACCGCCATGATCGGGATGGACACCGTAGAACTCGGCATCATCCCCTTCACGGCCTCCGTCAAGGTGGCCCCCGCCAATGGCTTCTGGGTGCTGGACGACAGGCTGGTCATCACAGAGGACTGGCACGCCGAGCTCTGGCTCGATGACACCGACAGCGTTGCCCTGTACGGCAGGGTGTGGTCGACCCTCCGCGAATCCGCGGTGTACGGCGCCGACGCGCACAATGTGATCAACGCGGCGCGGCGGGCGCTCGGCTCACGGTGACTGCCGCAACGGCACGCGATCGCAAGCCATGTTGCCCCCGAAGGCCAGGAGACGCACCCGCTCCTGCGTCGGTGAGATGACGGCGACGTAGCTGTACGCCGCCTGGCTGCGCTCTGCTCGCCACGAGGCGGGCCGAAGCGCTCTGAAACACCAGCCCTTCACATCCTTCGCGTCCGAGCCATGGACGCAAACGGCGCCCTTGCCCTGTAAGAACTGGGCGCTCCGGGATCAACGGGCGCAGTAGCACTGCGGAGGTGCGGCAGCCGGAGCAGCAACTGACACCGGGGCGTTCGCGGCAGGCCGGCTCCTCGGCGCAGGTGCTGAGGCCAGGACGGTCTGGACAGGTGCTCCCGGGGCGCTGAGCCGGTAGGCGCCTGAGCCGGTCCGCGAGGCTGGGGTCGATGTGCACCAGGGCGTTGCCGGACTGGCGGACGTTGCAGACGAGGTGGTCAAGACGTGTGCGCACGGCCCTCGGCAGGTGACATACCGATTGGTACGCTCAACCGCCCCTGTCCGCCTCACAGTTGGGAGCACGATGCGCATCCGCCTGAGACAACGGCGCCGCACGGCCGTCTTCATCGCTCTGCTGACCGCGCTCACCACCACGGCCTCGCTGCCGTCGGTCGCGGCCGACCGGCACGAGCGCCCGCACGACGGCCGCCTCTCCGCCACCATCCGCTACACCGAGTACGGCATTCCGCACATCCTCGCCGAGGACCACGCGAACCTCGGCTTCGGCACCGGCTGGGCGCAGGCCGCGGACCAGGTGTGCACGCTCGCCGACGGGTTCCTGACCGTACGGGGCGAGCGCTCGCGCTGGTTCGGTCCCGACGCGGCGCCCGACGGTTCGCTCTCCTCGGCGGCGAAGAACCTCTCCAGCGACCTGTACTTCCGTGGCGTACGCGACACGCACACGGTGGAGAAGCTGCTCGCGGCGCCCGCTCCGGCCGGCCCCAGCAGGGACGTCAAGGACGCGATGCGCGGCTGGGCCGCCGGCTACAACGCGTGGCTGGAGCAGAACCGGATCACCGACCCGGCGTGCAAGGGCGCCGGCTGGGTGAAGCCGGTGACGACGCTGGACGTGGCGGCGCGCGGCTTCGCGATATCGGTGCTCGGCGGGCAGGGACGCGGCGTCGACGGCATCACGGCCGCGCAGCCCCCGACGGCGGGCGCGGGCGCGGGCGGGAAGGCGGCGCCGTCCAGAGCCGAACTGGCGGACGCGGCAAAGGCGTTGTTCTCCCAGGACGATTCCGACATGGGCTCGAACGCGGTGGCGTTCAGCGGTGCCACGACGGCAGGCGGGCGCGGGCTGCTGCTCGGCAACCCGCACTACCCCTGGCAGGGCGGTCGCCGCTTCTGGCAGTCGCAGCAGACGATCCCGGGTGAACTGGACGTCATGGGCGGCTCGTTGCTCGGCACGACGGGGATATCCATCGGGCACAACGCGCACGTCGCGTGGAGCCACACCGTCGCGACCGGCGTCACCCTCAACCTCCACCAGCTGACCCTGGATCCGTCCGATCCGACGGCATACCTGGTGGACGGCGAGCGCGAGAGGATGACGAGGCGGACCGTCACGGTGCCCGTACGAGGCGGCGCCGACGTGACGCGGACGCAGTGGTGGACGCGGTACGGCCCGGTCGTCACCTCGCTCGGCGCCCAGCTGCCGCTGCCGTGGACGGCGACGACGGCGTACGCGCTGAACGATCCGAACGCGGTGAACCTGCGCGCATCGGACACCGCACTCGGCTTCAGCAAGGCCCGCTCGACGGACGAGGTGCTGCGGGCGCTGCGCCGTACGCAGGGCATTCCCTGGGTGAACACGATCGCGGCCGACTCCGGGGGCCACTCGCTGTTCACCCAGTCGCAGGTCCTGCCGCGCGTCACCGACGATCTGGCGGCGCGCTGCTCGACGCCGCTCGGCAAGGTCACCTACCCCGCGTCGGGCGTCGCGGTGCTCGACGGTTCGCGCGGCGACTGTGCGCTCCGCCGGGACAAG
Source organism: Streptomyces sp. NPDC030991 (assembly GCF_055571235.1). Lineage (NCBI taxonomy): Bacteria > Bacillati > Actinomycetota > Actinomycetes > Kitasatosporales > Streptomycetaceae > Streptomyces > Streptomyces sp. NPDC030991. Next base: position 275,180 of record NZ_JBVIFR010000001.1, read on the forward strand.
GACGCGGTGCAGCCGGGGATCTTCGGCCCCGCGAGAATGCCGGTACTGAAAGACGCCCCGTACGCGGAGAACTCCAACGACAGCGCCTGGCTGGCCAACGCCGACCGGCCGCTGACCGGGTACGAGCGGGTCTTCGGGACCATCGGCACGCCGCGCTCGATGCGTACGCGCGGCGCGGTCGAGGATGTCGCCGCGATGGCAGCCGAGGGCCGGCTGACGGTCGCGGACCTCCAGAAGCAGCAGTTCGCCGACCGGGTGCCCGCCGGGGACCTGACGGCGGCGGACGCGGCGAAGGCGTGCGCTGCCCTGCCGGGCGGTACGGCGACGAGCAGCAAGGGGGCGCCCGTCGACGTCGGCCAGGCATGCACGGTCCTCGCCCGGTGGGACCGCACGATGAGCACCGGCAGCCGGGGCGCGCTGCTCTTCGACCGGTTCTGGCGGAAGCTGACGGCGGCGGTCACCGCGGACAAGCTGTGGAAAGTGCCGTTCTCGGCCGCCGACCCGGTGCGCACGCCGAACACCCTCGACACGAGGCAGCCCGCTTTCCGGGCGGCGCTCGCCGATGCGGTGGCCGAACTGCGGGGCGCGGGCATCCCGTTGGACGCCAAGCTCGGCGACCACCAGTTCGTGGTGCGTGGCGGCGAGCGGATCGCGGTCCACGGCGGCACGGAGTCGCTCGGCGTGTGGAACAAGGTCGAGCCGACGTGGGCCCCGGAGGGCGGCGGCTACACGGAGGTCGTGCACGGCTCCAGCTACATCCAGGCCGTCGGCTGGGACGGCGGGCGCTGCCCCGTGGCGCGCACGCTCCTGACGTACTCCCAGTCGTCGAACCCTGCCTCGCCGCACTTCAGCGACCAGACGCGGCTGTTCGCGCAGAAGCGGTGGGTCACGGAGCGCTTCTGCGAGAAGGACATCCTGCGCTCGCCCGCGCTGAAGGTGGTGCGGGTGCGCGGCTGACACGAACGGAATGGTGAGGGGGGCCGCCCACCTCCCTCACCACCCGCCTCCCTCGCCCTCCGCCTCCCTCACCATCCGCCACCTCTCCCCCGGCGGACGCCATACGTCACACCACCCGCGTACGCCCCTCCCAGTACGGATCCCGCAGCCGTCGCTTGTACAGCTTCCCGTTGGGGTCCCGGGGCATCGTCTCGATGAAGTCGACGCTCTTGGGCCGCTTGTAGCCGGCGAGCCGCGTCTCGCAGTGAGCCAGGATCTCGGTGGCGAGGGCGTCGTCGGCCGCGCGTCCCTCGACGACCTCCACCACGGCTTTGACCTCCTCGCCCCAGTCGTCGTGCGGGATCCCGAACGCGGCCGCGTCGGCGACGGCCGGGTGGGTCAGGAGCGCCGCCTCGATCTCGGCGGGGTAGATGTTGACGCCTCCCGAGATGATCATGTCGATCTTGCGGTCGCGGAGGAAGAGGTAGCCGTCCTCGTCGAGGATCCCGAGGTCACCGACGGTGAAGAAGTCACCGATCCGGTTCTTCCTCGTCTTGTCCTCGTCCTTGTGGTACGCGAAGCCACCGGTCCTCATCTGCAGGTAGACGGTGCCGAGTTCCCCGGCGGGCAGCCGGTTCCCGTCGTCGTCGAAGATGGCCAACTCACTGATGGGCCAGGCTTTTCCGACCGTTCCCGGCTTCTTGAGCCAGTCCTCGGCCGTGGCGAACGAGCCGCCGCCCTCGCTCGCCGCGTAATACTCCTCGACGCACCGCCCCCACCAGTCGATCATCGCGCGCTTCACGTGGTCGGGGCAGGGCGCGGCGCCGTGGATGGCGTGCCGCATGGAGGTCACGTCGTAGCGGTCCTTCACCTCCTGCGGGAGCGCGAGGAGCCGGTGGAACTGTGTCGGCACCATGTGTGTGTGCGTGCACCGGTGGGTGTCGATGGCGCGCAGCATGCCCTCCGGGGTCCATTTGTCCATGAGGACGACCGGGTGCCCGATGTTCAGTGCGGCGCCCGCGAACTGGAGCACCGCCGTGTGGTAGAGCGGTGAGCAGACCAGGTGGACGTTGCCGTCGAACGGCTTGATGCCGAAGATGCCGAGGAATCCGCCGAGGTAGGCCTCCTCGGGGAGCTTGTCCTGCAAGGGACGCCGGATGCCGCGCGGGCGGCCCGTCGTGCCGGACGTGTAGTTCATGACCCAGCCGAGCGTCCGGTCGTCCGGGACCGATTCCCGTTGCCCGTCGAGGAGTTCGGCGTAGGGACGGAAGGTGTCGACCTGCCCGACGGCGTACCGGTGGGTCTCGGGGAGTTTCGCCTCGTCGGCGGCGGACCTGGCCTGTTCGGCGAAGCGCTCGTGCGCGATCAGCACCTTCGCGCCGGAGTCGGCGACGATCCAGGCGATCTCCGGGCCGACGAGGTGGTGGTTGACCGGTACGAGGTAGAACCCGGCCTGCGAGGCGGCGAGGTAGGCGGTGAAGAACTCGACGCTGTTGGGGAGTACGACGGCGAAGACGTCGCCGCGCTCCATCCCGGCCGCGCGCAGGCCGTGCACCAGCTTGTTGGCCGCCGCGTGGAGGCGGCCCGCGCTCCACTCCTCGCCGTCCGGGGCGTGCAGGACGGTGCGGCCGGGGTCGGCGGTGGCCTGCGCCCAGAAGCCGTTCGGGGGGGTCGGGTCGGGCATGGGGGGCGTTCCTTTCTGCGGGGGGTTCGGGGGCGGCCTCTCGTCTGCCGGGTTCTCGGATTGCCGGGTGCGGGTCCGGTGGGGGCTGGTCGCGCAGTTCCCCGCGCCCCTGGAGCATGCGGCTGCGCCGCAGCTCCATGAGGGCGCACGCAGTGCGCCCCTCAGGGGCGCGGGGAACTGCGCGACCAGCCACGACGCACCCGCACCCGCCGACGGCGCCACTCGCCCACGGCGAGACAGCGACCCGGCACCGACAAGGTCACCGGCCCGCGATCCGGTTGACCCGGTCGATCGCCTTCTCGAAACCCCGGGTCAGCTCGTCGAAGACGGCCTGCACGCTGCGCTCCTCGTTCATCCGGCCGACGATCTGCCCGACGGGGGTCCCGAGCAGCGGGTCCACCTCGTACTTCTGGATGCGGGAGACCGCTTCGGCGACGAGCAGGCCCTGCAATGGCATCGGCAGGGTGCCGGGTCCGGCCGGGTCGTCCCAGGCGTCCGTCCACTCCGTACGCAGCTGACGGGCGGGTTTGCCGGTCAGGGCGCGCGAGCGCACCGTGTCGCCGGACCCGGCCGCGAGGAGCTTCTGGGTGAGGGCGGGCGAGCTCATGTCGGCCTCCGTGGTCGTCAGCCACACCGAGCCGAGCCAGACGCCCTGCGCGCCGAGCGCGAACGCGGCCGCGGCCTGCTGCCCGCTGCCGATGCCGCCGGCGGCCAGCACCGGCAGCGGAGCGACGGCCTCGACGGCCTCGGGGGTCAGCACCATCGAGGCGATCTCACCGGTGTGGCCGCCCGCCTCGTAGCCCTGGGCGACGACGACGTCGATGCCCGCCTCCGCGTGCTTGCGGGCGTGCCGGGCGCTGCCCGCGAGCGCGGCGACGAGGACGTCGTGCTCGTGGGCGCGGGCGATGACGTCCGCCGGGGGCGAGCCGAGCGCGTTGGCGAGGAGTTTGATCGGGTAGTCGAAGGCGACGTCGAGCTGGCCGCGGGCGACCTGTTCCATCCAGCCGGTGATGCGCCAGCCGGACGCCTCGCCCGGGTCGAGTTCGGGCACGCCGTGCTTGGCGAGGGTGTCCCGGACGAACTGCCGGTGACCTTCCGGGATCATCGCCTCCACGTCCGCCTCGCTGACGCCCTCGACCTTCTTGGCGGGCATGACGACGTCGAGGCCGTACGGGCGTCCGTCGGCGTGCGCGTGCAGCCAGTCCAGGTCGCGGGTGAGGTCCTCGGGTGCCGTGTAGCGGACCGCGCCGAGCACGCCGAAGCCGCCGGCCCTGCTGATGGCGGCGGCCACCGCGGGGAACGGTGTGAATCCGAAGACGGCGTGCTCGATCCCCAGTTTCTTGCTCAGCTCCGTCTGCATGCGCGCAGGATGCCGCAGCGAGCCCGACGACGGAAGAGGTTTTCTGATGCAGCGTCAGATTCTTCACCGGGTGCGGACGGGCGCGGGGTGGTTGACACGAGGCAGCGCTGACATGAAAGTTTCACCCGTCCATCGAGATCCCGAAAGATAGTTTCAGGAGGCCTGTTCATGAGCTCTGGGGACCAGGACAGATCACGGGGCGGCCTCACCCGACGCCAACTGGGCGCCGCGGGCCTTGCCCTGGGCGGTGCCCTCACCCCCTTCCCCGCGGGCCCCGCCGCGGCCGCCGGGAAACAGAAAGAGCGACGCCCCACCCTGCGCCACGGCTCTCCCGAACGCGCGGGCCTGCTCGCCGGTCACTTGCGGCAACTGGTCGCGGACGCCGAGAAGTTCCTCGGCCCCTCGCCAGCCCACCCGTGGTACGCGGGGGCCGTCCTGCTCGCGGGCCGCGGCGCAACGGTGGCGCTGCACCAGCCCATCGGCAAGGCGGTGCGCTACTCGCACTACGACGAGAAGACCGACACCGGGGTCGAGTTCCCCGCGGACCAGCAGATCGACATGGCCGAGGACACCGTCTTCGACCTGGCCTCCGTGTCGAAGCTCTTCACGTCGATCCTCGCCGTCCAGGAGATCGAGCACGGCGCGCTGGAGCTGGAGGCGACCGTCGCCTCCTACCTCCCCGACTTCGCGGGCGCGGGCAAGCAGGACGTGACCATCCGGCAACTACTGACCCACACCTCGGGTTTCCGGTCCTGGATCCCGCTCTACAAGGAGACGACGCGCGAGGGGCAGATCCGGCTCATCTGGAACGAGGCACTCCTCAACCCGCCCGGCACCACCTACCTCTACTCGGACCTCAACCTCATCTCGCTCCAGCTGGTCCTGGAGCAACTCACCGGCAAGAGCCTCGACGTGCTGCTGCGCGAGCGGATCACGGGGCCGCTCGGCATGACGCGCACCCGCTACAACCCGCCGGTCGGCTGGAAGCCCCGGATCGCGGCGACGGAGGACGCCCGCGCGCCGTGGTCGGGGCTCGACCGCGGCCTCGTCTGGGGCGAGGTGCACGACGAGAACGCGTTCGGCCTCGGTGGCGTCGCCGGCCACGCCGGGGTCTTCTCCTGCGCCTGGGACCTGGCGGTCCTCGGCCGGACGCTGCTCAACGGCGGGGTGTACGGCGCCGCCCGCATCCTCTCCGAGAAGTCGGTGGAGCTGATGTTCACCGACTTCAACACGGCCTTCCCCGGCGACGAGCACGGCCTGGGCTTCGAGCTCTACCAGCACTGGTACATGGGCGCGATGGCGACACCGCGCACAGCGGGCCACACCGGATTCACCGGCACCTCGATCGTCCTCGACCCGACGACCGACTCCTTCCTCATCGTGCTCGGCAACTCCGTGCACCCGGTACGCAGTTGGCGATCCGGCTCCGCTCCCCGGGTCGCCGCGGGGAACAACATGGCGCGCGCCGTCGCGGTGCGCCCCGCGCACGGCCGCACCGCCTGGTTCTCCGGCACGACGAGCGCCGCCACGGCCACCCTGACCCTGCCGGACCTGCGTCTCGCCTCGCCCGGCGCCCGGCTGACGTGCGCCCTGTGGTGGGACACCGAACCCCACTCCGACCTCCTCTTCCTGGAGGTCTCGACGGACGGCGGTTCGACCTGGAAGGCGCTCCCCTTCACCACGGACCGGACCGAGGAGCACCCGACGGGCGCGGTGGACGGCTACGCCGGCCGCGTCTGGCACCGCCTCACCGCGGACCTCGGCGGCTTCGGGACGGCCCTCACCCGCGTACGTTGGCGGTACACGACGGACCAGTTGTACGTGGGCCGCGGGGTCTACGTGGACGGCGTACGGGTCACCGACGGCCACCGGGTCGTCTTCGACGAGGCCCGCCCGGCCGACTCGTCCCGCATCGAGGCGGTGGGCTGGACGGCGTCCCGGGACTGAGAGCCTGTCCCGTCCGGGGGCGGGGTCAGCGGCCGAGCACCGCCATCGCCGCGTTGTGCCCGGGGATGCCGCTGACCCCGCCGCCGCGCACCGCTCCGGCGCCGCAGAGCGACACGTTGGCGTGCGCGGTCTCCACGCCCCAGCGGCCGGCGCCGTCCTCGGCGTAGGGGAAGGCGAGGGGGCGGTGGAAGATGTTGCCGCCCGGCAGCCCCAGATCGCGCTCCAGGTCGAGCGGGGTCCTCGCCTCGACGCAGGGGCGGCCGTCGGCGTCCTCGGCGAGGCAGTCCGCGAGCGGCTCGGCGAGATGGGCGTCGAGTTGCGCCAGGGTGGCCGCCAGGAGGTCGGCGCGGGCGGTGTCGTTGTCCGCGGTGAACAGGCGCGCGGGTGTGTGCAGTCCGAAGAGGGTGAGGGTCTGGCAGCCGCGTGCCGCGAGGTCCGGGGCGAGGATCGTCGGGTCGGTCAGGGAGTGGCAGTAGAGCTCGGAGGGTGGCGCGCTCGGCAGGGAGCCGGCGGCGGCCTCGGCGTACGCGGCCGCCAACTGCCCGTACCCCTCGGCGACATGGAACGTCCCGGCGAACGCCTCGCGCGGATCGACGGACGTGTCCTTCAGCCGCGGCAACCGGTCGAGCAGCATGTTGACCTTGAACTGGGCGCCCTCGGCGGGAGCGGGCCCGGGCTCGCCGAGGAGCCGGGCGAGCTCCTGCGGGGAAGCGTTGACGAGGACGTTCCGGGCGGCGACGGTGCCGTCGCCGTCCTCGGTCCTGTACGTCACCTCCGCGCGCTCCCCGTCGGTCTCGATCCGGGTCGCCTCGTGCCCGGTGACGAGGTCGGCGCCGGCCGCGCGGGCCGCCGCCGCGAGGGCGTCGGTGAGCGCGCCCATGCCTCCGACGGGTACGTCCCAGTCGCCCGTGCCGTTGCCGATCACGTGGTAGAGGAAGCAGCGGTTCTGGGCGAGCGAGGGGTCGTGGGCGTCGGCGAACGTGCCGATCAGCGCGTCGGTGAGGACGACACCGCGCACCAGATCGTCCGCGAAGCACTCCTCGACGGCGACGCCGATGGGCTCCTCGAAGAGCAGCCGCCAGGCCGCGTCGTCCCCGACGCGCTCCCGCAGCGCGGCTCGGGTCGGCAGCGGTTCGGTGAGTGTGGGGAAGACGCGTTCGGCGGCGTGCCGCGTGGTCGCGTAGAACCGGCTCCACGCCTCGTACTCGCGCTCGCTCCCCGTCAGCCGGGCGAACGCCTCGCGGGTGCGGGCGGCCCCGCCGCCGACCAGCAGCCCCGTCGGGCGGCCGGCCCGGACGGTCGGCGTGTACGAGGACACGGTCCGCCGCCGCACGGTGAAGTCGAGCCCCAGCTCGGCCACGATCTTCCGGGGGAGGAGGCTGACCAGGTACGAGTACCGGGACAGGCGCGCGTCCACGCCGGGGAACGGCCGGCTGGAGACGGCGGCGCCGCCGGTCGTCCCGAGGCGTTCGAGCACGGCGACGGTGCGGCCGGCGCGGGCGAGGTAGGCGGCGGCGACGAGACCGTTGTGGCCACCGCCGACGATGACGACGTCGTACTGATCCTTCACGGGCATGCCCCTTCGTAGCACCTCCGGCACCTGGTGGCACCCCCCGCACCGGGATCCGGCCCGAGCGGGTCCGCCGCCTCAGCCCCGCCGCCGCACCGCGGCCACGTGCCGGTACAGCCGCACCGCCTCCGCCCCGCGCCCCAACTGCTCCAGGCAGTGCGCCTCGTCGTTGTGGCTGGCCAGTGTGGAGGGGTGGGTCTCGCCGAGCACGCGCTGCCGGGCGGCGGCCACCGCGCGGTACTCGCCCAGCGCGTCCTCCCATCGCCCCAGCCAGCCGAGGCCGACCGCGACCTCGCGGCGGCTGATGAGGGTGTCGAGGTGGTCGGCGCCCAGGACCCGCCCCCGGATCGCGCACACGTCGCGGGCCTCGGCGAGGGCCTCCTCCCAGCGGCCCATGCGGCCGAGGTTGACGCCGAGGCCGTGCCGGGCGCGGAGCGTCTCGGGGTCGGTGGGGCCGCTGACCCGGGCGCGGTCGTCGATCAGGTCGCGGTAGAGCGTGAGCGCTTCGGCGCTGCGGCCGAGCCGGCCCAGGCTGATGCCCACCTCGTAACGTGCGGCGAGGGTGTCCGGGTGGTCGGGCCCCAGCGCCTGTGTCCTCGCCCCGGCCACTTCACGGTAGGTGCGCAGCGCCTCGCTCCAGCGCCCCAACTGGCCCAGCGTGTAGCCGACTTCGCATTGGGTGACGAGCGTGTCGGGGTGGTCGGGGCCGAGGACGCGGGCACGCGCGTCGGCGACCTCGCTCGCCATGCGGTGGGAGTCCTCAAGGCGGCCGAGGCGGCTCAGGTTGAAGGCGAGGTTGTGGCGGCAGCGCAGGGTGTCGGGGTGCTCGGGTCCCATGGCGCGCTCACGGTCGGCGAGGACCGCGGTGTAGACCTGGTGCGCTTCGAGGTGACGGCCCAACTTGCCCAGGACGTACGCCACTTCCTGGCGCGCTCCGAGTGTTTCGGGGTGGTCGGCGCCGAGCGCGCGTGCACGCCCCTCGACGACACGCCGGTACTCTCGCAGCGCGTCGGCGGCGCGCCCGGTGCGGCTCAGCGATAACGCGACCTCGTAGCGGCTGGCCAGTGTGTCGGGGTGGTCGGGGCCGAGCGTGTGCTCCCGTTCGGCCACGACCGCGCGGTGCACCTCGCCCGCCTCGGCCCAGCGCCCCAGCCGGCCGAGGCTGAGGCCCGCCTCGTGCCGGGAGCCGAGCGTGGCCGGCAACTCCGGTGCGGGCCACGTCCGTTCGGTCCTCTCGGCTGGTGTCGGCCGCGCTTCGGTGGGCCGCGGGACCCACTCGCCGGACAGCCCGGCTCCGGCGGCGGGCGGGGTCAGGCGCAGCCCCGGCCCGCCGGCGGCCTTGTGCCCCGTGGTCATGCCGTGCGTCCAGGACGGCAGGCGCGGCTCGCGCGAGAGGGGCTGTTCGGCGACGACCTGGGTACCGGTGCGGGGCACGATCCGCTGGGCCCGCACCGTGGGTACGTACGCCCCGCGGGCGGAGCGTCCGGCGGCGATGCGGCGCCCCAGCTCGGCCGCGTCGCGCGGCCGCTGCTCCGGGTCCTTGGCGAGCAGGTCGAGGATGATCCGCTCGACGTACGCGGGCAGTTCGGGGCGGTGGCTGCGCGGCGGCTCGGGCAGGGTGTCCCGGTGTCCGACGAGCACGGCCCAGGCGTCGTCGAGGTCGAAGGGCGGTGCGCCCGTGGCGATCTCGTACAGCACGCAGCCGAGCGAGTAGAGGTCGCTGCGCTGGTCGACGTCGGTGCCGCCGATCTGCTCGGGCGACATGTAGTGCGGGGTGCCCATGGCGATGCCGGTGCCGGTGAGCCGGGCGGTGAAACCGATGTCGTGGCCGAGCCGGGCGATGCCGAAGTCGCAGATCTTCGCCGTGCCGTCGGCCAGCCGCACGATGTTGGCGGGCTTCAGATCGCGGTGCACGATGCCCTGTTCGTGGGTGTAAGCGAGGGCGGCGGCGATCTGCTCGGCCATGTCGATGATGTCGTCCACGGGCAGCGGATGGCGCCGGTTGTCCTCCAGGAGCTCGCTGAGGTTCCTGCCCTCCAGGAGCTCCATCACCAGGTAGAGGACGCCTTCGTGCTCGCCGAAGTCGTGCACGACGGTGATGCCGCGGTGCTGGAGCGCCGCCGCGACCCGCGCCTCCCGGCGGAAGCGCTCGCGCAGCACCCGGGTGAACGACTGGTCGCGCTGCGGTCCGAGCGGCTTGAGGCACTTCACGGCGACGTGCCGCCCGAGCGATTCGTCGCGGGCGCGCCACACCTCGCCCATGCCTCCGCGGCCGATCTGTTCGAGCAGTCGGTACCGGCCGTGGATCAGTCCGTTGTTCCGGGTCTCCCCCGACTCCGACATGTTCCCCCGTCGCCCCCGTCGCCTCGCCGCGCCCTCCCCTGGCCCAGTATGGCTACCCGGCTGCCGAGTTTGTACGGTGCGGGGCGGGCGTCGGGACCGAGTCGTGCCATGGCGCGCAGGACGTGTTTCGGGGGCAGTTGCCAGCGCACACGGGCGGGGACGCAGCGCAGCGCGGTGCCCGTGACCCGCAGGCGGCGGGTGACGACGGCCGGGGCCGGAGCGCTCCGGCCGTACAGGTCGCGGGCGTACGGCGGCAGCGAGGCGTACGCCAGATCGGCCACGCGCCGCCACAGTGCCGCGCGCGCCGGGACCAACAGGGGATGGGTGGGCGGCCGTTGGAGGAAGTCGTCGACGAGTCGGGCTTCGGCTCCCGCGGCCAGCTCGGGCCGCACCGACTCGAAGTACCCCGCCAACTCGGCCTGACTGCCCGGGACTTCGGCCGGGTCGAGTCCGACGAGGCGGGCGCTGGTGCGGTGCTCGGCGATGTACCGGTCGGCCAGCGCGTCGGTGAGGCGGAAGCCCGACCGGCGCGCGACGTGCAGGTAGGAGCCGATCTCGGCGCAGTGCACCCACAGCAACAGGCCGGGCTCGTCGACTCCGTACCGCTCGCCCGTGTCCGGGTCGGTGGCCGTCAGACGGCGGTGGATCCCGCGGACCCGGGCGCCCGCCTTCTCGGCCGCCTCCACGGTGCCGTACGTCGTCGTCCCGACGAAGCTCGCGGTGCGCATCAGCCGGCCCCACGCGTCGCGCCGGAAGTCGGAGTTCTGCATGACGCCGCGGACCGCGCGCGGGTGGAGCGCCTGGAGGTACAGGGCTCGTATGCCGGCCACCCACATCATGGGATCGGCGTGCATCTGCCAGGTCACCGAGTCGGGCCCGAAGAGCCCCGGGTCCGCGACATCCTCCCGCGCCATGTGCGCCTCCCGCCCTCGCTCCGGCCGACCTCACCAGCTTACGCAGCCGTCAGGGAGCTGCTAACGGCGTACCCGCGGCATCCCGAGCCCGATCCAGGAGATGATCTCGCGCTGGATCTCGTTGTTGCCGCCGCCGAAGGTGAAGATGACGGCGGAGCGGTAGCCGCGCTCCAGTTCGCCGTGGAGCACGGCCCCGGCGCTGCCCTCCTTCAACGCGCCCGCCGCGGCGACGATCTCCATCAGCCACGCGTACGCGTCGCGGCGGGCCTCGGAGCCGTAGACCTTCACGGCGGAGGCGTCCTGCGGCAGCAGCGTGCCTTCCTGGACGGCGTCGATCATCTGCCAGTTGAGGAGCTTCATCGCGTCGAGCCTGGTGTGGGTGCGGGCGAGCCGCTTCCTGACCCAGTCGAGGTCGATGACGCGGCGGCCGTCGGTGAGCTTGGTCTCCATGGCCCAGCGCTGCACGTCGTGCAGGGCGCGGATCGCCATGGTGCCGTGCGCGGCGAGAGTGACGCGTTCATGGTTGAGCTGGTTGGTGATCAGGCGCCACCCCTTGTTCTCCTCGCCGACGCGGCGCGAGACGGGGACGCGGATGTTCTCGTAGTAGCTCGCCGTGGTGTCGTGCGAGGCGAGGGTGTTGATGACGGTGCAGGAGTAGCCGGGGTCCGTGGTCGGCACGAGCAGCATCGTGATGCCCTTGTGGGGCGGGGCGTCCGGGTCGGTGCGGACGGCGAGCCAGACCCAGTCGGCGGTGTCGCCGTTGGTCGTCCAGATCTTCTGCCCGTTCACGACGTAGTCGTCGCCGTCCCGGACGGCGCGGGTCTTCAGGGCCGCGAGGTCGGTGCCCGCGTCGGGTTCGCTGTAGCCGATCGCGAAGTCGAGCTCGCCGGAGAGGATCTTCGGCAGGAAGAACTCCTTCTGTTCGTCCGTGCCGAACCGCATGATCGTGGGGCCGACCGTGTTGAGCGCCATCAGCGGTAGGGGGACGCCCGCCTGGGCGGCCTCGTCGAAGAAGATGAACTGTTCCATCGGGGTCAGGCCGCGGCCGCCGTACTCCTTCGGCCAGCCGACGCCGAGCCAGCCGTCGGTGCCCAGGCGGCGGACGGTCTCGCGGTAGAAGCGCTTCTGTGCGGCCGGTTCCTCGTAGCGGGCGTACGCGTGGTCGGGCACGAGCTCGGCGAAGTAGGCGCGCAGCTCGGTGCGCAACTGCTGGTGCTCAGGTGTGTATGCGAGGTGCACGGCCCCTCCTGGCGGTCAACTGGGCGGCGTCGGCGCGGGCTTGACGGCGCACACAGTAGAACTCGTTCCAGAAATAGGGAATGCCCAGGAGGTGATGGCGACGGTGACGGCTCGGCCGTACCGGCGTGGGCCACCGGACCTGGACCACCGGCCGTGACGCGGGCGTCAGTCGAGGATCGCGAGGAAATCCGTACAGGCCCGTGCGCAGGCGCGGCACTGCTCGGCGCAGTCCGCGGCCTCCGGAACACCGTCACAGGCGCGCGCGCACTCCAGGGCGACGGCGCGGCACCACTCGACCTGGAGCCGCAGCCCGTACTCGTCCTGGAGGCCGTCCTCCGACAGCAGTCGGCAGGTCGCGTCGCAGACCTCCACGCAGAGCAGCAGCGAGCGCCGCAGGCCGTGCCGCATACCGTCCCGCTCGGCGTCGACGGCCGGTGTGCGGCGCACGGGGCCGTGCAGCGGCGGGGCGGCGGGGCCGGGCTCCAGGGCGCTGACGCGCACGGCACCGGCGCGGGCGCACTCGGTGCAGGCCTGGGCGCAGGCGAAGCGTGCCTCGAGGAAACGGACGAGAGCATCCTTCGGCGGCTCGGTCATCAGGGCGGGCGCGGCGGCCTCGGTGGTCTCGGCGCGGAGATGAGGGTGCTTCGCCAGGGGGGTCACCGGCCCGGCTCCTTTCCACGGAACGGTCTGCTTGCGGCTCGGGTAGCCGCATCGCCGACGGCCAAACCGGCGCGACAGCGCGAGGCCGCTCGATTCCGCGCCGGCAGGCGGCGCACGGGTTCACTTCCGGCGCATCCGGCGCATGCGCGCGCCCCCGGGCCCCGGTCCGGCTCCGTGCCGGGCGCCCGGCCGCGGGGTTTACGGCGCCGCCGGGCCGGTTACTCAGAATCCTTGGTCAGCGCGCGCCCGCGACCGCCTTCCAGCGGCTTCGGCGTCGTCGCGCGTCCTTCTCATCCTTTCCGTGATTGCCCTTCACACATTGCGAGTTGCTACGTGGCCAAACCCGAGAAGTCCGGTACGCGAGAGGACCGCAAGACCCGTCTGACGGTCTTGGTGGCCCTTTCCGCGAATCTGCTCATCGCCGTGGCGAAGGCGATCGGCGGCCTCATCGCCGGATCACCCGCGCTGCTGTCGGAGGCGGCACACTCGGTGGCCGACAGCCTCAACGAGGTGTTCCTCCTCGCGGCGCTGCACCGCAGCCGCCGCCCCGCGGACCGGCAGCACCCCTTCGGATACGGCAAGGAACGGTTCTTCTGGTCGCTGCTCGCCGCGGTCGGCATCTTCGTGATGGGCGGCTGCTTCTCGTTCTTCCAGGGCTTCGAGGCGCTGACGGGCCCCGCCACCAAGGAGACGCAGACGGGATACGTCGTCGGCCTGGTGGTCCTCGGGGTCGCGCTGCTGGCGGAGGGCGCCTCCCTGGTCCGCGCCGTCCTCCAGGTCCGCGCCCAGCCCGGCAAGGGCATCGGCTCCGATCCGGCGCTGCGCACGGTCCTCGCCGAGGACAGCACGGCGGTGCTCGGTGTGCTGCTCGCAGCGGGCGGCATGGTGCTGCACATGGTGACCGGCGACATAGTGTGGGAGGCCTCGGCCTCCCTGGCGATCGGCGCGCTCCTCGTCTTCGTCGCGTACCGCCTCGGCAAGGCCGCCCGCGAACAGCTGATCGGCGAGGCCGTCGATCCGGAGCTGCGCGACGAGATCCTCGAACTCCTGGACTCCCAGACGGAGATCGACTACGTGGCGGCGCTGTACACCATGCGTCTCGGCATGGACTCGACGCTCGTCGCGGCCCGCGTCGACCTCACCCCCGGCATCGACAGCGAGGCCCTGGAGCTGGTCAGCGAGCGCATCAAGAAGGCCATCCAGAAAGCCTGGCCCGAGGCCGACCAGATCTTCCTGGACGTGGTGGAGGTGCCGGTCCGCGTGCGCGAGTGACGGGTCCGGCCGGGTGGTTCGCGGGTGCGGACCCGGGTACTCGCGGACCCAGGTGATCCGGCCACCGGGGCCGGCGAGGGAGGTCCGATGAGCCACGTGAACGCGGCGGTGCTGGTTCTCGACTGTGCGGAACCGGAGGAGCTCTGCGAGTTCTACCGGGTACTCCTCGACGGGGAGGTTCAGCCGCCGGACGGTGGCGGCCTGATCGAGCTCGTCGGGGCCGGCGGCACCCGGCTGGCGTTCCGCCGTGATCTCAACGCGGTGCCCGCGAGCTGGCCCCGTCCCGACGACTCCCAGCAGGCGCATCTGGACCTGCTGGTGGCGGCGGACCACCTGGACGAGGTGGAGCGGCAGATCGTCGGCCTCGGCGCCAGGCCGCTGGAGACGCGCGGCAAAGGCCGTACCGAGTCCCGGCTGTACGCCGATCCGGCCGGACATCCGTTCTCGCTGCGCAGCACGGAGGAGTTCGTGAAGCCGAAGGCGAGCTGACCGGGGCGCGTCACGAGGACTCACGAGGACCGTGCGGGGTACTCGACGTCGTACGGCCGGCGGCCCGGTGCCGGGGAGGCAGTGGCTCCAACCTGGCGGCGACAGCCGCCACTTGGTGTTTTCTGCGCATCCGCGACCGCTCGTGGAACCCGCGGGCCGACCGGATGGCTGTCCACGAGCCGCATCAGCCCGCATCTGTCCGAAAAGAGGTCCGATCATGAACGCCAGTCTGCGTGCCCCGCACCCCGCGGAGACCAAGCACGAGGTCAGAGGCCGTGTCCGCACCTGCCGCCCGGCTCGCCCCGACGGACGCGAGCTCGGCGAGCCCGACGCCGAGCGGGATCCTGACTGGAATCTGGTGCGCGGGGAGGATTAGAGCCTCGTCCGCCACCGACGTCCGGGCATATGCTGTGGTGCCGACGAGGGGAGGCACACGGCGATGCCCACCGCTGCACGGCCCAGGATCCTGGTCGTCGACGACCGCGAGGACACCCTCTTCGCGATGGAGAGCGCCCTCGCCCCGCTCGGCTACCCGGTGGACCGGGCGAGCACCGGGGACGACGCCCTCAAGGCGGTGCTGCGCGGCGGCATAGCGGTGGTCCTCCTCGATGTGCTGATGCCCGACGTCAGCGGCTTCGAAGTGGCCCACTACATGGCGCGCCTGGAGCAGACCCAGGACATACCGATCATGATGATCACCGGCGCGGGGCAGGACCCCGCGCTCGCCGTCCGGGCCTTCGAACTCGGCGTCGCGGACTATGTCGTCAAGCCCGTCGAACCATGGGTGATGCGGACGAAGGTCCGCTTTCTGTACGAGACGAGCATGCGCATGCGTGCACTGCGCGAGCGCCTGCGAACGTACGAGAGCGACGACGCGGACCCTACCCTCCCCGCGCCGTCCGCCTTCGAGGACCACTCACTGCCGCGTCCGGCCTGACGCTCCCCCTCCCCCGTGTCCGGGCTCACACCCGCTCGGCGCCGCACCCCGCCCATGTGGTTGTACAGTACAACTTGGTTAAGAGTTGTATAAGCCAACCCATGGAGGTCCTGCCCATGCCCGCCGACCACAGAGCCCACCGCTCCGAAGGGGCCGGTGCCGTACGCGGCGTGGTACGCGGTGCGGCGAACGGCGCGCACAATCCGGCGCTGCGCCACGTCCTGACCCATCTGCTCACCCCGCTGCTGATGTGCGTGGGCATGGGCCTCGCCTACCTCGGGGCCTTCGCCGCGCCCGAGCCGCACCATCTGCCGGTGGCGGTCGTCGGGTCGGGCGCCGAGGCGAAGGTCTTCGCCCAGACCGTGAAGGACAAGGCGGGCGACGCCCTGGACGTGCGGACGCTCGACACCCGCGGCACGGCGATCCACCAGCTGAAGACGCGGGACATCGACGGCGCGTACGTGCTCGACGGCAAGGCGCCCGAGCTGATCGTGGCCTCGGCGGGCTCCGACACCACGGTCTCCGTCGTGCAGAAGATCTTCACACCGGTCGCCGCGCAGCAGGGGGAACCGCTCAAGGTGACGGATGTGGCGCCGCCGGTGTCCGACGACCCCACGGGCCAGGGCCTGTTCTTCCTGCTCGTCGCGTTGAGCATCGGCTCGTACGCCTCGGTGGCCGTCCTCGGCGGCGCGGGCGGCGCGCTGCGGATGCGGACGCGGGCGCTGCTCGTGGCCGGCGTCTCCGGCGTGGTCAGTCTGATCGGCGCGGCGTTCGCGGGCCCGGTCTTCCACCTCGCGCACGCCGGCCTGTGGGGTCTGTGGGGCATGGCGTGGGTGTACTCCGCGGGGATCCTGCTGATCGGCGTCGGTCTGCACACGTTCCTGAAGCGGTGGACGACGCTCGCCGTGATGGTGCTCTTCGTAATGCTCAACTTCACAAGCTCGGGCGGTATCTTCCGCCCCGAGCTGCAGAACGGGTTCTTCGGCAGCCTGCACGCCTTCTGGAACGGCGCCGGTTTCGTCGAGGGAGCCCGCAGCCTCCTCTACTTCGACCACTACGACCTGGGCCGTTACGTGTGGACGCTGGTGGCGTGGCTCGCGGTGGGCGCGGTCGTCCTCGCGGTCGCGGCGACGGCCGAACGCCGGCAGCGGCGGGCCCTCGCGACCGGCGCGGGCCCGGCCGAGGACGACGGTCCGGCCAGGGACACGGCCCCGGTCCCGTCCTCGGCCGAGCACGACGAGGACGTGGAGGAGGAGCTGGAGGAGACGGTCGGCGTCTGACCCGCCGCTCCCCCGTGACGCGACCGGCCCCGCACTGGCGAGACAGTGCGGGGCCGATCGCGTTGCGGCTGCGAGGACAGTTCTCAGACGCCGTGCGGCAGTCTCCTGGCCCGGCCGCGCAGCATGAACGCCTCGACGATCTCCACGACGCCCATCGCCACCAGCCAGCAGCCGCCGACCAGGGTGAGGACGGCGACCGACCTGAACGGGGAGACGATGAGCACGATGCCGGCCAGGGCGCTGACGATCCCGAGGAAGATCTGCCAACCGCGCGCGGGCATCGCGGCGTCGGACGCGGCCGCGGCGGTCTGGGTGATGCCGCGGAACAGCCAGCCGATCCCGATCCACAGGCCGAGCAGCAGGATCGACTGCATCGAGCCGCGGAAACAGAACAGGCCGAGCAGGATCGAGACGGTGCCGCTGATGAACGCCATCACGCGCAGCCCCGCCGTCACATGGGTACCGAACGCCGTGACCAGCTGGAAGACGCCGCTGACCACGAGGTAGACGCCGAACAGGACGCCGGCGGCCCACAGGGAGGCGCCGGGCCACACGAGAACGAGCACCCCGAGGATCAGCGCGGCGACACCCGCGAGCAGGACCGCCTGCCACGCGACATCGGCGAGTCTGCCGAGCGGGCCCTGTGGATCGCGCGGCGGCGCGTCCCGTTCGGTGCTCCGGTGCGGACTCTGCGGTTCGTGCGGTGCTTGGGTCATGTCCGACTGTTCGCACCGGCGCCCGCCGCACGCCAGCGGGGTTGGGCCGAACGGGTGACCTCCGCGACGGCCGCCGCGCTCCGTGCGAGCCCCGCCCGCGGCGCCGGCACCGAAGCGGCGCCTCACCCCGTACACAAAGCGGCGGAAAGCAGCACAATGAAGCCATGACCGCCAATGCAGCGCCCGGCCCCTTCCCGGTCCGCCGCGTCTACGATCCGGCCGCTCCGTCCGACGGCACCCGTCTGCTGGTCGACCGCCTGTGGCCGCGCGGCATCTCCAAGGAGCGGGCGGCGGTCGACGCCTGGCCGAAGGAGATCGCGCCGTCCAGGGAGTTGCGCGCCTGGTACCACGAGGACCGCGACGGGCGGTACGAGGCGTTCGCCGAGCGCTACGGCGCGGAGCTGGCCGAGCCGGTCCGCGCCGCCCTCGTCGAGCATGTACGCGCCCTGGCCCGGCAGGGCCCCGTCACCCTGGTGACCTCGGTGAAGGACATCGAGCACAGCCACGTACCCGTGCTCGTACGCCACCTCGCCCGCCCCGGTGACCATCCCGCCGCGGGGCCCGCCGGGCCGTCCTGAGCCGGGTCAGGCGGCCAGGCACATCGTGCCGCGCCCGCGCGAGCCGCCCGCGCTCCCGCCGAGCGTCGTGACGGCGGCGACGGAGACCGGCCTCGGGAGCTGGGCGGCCCGCGCCAACTCGCCCTGCGCGAGAGCCAGTACGTCGACGAGTCCGAGACCGAGCGCGCCCGCCGCGGCGGCGAGCATCTCGGACGACGCCTCCTTGCGGCCGCGCTCCACCTCGGAGAGGTAGGGCATGGAGATCCCCGCCACGTCGGCGACATCCTGCAAGGTCCGCCCCTGCGCCCGGCGGCGGCGGCGCAGCACGTCTCCGACGACATGGCGCCACAGCGGCTCCTGAGCGGGGGCGGAACGGGGCCTGCGGGTCTCGTGGTTGCTCATCGGGCCAGGTTACGGCGGGGAGCCGGTGCGGTGGCCGGGCTTCGCCCAGGGCGATACCGGTCAGGATGCGCCCGGGCGCTCCTCGTGGCAACCGAGCACCGGGGCGGGCCACTTACCGGGTTCGGCCATGTCCCGGGTTCGGTCATGGCGCGCCGGGCCGCGGTCACGTCTCCGTCCTCGCGCACGCTTCACCCTCGGGGCCACCCCCGGAAACCCCCGCGTCGGCCGGCTTCAGGTCACCGTGTCCGGGGCCCGGTCCGCCGTGCGCGAGGCCCGGCGCTCCAGGACGTCGAGGACGCGCCGCCCCCAGCGCAGGTACTCCTCCTCCAGCGCGATGCCGCCCATCAGCGTGAGATAGGGGCCGACACGCTCCCCGTCGGCGAGGAACTCCTCCTCGCCGAGGCCGCCGAGCAGATGCCCGCGCACTCGCTCGTAGCGGGCGAGTTTGCCGTGTGCCCAGGCCATTCGCTCCTCGACGTGCTCACGTACCGCGTCGAGGTCGCCGACGTCGACGGCCTGCACCTTCACCATCAGTTCGTCGCGCATCGCCATCGGCTTCGGCTGCTTCGCCGTGAACGCGGCGAGGTCGGCGCGGCCGGCTTCGGACAGCGTGAACATCCGCTTGTTCGGCCTGCGCTCCTGCGGCACGACCCGCGCGTCGATCAGCCCCTCACCGGCCAGCCGGTCCAGCTCGCGGTAGAGCTGCTGCGGTGTCGCGGCCCAGAAGTTCGACACCGAGACGTCGAAGATCTTCGCCAGGTCGTATCCGGACGCCTCACCCTCCAACAGCGCGGCCAGGACGGCGTACTTGAGAGACATATGGACACCATACAGCGAGACGATTATTCTCTCCCGCACCTATTCAAATAATTGCCTATCAGGCTGAGAGAGATGAGGTGGCGCTCGTGCATCCCTTCCGCGCGGCGGTGGAGAAGGGCGACCTGGCGGCCGTCGAGGCCATGCTGGCCGAGAACGTGCTCTTCACCAGCCCGGTCGTGTTCAAGCCGTACCCGGGCAAGAAGATCACCGCGGCGATCCTGCGCGGCGTCACCCGGGTCTTCGAGGACCTGCGCTACGTACGGGAGATCGGCAGCGCCGACGGACGTGATCACGCGCTGGTCTTCGAGGCGCGGGTCGGCGACCGGCAGATCACCGGCTGCGACTTCCTGCACTTCGACGAGGACGGTCTGATCGACGACTTCATGGTGATGGTCCGCCCCCTGTCGGCGGCGCAGGCGCTGGCCGAGGCGATGGGCGCGCAGTTCGACCGGATCAACCAGGAGGCGGCCGACGCGTGAGGCACACGGAGACGCGGGGAGGCCGGGCCCCGGCCGGCCACTGCGCCTCCGTGCAGGACGGCGTCCCCGGGCCCGCCGCGCCGCCTGCCGTCCTGGGCTTCGCGTACCGGCCCGGCGGGCAGCGGCAGCCTCAGCGCCGGACGCCGCCCGCGGCCGCGTCGACGAGCTCGAAGACGACCTCCCCGCAGTCGGGGTCGGCGTGGGCACCTCGCGCGGCGCGCACCGTGGCCCCCACCCACACCATGTGCGGGGCCGTGCCCACGATCCGGCAGGGCACCACGAAATCCTCGGGGAAACGGACGAGCGCCTCGTTGCGCGCCACCCCCGTGCCGCGGTGGACGACCCGGCTCTGCACCACGATGCCGGGCCCCGCGCTGTACTCCGTCTCCAGCTCGCTCGACGCGCAGACCGGACACAACAATCGCCGGAACGACGCGGTGCCGCACCACCGGCACCGCTGATGGGCGAAGCCCGTTCCGCCCTCCGTGGCCGGCGTCATGACGCCGATACCGCCCCTGAACGTCCCGGTTGTCGCTGACATCACTCGGTCTCCCCGCGCTCGTCCGCCGCGCGCCGGGCTGCGGCCGCGGCACGTCGGCAGCGTATGACACTCAGTGCCGCTCGGTAAAGATACCGAGTACCCCTCAAGTACGGCTCAGTCGTTCCTCAGCGCCGATTCCACCTGCTGGATGACGCGCCACATGGGGGCGCCCTTGGCGGCGACCATGACGACGACCTCCTCGTCGGCGGCCGTCGGCGCCGGGGTCGCGGCGGCCGTACCCCACACCTGCCGGACGAGGTCGAGGGCCCGGTCCACGGACCGGTCGGCGTCGCCCTCGCCACCCGAACGCAGCCAGGTGCGCAGCGCGTTGTTGTGCGCGGCGACGACGGAGGCCGCCACGACCTCGGCCCGCAGCGCGCCGTCCGGGACGCCCTCCCAGCGTCGGCGCAGATACCCGGCGAGCGTGCGCTCATAGCGCCGCACCACGGAGAGTTCGTAGGTCCGAAGGCCCGGCACCTCGCGGGTCAGCCGGTAGCGCTGGACGGAGAATTCGGGGTTGGCGGCGTACATCCGCAGGACGAGCCGCGCGCCGCCGCACACCACGTCGACGGCGTCCCGGTCGCCCCCTGCGGCGTCGAGGAAGGCGGTCATGTCGGCCAGGCAGCTCTCGTGGTCGGGGAAGACCGCGTCCTCCTTGGACGGGAAGTACCGGAAGAACGAACGCCGCCCGACGCCGGCCCGCGCCACGATGTCGTCCACGGTCGTCCGTTCGAAGCCGCGCTCCAGGAACAGCTGGAACGCCGCCTCGGCCAGCACCTCCCGCATGGGTGCCTTCTTCTGTGCCCCGCCTGCCTCGCGCGCCTCGCTCATGCCGGGAACGTAACACTGCGCGGACCGCTTTGGCACTACGTACCTTCACCCAGGGAACTGAGTGCCATACGTCGGTGACAGGAACGCTCCGGGGACGCTCCAAACGCGACGGTCAGAGATGCCCGTGCATCCGATGGGCCTCGACCAGCTGCATACGAGCCGACTCCAGCCGGTGCGCCATCACCTCGGCCACCCCGTGCAGCAGGGTCATGCCGAGGGCCGGCTCCAGATCGCAGAGGCCGCGCACCGCGCCGGCGTCGAACTCGTAGGCGCGTACCGGGCTGAACGCCTCGGCGCCGAAGTCCCATTCGTAGGGCGCGAACAGCCACGACCAGCCGAGCAGGTCGCCCGGTTCGAGCGGGTCGATGGGGAGCGTGGTGCGATCGGAGATCCGCGCGTCGAGCGTGACCATGCCGGTCCTGATGATCCAGAACCGGTCGGCCCGGTCCCCTTCCTCGAAGATCCGGGTGTCCTGGGCGAAGGAGACCTCCTCGGCCAGGGCCATCAGCCGGTCGCGGTAGGCGCGTGGAAGCCGGTTCAGCAGTCGTGTCCGAGCCGTCATGGCGCAGCACCTCCACCGTCGTGTCGTTCCCGCGTACGTACGCCGCGACCAGGGCCTGGACGGCGAACCGTCGCCCGAAAAGAGTAGTTCCTTCCCCCTGTCCCGCGCACCTGGACCACATGGCGTAAGCGGAGCGCGAGCCGACGATCACGCCCCTACGTTTCCGGCATGGCGAAAATCTTCCGCTTTTCCCCTGCCGCCACCAAGGCGTGCGTGGTGTCAGGGTGGTGCGCGGCGGTCACCGTCGGCGCCTTCGCCGGTCCCGCCGGGGCCGCCGCCCCCGCCCCGGCCCCGCCCGCCGCGCCCGCCGTGTCGGCGCTGTCCTGGGAGGTCATGGACGCGCGCTCCGGGCAGGTACTGGCGGCGAAGGCGCCCCACCGCCGGCTGCCCCCGGCGAGCACGCTGAAGACCTTGTTCGCGGTGGCGCTGCTGCCGAAGCTGCGACAGGAGACCGTCCACCAGGCCACCCACGCCGATCTGGCCGAGGTCGCCGAGGGCAGCAGCCTGGTCGGCGTCGACGAGGGAAGCCGGTACACGGTCGGCGACCTGTGGCGCGGAGTCTTCCTGAGTTCGGGCAACGACGCGGTGCACACCCTCGCGCGGATGAACGGCGGTCTGCCGCGCACCCTCGCCCAGATGCAGGCCACGGCCCGCCGCATCGGCGCCGACGACACGCAGGTACGTTCACCGGACGGCTTCGACACCCCCGGCCAGCACTCCTGCGCGCACGACCTGGCGCTCATCGCCAGGGAAGGGTTCAAGAACCCCGACTTCCGGCGCTACATGGGCACCAAGTGGGCCCGCTTCCCGGCCTCCGGCGGCCCGAAGGCGTTCGGGATCCAGAACACCAACCGGCTGCTGGTGGGATCGCACGGGGTGCAGCCCTACCCGGGGCTGATCGGCGTCAAGAACG
Source organism: Streptomyces sp. NPDC030991 (assembly GCF_055571235.1). Classification (NCBI taxonomy): domain Bacteria; kingdom Bacillati; phylum Actinomycetota; class Actinomycetes; order Kitasatosporales; family Streptomycetaceae; genus Streptomyces; species Streptomyces sp. NPDC030991. Next base: position 297,631 of record NZ_JBVIFR010000001.1, read on the forward strand.
GTTACACGTCGCAGGCCGGCAGCACCCTCGTCACCGCCGCCACCCGCGCGGACCGCACGATCCTGGTCACCGTGATGAACCCCCAGCAGGGGTCGTTCAACGCGGTCTACGAGGAGGCGCGGGCGCTGCTCGACTGGGGCTTCGTCGCGGCACCGGCACACCCGGCGCACAACGCGGGCCCGCAACACGCCCCCGCAGCACACAAGTCGGCGTCCGTGGCCGCAGCGCCGGCCGCACCGGCGCAGCCCTCGGACTCCGGGCCGGGACTCGTCCGGCACCTCGGCGCCGCGTCCGCGCTCCTCGTCCTGACCTGTGCTCCCCTGCTCGTCCACCGGCGGCTGCGGAAACGGCGCGTGCTGCACTGATGCGTTGCTCCATCGATGTGCTGTTCCGCTGTTCCATCGACCGGCGCGGCCGTCCTGTGCCGACGACCGCGCACTCCCCGGTCCCGAGCGGGATCGGTCAGCGATGCACGTTGACGTAGACGACCGGCGAGACGGCTCCGCCGCCGACGATGCGCAGCGAGTTGCGCCCGATCAGGCCGAGCTTGACGCGCAGGTTGTAGTTGCCGGTGCGGTTGGTCGTCATGGTGACGGGCAGCGACACCCACTTCTTGTTCTTGCCCTGCATCTGCTGGAGCGTCACGCGGGTGCCCGCCCGCAGGTGCTCGGTCTTCCCGTAGATCCGGAACTCCTGCCACGCCCGTACGCTGCCAACGGTCGCCTTCGCGCTGACCGACGGGCGCGGGGCCCGGACGGCCGCGGTGTGCGGAGCCGAGGTCGCTTCGGCCACGGGCCCGGCCAGCACCGCCAGCGCCGAGAGGGCGGCGGCTGACGCGTACTTCATGCGGTTCATATTCAACTCGCTCTTCTTTTGCGGGAGTTGCGTGCGCTGGATGATGCGCACCCACGATATGCAAATCGGCAAGTCGGACCGGGCGGCAACACGCGCCCCCTGGAAACGCATTTTCCTTTTCTTCCCAACATCGCCCGTTCGGCCCAACAAAATGGTCGGTCCGGGCGCGCCCTCATAACGTCGGACGGGTCACCTATTCTCCGGAGGGCTCGTATGCGTTCCCTATCCGTGGTCTCGGCCGCGCTCGTCTCTCTCGCCACGGTCGGCCTGGTCACCCCGGTCGCCGGGGCGGACAACGAGGGCACGGAGTCCGACGTCACGTCCTTCGGATTCACCGTCTCGCCGACCACGGTCGCGGCCGGTGGCACAGTCACCCTCAAAACCACGGAATGCGAAGTCCCCACCGTGCGCGTGACGGCGCTGGTCTTCGACGATGTCGAACTCAATGAGGGGGATTCCGGAACCGCACGGATCTATCCGGACGCCAAACCGGGCGCCGAGTACGAGGTCACTTTCGACTGCGACGGCGAAAAGGGCACGGCGCGCCTCACCATCGCGACGGACAGCACGCATTCCGGTTCCAATGTCCATCACGGTGTGAAGGCCGGGGTCGGCGGCGGCTCGGGCGGCACCGACCCCGTGCTGGTGGCCGGGGGCGGCCTGCTGATCGCGGGCGCGCTCGGCGCGGGATATCTGCGGCTGCGCAAGCGCCGCACCGACGGCTGACGGCCGGGCCGTCGCCCATGCCCCCGGCCTCCGCATCGGGGACCCGCCGCCCGCCCTGGGCGCTGCTGGCCGTGATCCTGCTGGCCGGCGTGGTGCTCGTGCACCACGGCGCGTCCAGCGCCGACGGTCCGCCGCAGCCCGACCCGGGCGCCGCGAAGCTCGGCACCACGACGCCGCCCGCCGATCCGCTCCCCGCCGCCGTGCCCGTACGGGTCCGTATCCCGCAGATCGGGGTGGACGCACCGCTGACCCGCGTCGGTCGTGACGCACGGGGCTGGCTGGAGGCACCGCCGCCCGGGAACGCCAACGTGGCGGGCTGGTTCACCGGCGCGGTCAGCCCCGGCGAGCTCGGCACCTCCGTCATCGACGGCCATGTCGACAACGCGGACGGCCCCGCCGTCTTCTACGGTCTCGGCTCCCTGAAGAAGGGTCAGCACATCGAGGTCGACCGGGCCGACGGCAGAACGGCCGTCTTCGAGATCCACGGCATCGACGTCGTCGACAAGACCCGCTTCCCCGAGCGCCGCGTCTACGGCGGCACGGGGCTGCCCGAGCTACGCGTCATCACCTGCGGCGGCACGTACAGCGAACGCACCGGCTACACGGGCAACGTCGTCCTGTACGGGTTGCTCACCGGGGTCCACCAGCGGCCCTGAGTCCGGGCGGGCCGTATCCGGCGCACTCGTGAGACGCCGTGTCCTGCTGCTCTGCCGTTCTGTCTGGTGTCCTGCTGTTCTGCTGCCCTGCTGTTCTGCTGCCCTGTCCGTTCATCCCCGTCGCCGGAGCGGACCGTGGCGCTGCCGTACACCCGCCGGTTCCTGACGGGGTGTCACGGCAGCGCCGTCGGGTCAGACACGGCCCCCGGTCAGCCGGGTCAGCGGCCCCTGGCTGCCGCGTTCCGCGCGGCGTCCGGCCGCGAAGGAGGCCGCGGTCAGGGCGGTCGCGCCGACGGTGGCGCCCGCCGCGATCAGCTTGCGGTTCTTCAGGACGGTCCAGGCGGTCGTGGCCGCGGAGGCCACCTGACCTGCCGCCGCCGTCACACCCTCACGGGCGGTGTTCAGGGCGGCGCCGGTGGTCTGCGCGGCGCGGCCCGCGGCCTCGCCCGCGCCGGCCGCGGCACGCGCGGCGCCGGAACCGGCCGACTCCGCGACCTTCCCGGCCGCGTCCCCGGCGTCCTTCGCCTTCGCGGCCGTGCCGGCCGCCGCTCCGGTCACCGTCTTCTGTGTGGTCTTCGTCCTGTTCTCGTTGTCTCGTTGAGTTGCCATGGTCTGCGATTAGCCGTATTCGGCGCGCACAAACAGGCGAACTCTCAACGGCCGGCGAGCAGTTCCAGCGTGTCGATGACCCGGTTGGAGAAACCCCATTCGTTGTCGTACCAGGCGACCACCTTGATGTGCCGGCCATCGACCCGGGTGAGCTCCGAGTCGAAGATCGCCGACGCCGGGTTGCCCGTGATGTCGGAGGAGACGAGCGCGTCCTCGGAGTACTCGAGGATGCCGGCCATCGGGCCCTGAGCCGCGGCGCGGTAGGCCGCCAGTACGTCGTCACGCGTCACATCGCGCGCGACGGTCGTGTTGAGTTCGACGATCGAGCCGACTGGTACCGGCACCCGGATCGAGTCGCCCGACAGCTTCCCGTCGAGGTTCGGCAGGACGTGGCCGATCGCCTTGGCGGCGCCCGTGGTGGTCGGCGCGATGTTGACGGCGGCGGCGCGGGCCCGGCGGGCGTCGCGGTGCGGGCCGTCCTGGAGGTTCTGCTCCTGCGTGTAGGCGTGCACCGTCGTCATGAACCCGTGCTCGATCCCGGCGAGTTCGTCCAGGACGGCGGCGAGCGGGGCGAGCGCGTTGGTCGTGCAGGAGGCGTTGGAGACGATCGTGTGCAGGGCCGGGTCGTACGCGTCGGTGTTGACGCCGTAGGCCAGCGTGACGTCGGCGCCGTCCGACGGCGCGGAGACCAGCACCTTCCGCGCACCCGCGTCGAGGTGGGCGCGGGCGGCCTTGGCGGAGGTGAAGCGGCCCGTCGACTCAAGGACGAGGTCAACACCCAGGTCCGCCCAGGGCAGTTGGGCCGGTTCCCGCTCGGCGAGCACGGTGATGCGGTGGCCGTCGACCACGAGGGCGTCCCCGTCGGCGCTCACCGGGCGGCCGAGCCGTCCGGCCGTCGAGTCGAAGGCGAGCAGCCGCGCGAGAGCGGCGGGCTCGGTGAGGTCGTTGACGGCGACGATTTCCAGCGCGGTGTCGCGTTCGAGCAGGGCGCGCAGCACGTTGCGTCCGATGCGGCCGAAACCGTTGATGGCGATGCGAGTCATGAGTGAGGTCCCTTCTCTCTTCGCCCCCAGACTCGCGCGCGGCGACCACCGGCGACAGCGGCATGATCGCCATGGTCCGCAAGGATCCCGCCATGGCGACAACTGCCTAGTCGCGCCGGGCGAACGTGCGCCGGTACTCGCTCGGTGTGGTGCCGAGGATGCGCTGGAAGTGCAGGCGCAGATTGGCGCCGGTGCCGAGGCCGACGTCCGCGGCGATCTGCTCGACGGCGAGCTGGGAACGTTCGAGGAGTTCGCGGGCCACGTCGATCCGGGCCCGCATCACCCACTGCATCGGCGTGTAGCCGGTGTCGTCGACGAAGCGCCGCGAGAAGGTGCGCGGTGACACCGCCGCGTGCTCGGCGAGCACTTCCAGGGTGAGCGGTTCGCCGAGCCGGCGCAGCGCCCACTCGCGGGTGGCCGCGAACCGTTCGCCGAGCGGTTCGGGCACGCTGCGCGGCACGTACTGCGCCTGGCCGCCGCTGCGGTACGGGGCCGCGACCAGCCGTCGGGCCGCGTGGTTCGCCGCGGCCACGCCCAGGTCGCCGCGCAGGATGTGCAGGCACAGGTCGATGCCGGAGGCGGCGCCGGCCGAGGTCAGCACGGAGCCCTCGTCGACGAAGAGGACGTTCTCGTCGAGGCGTACCCGCGGATGTCTGGCGGCGAGCGCCTTCGTGTAGTGCCAGTGCGTGGTGGCCCGCTTCCCGTCGAGCAGGCCGGTGGCGGCGAGCGCGAAGGCCCCCGTCGAGATGGCGGCGAGCCGCGCGCCCCGCTCGTGGGCCGCGGACAGCGCGTCGATGACGGCGGGCGGTGGATCGTCGCGGTCCGGGAACCGGTAGCCGGGGACGAAGACGATGTCGGCCCACGCGAGCGCCTCCAGGCCGTGGGCGACGACGTACGACAGTCCGTCGCCGCCGGTCACCGGGCCGGGCGCCGCACCGCACACCCGTACCTCGTACGGCATGCTCGCGCGGGTCGTGAAGACCTGGGCAGGGATGCCGACGTCGAGCGGCTTGGCACCCTCGCTGACAAGGACGGCGACGCGATGCAGGCGGGAGGGGGCGGGCACGGGCACGAGCGTACGCGGAGCCGGCGGCGCGCTCCTGCGGGGGCGGCTCCGGACGGGCGGTCCAGCGCGGGCGGCCCGGCGGGGGCTGCTGCGGGCGGATGGTCCGGCGGGCGGCGCGCCCAAGTGGTGAAGACAGACGGGCGGCGGCGTGGCCGGTGACCACACGGCGTCGCGCCGGAGACCTCGGCAAGCACGCCAGGCGTATCCGGGAAACACTCGTGGCGCCACGGAGACGAAGACGCTCAGGGGCGTCCCAGTCGCGTGGCGGCGATCCGCCAGGCGTCCGTGACCGCGGTGTGCGCCCGGCGCGTTCGGGCGGCGCGGTCGCCGGTCAGGGTGAGCGGTGCCCCCACGTGGACGTGCAGGGCCGGGCGCCGCACCGGCGCGGTCAGCACCCCGGCCACCTGTTTGGCGACGCCACCCGAGCTGATGCGCCGCGCCCCGGCCTGGCCGACGGGCACGACGGGCGCGCCGGTGCGTTCGACGAGCCGGGCGACCCCGCTGCGGAACGCGCGCGGTGCGGCTTCCGTCGCGTCGGCGCGGGCCGGTATCCCGCCCTCGGCGTAGACGAGCAGCAGCCGCCCCTCCCCCAGTGCCGCGGCGGCGAGGTCCAGGGCGCGGGCGGCGCGGCGGTCCCCGCGGTGCACGGGAATGTACCCCTCGCGGGCGAGAGCGCGGCCGAGCAACGGGGCGCGCCACAGCCCCGCGGCGGCCATGACCACGGGCCGGGCGCCGAGGCGTCGCAGCGCCGCCAGTACGACGGCGGGGTCCGTGACCGAGGTGTGGTTGGCGACGAGCAGGCTGCCCGGCGCAAGGAGGACCCCCTCGTCGGCGGTCACGGTCAACCGGCCGACGGTCGGCACCAGCAGGGCGGCGAGACGACTGAGCAAGGTGACTCCCGGTGGCGGCGACGGTGACGCCATCGTCGGCCGGGACGGCCCTCCGGGGCCTGAGTGCGCGTACTCAATTCGCGGCTGGGCCCCGCCGCCGTGCGGATCAGGTGACCGGGATTTAACGCGGCAGCCTCTTGTGCAACGCCCGGCGGCTACCTAAAGTCCCGCCGTCTCTCAAAGAAAGACGGTGTCATGCATAGTGTGACAGGCGCCGCGACGCCGAAGCCCGCCCGACCGGCCACCCCTCCGCTGACCACTGTCGTGAAGATCCTCGGTCTGCTCGACACCCTGGCCGACACGACGGAACCCGTCCGGGTCTCGGCCCTGGCCCGGACGCTGGGCACCTCACGGGCCGAGACCCACCGCCAGCTCGTCACGCTGGAGGCCGCGGGCTGGATGGAGCAACTCCCGGACGGTTCCTACCAGTTGACGTTGCGCCCGGCGCATCTGGGACACGCGGCGCTGCGCCAGGCGGGCATCGGCGAACGCACGGCACCGCTGCTGGAACGCGCCGCCCGGCAGGCCGGCGAGGTCGTCAGCATCGCCGTGCTCGACACGGACACGGCCCGGGTCGTGCAGCGCGCCGACCCGGGACGGTCGCTGCACGCCACGCTGCTCCTCGGCGACCGGCTCAGTCTGACCTCCAGCGCCTCCGGCCGGCTGCTCGCGGCACTGTGCTCGCCGGAGATCACCGGGCCGCTCGGCGAACGCGGTGTCGCCATGCCCGGCGCCGACGAACTCGCCGTCATCAACGGCACCCGGTGGGCGACGTCCACCGACGACGACGAGGACGGCATCGCGGCGCTCGCCGTCCCGCTGACCCGGCACGACGGCCAGGTCGTCGCCGCCCTCAGCGTGCACGGGCCGCGCGAGCGCATCACGACGGGCGACGCTCTCGCCGTGCTGCGGCCCGCCGCGCACGAGATCGAGCAGCTGCTCCGTCTCGACACGGGCGGCGCCTTCGGCCTGCACGGCTGACCCGGCGCCCGCACCGCGGGTCCACGGCCGCCCCGCCCCGCCCCCCTCACCACGTATGCGCCGTGCCCCCCTACCTCTCCCACCTCCACCCCCGCGCCCCTCTTCCGCCCCCCGTATCCCTCTCCGATCAGGATTGATTGCGCATGAACGTGCCCTCCGCCGTCGTCGGACCCACCCGGCGTACCCCGGCCCAACTGCTGCGCCCCGAACGCCTCGCCCAGTTGCCACCCACCCGGCTCAGCGCCGGCCGGGCGCTGATCAACCGCATGATCGCGGAGCGATGGGAGGTCGAGCTGCTCGAGTTCGCCGTCGACGACGAGGCCCGGGGCCGCGTCCGCTACCGCGTCCGCACGCCGGACGGCCCCCTGGACTTCGTCGCCTTCTCCTTCCGGCCCCGGCTGGAGGGCCGCACCAGCCGCATCGTCGGCACCGACTGGGACATGACCGGTGCGCTCTTCGACGGCACCGCCGACGAGAGCGACCTCGCGCACACCGAGCGCGAGATGCCGAAGCTGTACGAGGGTCGGGCCACCGCGCACACGCTGGTGTGGTGCCGCTCCAACCGCAGCCTGCGTCTGTTCGAGCACGTCGTCAGCAGTCTCGCGGACGGGCGGCAGCCGGATGCCGACCGGCTGTGGAACGTCGGCTACCTGATGCGCAACACGGGCCTGGACGGGAACGGCACCTTCGGCACCCGGTCCTTCGCCGCTCTGCCCGACCGGCATCCCCTGGCCGCTCCGTTGCACGCCCAGATGCTCGCCGCCTACCTGATGCGCGAGTTCGCCGCCGACCTCGCCGAACACCTCGCCCGCCACCGCGACCCGCGGGCCGCCGCGCTCTCCCCGGAGCTGCGGCGCTGCCTGGGGCTCGGCAACGCCTCCGCGCTCGGTCTTGTCTTCTTCGCCAACAATCACCCGCGCCTCGTCGACCGCTGGCTCACCCTGCGCGAACAGGCGCTGGCACAGGCCCTGGACGCGCGCCGCGGCGCGCCTCACCTGGCCGCCGTCCGCGCCCTGATCCACCGCACCGCGCGCTTCTACGAGCAGGACCCGACCGTCTACGACCAGTTCGACCCGCCGGCCGCGCTCGTCCCCTCCCTGCGCCGGGCGCTGGCCCTGCTCGACGCGGTGGAGCGGCCGCAGGACAACGACGCGCTGCCGCGCCTGTGGGAGCGGTGGAACGCGGAACTGGACGAGCGGGCCGTCGAAGCGCTCGCCGGCGTGCTCATCGACAGCGTCCCCGATCTCACGGATCCGCTCGTGGACCGGCAGCGGGTGGACGAGACGCTCGACGCCGCTCCGCAGCAGACGGCCGGCGCCCTCCTGGACCACCTCGGCGAGGCGTACCGCTGGGCCCTCGACATGGATCTGACCGCACCCGGCGCCCTGCGCCACGTCTGGTACAAGTCCCGTGCCGCGGAGGAGCCGCGCCGCGGACCGCGCGAGGAGGTCACCGAGGGGCTGGACTGGCAGCTCAACGTGGTGCGGTCGGTGCAGTCCCTCCACGAGGACCTGGCGGCGGCCGACCGGCGCGAGACCGTGGGCGTGTTCTGCGTACGCCACCCCCAGCACCGGGACACGGTCGCCCGGGTGCAGGCGCTCGCGGATCTCGCCCTGCACAGCCCGCACATGAACATCGCCGACGACGCGTTCGTGCCCGCGTACATCGTGCGGTTCCTCAACTCCGCGGTCCACGGACTGGACAAGACCGCCGACTCGGCGGGCCGCAACGTCCTGGGACTGCTCTTCCACGGCGCGCCGACGCGCCACGACCTCCGCCCGGACCAGGGCGACGACTGGACGCTGCCCGCGCGTCCGGCCGCGACCGCCACCACCACCGCGACGGCCACCGCTACCACCACCGCGACCGCCGCCACCTCCACCCGCACCGAGGAGACCGCGTGACCCTTCCTCCTGCCCACCCTGTCCACCCCACCCCCGCCGAACTGCGTGTGTCGGTCCGCGAACTGCGGCTGATGATCGGACGGGCGCTGCTGACCACCGCGATCCCGTTCGGCAGCGTGGCGGCGACCCGTTCCGTCGTGGTCGCCGCGGAGACCCACGGGCTGAACGGCCTCGCCTCCCTACTCGACGCGCTGCCCGCCCTGCGCGCGCGGCATCTGCGGCCCGAGTTCGGCGGCGCCGGCGTGCGGTTCCCCGCGCCGGACGAGCAGCCCCCGCTCGCCACGGCCGCCGACCTGCTCGACCTCGCGATCGCCGGCACGCTGACCGAGGGCCACGCCACCTTCACCGCCCCGGGCCACGACTGGGCCGTCCGCGCCCTGCCCCCGCTGGCCCGCCGCCGGGGCGTCGAACTCACCCTCAGCGCCTCGGCCCTGGCCGCCCGCCCCTCCCCGCGGGGCCCGCGCCCCGGGCCCGACGCCGCCGACCTGCGCGCCCTCTCCTACGGCATCCCGGTCGCCGCGGCGCTGTGGCAGCGCGTGGTCGCCGAGGCGGAGGCGGCGCTGACCCCGGACAGCCCCCTCTCGCGCACCCATGCCGGCGACTCCCTCTTCGGCCCCGGTGGCGAGATCCTCGCCGAGGTCGGCGAGGACGAACCGGTGGAGCTGGCCTCATGACCGGCGCCGCGCCGCTCCTCATCGACGGACTGCAATGCGGCCCCTACGACCGTGAGGTCTTCCTCCAGCTCCGCGCCGGCGGTGTGACCTGCGCGACGGCCACCGTCGCGTTCTGGGAGGACGCGGTGGAGACCATGGACGCGCTGGCCGCCTGGCACGACCTGCTCGCCGCCAACGCCGACCTCGTCCTGGCCGCCAGAACCGCCGCCGACATCGAGCGGGCGAGCCGACAGGGCCGTACGGCGATCCTCCTGGGCGCCCAGAACGCCAGCCCGCTCCAGGGCCGGCTCGGCTTCGTCAGGCACTTCCATGCCATGGGGCTGCGGGTGATGCAGCTGACGTACAACAACAACAACGAGTTCGGGGGCTCCTGCTACGAGGAGTCGGACCCGGGGCTCACCCGTTTCGGCCGTGAGATCGTCCGGGAGATGAACGCGGCCGGCATGCTGGTCGACCTCTCGCACTCGGGCGAGCGCACCCGCAGGGACGCGATCGAGCACTCCGCGACGCCGGTGGCGCTCACCCACGCCAACCCCCGGTCCCTCTACGACCACCCGCGCAACGCCGACGACGCCACGCTGAAGGCGCTGGCCGAGCGGGACGGTGTGGTGGGGCTCGCCACGTACCGGTCCATCAGCGGCCGGTACGCGGACACCCTGGACGACTGGTGCGAGATGGTGGCGCGCACGGTGGAGCTGGTCGGTGTGCGGCACGTCGCCATCGGCACCGACCTCAGCCCCAAGGCCGGGTCCGCCGAGTTCGCGTGGATGCGCAAGGGCCGCTGGACCCGCAGCGAGCAGCGCGGTGCCGATCTCGGCTCCTCGCCCGCCTCCGACGCTGTCCCCGAGGAGTGGCTCACGGACGCCTCGGGTCTTGCGCGGGTCACCGGCCGGCTCGTCGCGCACGGCTTCGCCCCCGAGGAGGCGCACGCCGTCGTCGGCGGCAACTGGCTACGCCTCTACTCGGCCGTCCTCACGGCGGACGACGGCAGTTGAGCACCTGGTCGGGCGGCCCGTTGCCGCGGGCCGCCCGACCGGCACCACGCCCACCTGGGACGGCCCCTGTGCCAGCGCTACGGACCGGGCCGCCCTCCAACCGAAAGGCCGACGGGCCATGACATCCGAGCAGACCGAGAACAGGCTGCGCAAACCCGTGCCCGGCCCGACGGGCCCCGCACCGTCCCCCGAGGACCGGAACCGACGGGCCGCCCTGCTCACCGCACGCATCGACCGGCTCCCCATGACATGGGTGCAGGGCCGCATCCTCACGCAGGGCGGGCTCAGCACCACCCTGGACGGCCTCGACCTGGGCATCATGTCCTTCCTGCTGCCCCTGATCACCACGGCGTTCGCGCTCACCGGCACCGAGCAGGGCATGATCGCCAGCGCGACCCTCGCGGGCGCGTTCGTCGGCGACCTCAGCCTCGCGCTCCTGGGCAACCGGGTGGGCCGCAAGCCCCTGCTCCTGTGGTCCCTCGTCCTGTACAGCGGCTGCACCTTGCTGTCCGCGGTCTCACCGGACTACGGGACCTTGCTGGCCCTGCGCTTCCTCGCCGGGATCGGCGTCGGCGTCAACGTCAACATCGTGATCCCGTACCTGGCCGAGTTCGCGCCCCGCGACAACCGGGCCGCGTACGTCGGTTCCCTCTCCGGCTTCTTCGGTCTCGGCTACGTACTGGCCGCGCTGGTGGGCACGTTCGTCGTCGCCAGGGTCGAGCACGGATGGCGCTGGGGCCTGGTCCTCGTCGGGCTTCCCGTACTGCTCGCCCTGTGGTGGCGCCGCAACCTGCCGGAATCGCCGCGCTACCTGCTGCTCAAGGGGCGCGACGACGAGGCCGAGGCCGTCGTCGTCCAGCTGGAGGAGAAGGTACGCGCGCGTACCGGCACGCCGCTGCCGGCTCCTGCGCCGCCCGAGGCGTCGGAGCGCGACACCGACCTGGGCGTCGCCGCGCAGTTCGCCGGCCTGTGGCGTGGACCGTATCTGCGGCAGACCGTCGTGGTGTGGAGCATGTTCTTCGTCGCCAGCTTCGCCTACTACGGGTTCCTGACGTTCCTGCCCAGCATGCTCCTCGACCGGGGCATGAGCATCACCGACAGCTTCCGGTACGCGCTGCTGGTCGAGGTGGCGCAGGTGCTCGGCTACTACCCCGCCGCCTGGCTCGCCGACAGGACCGACCGCAAGTGGTCCATCGTCACCTGTCTCGCGGCGTCGACGGTCTGCGCCTTTCTTGTCTCACAGGCCCACACGGACCTGCTCGTCCTCGTCCTCAGCCTGCTGCTGGGCTTCTTCCTCAACGGTCTCTACGCGCCCCTGTATACGTATCTGCCGGAGGTGTACCCGACCCGGCTGCGGTCCATGGCCGCCGCCACCTCGGACGCCTTCAGCCGGGTCGGCGGCATCGTCGCCCCCATGATCATCGGCACGATGTACGCGTCCCTCAGGTTCACCGGGGTGTTCAGCCTCATCTGCGGCGTCCTCGCCGCCGGCTGCGTCCTCACCCTCACGCTGTCCACCGCCACCAAGGGGCGGTCACTGGAGACCCTGTCCCGTCCCACGACGGAGGACGAGTCCCCTGCGGTCGACCGCCCCGGCCCCTGACCAGCCAGCCGGCCGGTCACGTCTCGTCCATGCGCCGCCTGTCCCGCTCGTCCCACGCGCGCGTGTCACGGGGTTCGGTGTACGGCTCGGCCTCCGGCGGGTGGCCGCCCGCGACGGCCCGCTGGCGGGCCGTCTCCGCGTCGAACTCCAGGCCCAGGAGAATGGCGAGGTTGCTGACCCACAGCCACACCAGGAAGACGATGACGCCGGCCATCGTCCCGTAGGTCTTGTTGTACGAGGCGAAGTTGGCGACGTAGAAGGCGAACCCGGCGGAGGCGAGCAGCCAGATCACCAGGGCCAGCACACTGCCCGGCGTGATCCACCTGAAGCCCCTGACCTTGGCGTTCGGTGTGGCCCAGTACAGGAGCGCGATCATGACCGTGACCAGGACGACGAGGACCGGCCACTTGGCGATCGACCACACGGCCAGGGCGCTGTCCCCGACGCCCAGCAGGTCGCCGGCCTGACGGGCGATGCCGCCGGTGAACACCACGATCAGCGCGCTCATCGTGGCCAGCACCATCAGGACCACGGTGACGCCGACGCGTACGGGCAGGACCTTCCAGATGGGGCGGCCCTCGGGCATGTCGTAGACGGCGTTGGCGGAGCGGATGAACGCGGCCACGTAACCGGAGGCCGACCACACCGCCAGCACCAGGCTGAAGATCGCGACCAGGGAGCCGGTGCCCGCGTTGCCCTGCAACTGCTCCACGGCCCGCGTGATGATGTCCCGCGCCGAACCGGGTGCCAGGTTCTTGAGGTTGGACAGCACCTTGTCGGAGGTCGACTTGCCCGTGACGCCCAGCAGGGAGACCAGTACCAGCAGCGCGGGGAACAGGGACAGCACCCCGTAGTACGTCAGAGCCGCGGCGCGGTCGGTGAGCTCGTCGTCCTGGAACTCCCGCAGGCTGCCTTTGAACACCGCTCCCCATGAGCGTTTCGGCAGGCCGGTGGGTGAGTCGGGGGCCCGCTCCTCGACCTGTTCGGCCGGGCCGAACCGGTCGTCGCCGCTCCGCTCGTCGTACGCGTCGTGCTCGTCGCCGAGATCCGTTCGCTTGCTCATGGGCTGCGAGTATCCACTCTGCCCGCGGCCACGCCTGCCAACGACGCGGCCCGCGTCGCACCGGCCCCCGCGAGCGTGGAGGCGCAGGGTTCCCACTGCGTGCCCGCGGGGGCCGATGCAGGAGTCAGTACCCACCGATCCGTCCGATACGCCCGGTCAGGACGGAACGGCCACGCCTGCGCCCATGACGATCTCCGGAGCCCCCAGGAAAAGGGTCTGCCGGTCCGATCGCCGTTCCTCCGGCACGCCGCCCGGCGGCGCTCTCAGCGCGGCAACAGCGGTCCCAGGGGCCCGAGGTCGATGTTGAGGTCCTCGGGCGCCAGGTCGTACCGCTCGCGCAGTTCCGCCATCCGGTCCTCGAGCAGCATCAGGGTGAGACCGATGCGGTCCTCCTGCTCCTCCGACAGGTCACCCGTGTCGAAGCGGCGCAGAGCCTGGCGTTCCATCAGCTGCCGCAGCAGTTCGACGATGGTCAGGACGAGCTTCATCAGGTCCCGTTCGACCGTGTCGGGCTCGATCTGGATGCGGCCGCGCCCCTTCTCGACGTTCCCCGGCGGCTCCGCGGGGGTCACCGGCGCCGCGGAGGCCGCTGCCGGTTCGCCGGGGACCGGCCCGCCGCAGGCAGAGCAGGTGGCGCGGCCGGTGTGCTCCGGTTGCCCGCCGTCGCGGTGCGCGTCGTCGTGCGGGGTCACAGCAGATCCTCGAACGGGGACGGAACGTTCTCGTTCACCGAACTGATCAGGGCCTTCAGGTCGATACGGACCAGGTCCACGTCCGCGATCCGCAGCGTGATGTCCCCGGCGAGCACCACGCCGCCGGCGAGCAGCCGGTCCAGCAGGTCCACGAGGGCCACCTCGCGGCGTTCGATGACGGTCATGCGGAGTCACCTCCCGACAGCCCCGACGTGTCGGCCCGCTCCGCGTCCGCGCGCTCCTCGGGGGGTGCGGAGAAGGAGTACGCGGCCCACGGTCCGGTCAGCTCCACGCGCAGGCCCGGCTCCCCGTCCTTGGTCGCGTCGACGAGCTCCACGAACGCCTCCGACGTGGAACGGGGCACGAGGTAGGCGCCGTTGAGGATGTTGCGCCCCGTGGTTCTGGCCAGCTCCGGGTTCTGCGGCGGGTGGATCCGCGTCTCCACGCTGTGCTCCGAGAGCTGCTCGTGCAGGCGCTGGGCGAACGTCTCCGCCTGCTGCCAGACCTGGTCGCGGCCCTCCCGTTCGGCCCGGCGACGGCGCAGGTAGTCACGGCCCGAACCGCTGCCGAGCGACTGCGCGGAGATCCGCTCCCGCCTCTCGGGCCCCGAGCCGGCGCCCGGGGCGGCGGCTGCCTCCGCCGGCTGGTCCTCCACGAAGACCTTCACGCCCCACTCGACACGGTCCTCGATCCGCGCCAGCGAGGTGCGGAAACGCTCGGCCTGCTCCTCCAGCGTGGCGCGTACGCCGCTGTCGTCACGGAACACCGTCGCCAGCCGGAGCGGCAGCGGACTGGTGAGCGAGGTGAGCGCCGCGATGACCGCCTGGTGGGCGCGCGCGGTGTCGGAGAGCCAGTCGAGGTTCTCCAGGTTGCGGCGCAGAGCGCCCTCGGAGAACTGATCGGCCGGCACATGACTGACGACGGCCGTCAGACCGGCGTGGCCGATCAGACGCGGAGCGCCGCCGCCGACGCCCGTCAGCTCCGCGGGGAGCGGGGCGTCGAGAGCACCGCAGACCGCGTAGACGTACCGCAGATCAGTCATGGTGCGGTTCCTCCTTGCGCGCCGCGTCGAGCTCCTCGGTGGCGCCACCGCCCTCCAGAGCCGCCAGTCGCTCCCGCAACTCGGCGTTCTCCCGGGCGAGTTCCTTGCGCCGGGCACCCGACGACAGGGACGGATCGTCCTCCCACCAGTCGATACCCATCTCCTTCGCCTTGTCGACCGACGCGACGATGAGACGCAGCTTGATGGTGAGCAGTTCGATGTCGAGCAGATTGATGCGGATGTCACCCGCGATGACGATGCCCTTGTCCAGCACCCGCTCCAGGATGTCGGCGAGGTTGGCCCCCGAACTCCCCCCACCCAAGGGGGAGTCGGGAAAACGGCTTGCGGTCGTCATCAGTGGCTCCGGGCGGACGCGTGCTCACGCCGGTCGGACTCGTCGGCCGGGGCGTCCTCGTCCGCGTACTCCGCGTCCTCGTCCTCGGCGTCCTCGGCGTCCTCGGCGGGCTCGGCGTCCTCGTCGACCTCCTCGTCGGCCTCCGGAGCCTCGTCGACGTACTCGTCGTCCTCGTCGGCGTCCTCGTACTCGGGCTCGTCCTCGTCCTCGTACTCCGCCTCGTCGGCGTACTCCGCGTCCTCGTCCTCGTCCGGCTCGGCGGCCTCCTCGTCGTCGTAGGCGCCGTCGGGCCGGTCCTCGTCCTGCTCCTCGCCCTGCTCCTGGTCGCGCTCCTCCTCCTCCTCGGCCACCGCGTCGTCGTGGCTGCGGACCACCTCGCCGTCGCGGATCTCGCCGCGCCAGCCGTCGGTCGCCTCGCCCTTGAACGAGATGAAGCGCGCGAAGTGCTTGAGATCCAGCCGGGCACGCCGGCCCTGGGCCCGCCAGATGTTGCCGGTCTTCTCGAAGAGGCCCTTGGGGTAGTACTCGATGAGCAGCAGGACCCGGGTGAGGTTCTCCCCCAGCTCGTGGAAGGTGACGACACCCTTCGTGGTGCCCTTGGCGCCTTCGGAGCTCCAGCTGATGCGCTGGTCGGGCACCTGTTCCGTGGTGTGCGCCTTCCAGCTGCGGGTGGACCAGAAGATCTTCATCTGCCAGTCGGAGGTGACGTCGTCCGCGCGGTTGGCGTTCTTCACGCCTCGCGCGAAGGTGGAGAACTCCTGGTACTGGGTCCACTGGTCGTACGCGGTGCGGAGGTCCACGCCGACGTCGATGCTCTCCAGGATGACCGTCGGCTTCTGGCCGCCGCCGGACTTGGACTTGCCCTTGCCGCCCTTGTTGAACAACCCCTTCACCCCTCCGACCAGGTTGTCCTTGAGGTGGCCCGCGCCCGACTCGACGGCCGAGCGCACCGGGCCCTTGCCCTCGGCGAGCTTGCGGCCGCCCTCCAGGGCGAGCTTGCCGAAACCGGGGCTGTTCCCGTCGGCTATGTCGTTGAGCCGGGTCGTGGCCTGGCCGAGTTTGCGGCCGACCCCCGTCAGCAGACTGGTCGCCTGCGCGGTGAGGTAGTCCTGCGCCTCGGTCTTCAGGCGGTCGGCCGCCTGGCTCTGCGCGAGGCCCTTGAGCGGGTTCGCCTTGGGTGTCTCAGCCATTGTCCTGTCCCCCCTTCGCGCCGCTGCGCGGGGCCCGCCGAGCAGTCCCGGTGGCCCTCTTGGCACCGGCCGAGGACGTCTTCTTGGCGGTCGTCCCGCGACTGCGGGTACCCTGCTCCGCCTTGCGCCGGCCCGACTGGGCGGCCTTCTTGGCGGGGGCACGCTTGCGGGGAGCCGGGCGGTCGCCGTCCTCCTCGGCCGACGCGTCGCGGTCGTCCCTGTCACGGGAGTCGTTCGCGTCGGCCGAACCGTCTGCGTCATCGGCGTCGTCGGCGTCGTCTGCGTTCTCGGCCTCGCGGGACCCGTCGGACTCCTCGGAGCCGTCGTCCGGGGTCACGCCCTGGAGCCGGTCCCGCACCCCGGCCGTGCTGTTGTGCAGCCTGCCGGCCAGGCCCTCCATCTGCCGTTCGAGGATCGCGCCGGTAGCGGCCTTGCCGACACCGCGGAAGTCGTCGCGCAGCTGCCCGCCGAGCTCCTGGAACTGCGGGTTCTTGTCCAGCTGGGTGCGGACCATGTCCACGACGGCCTTGGGGCTCAGCTGCAACTTCTTACCGGCCACCATCGTGCCGACGGCGAAGGCCAGCTTCATCTTCTTGGTACGCCCGAGGAGGTACCCGGCTCCTACCGCGAGGCCGACTGCTGTTCGGTTCATGGTCTGTCCGTCCTGCACGTATCGCTTCACGCGCCTAGTGGTGACTCGGCGTCACGCGCCTGTCTGTCTGGTCCGGCTGGCCTCGAGGCGGTCGAGGAGTTCGTCCTCCAGGCGGTCGAAGGTCTCGTCGTCGATCTCGCCCGCCTCCAACTGCTTTTCGAGGGCCGCCAGTTGGGCCTGGATGGCCGAGGGGTCGTAGTACTGGTTCTCCGCTTCCGCGACCACCTGGTCGAGGACCCACATGGAGCCCCGTACGGGCGCCAGCGGCAGCAGGAGCACCTCACTCAGAAGCCCCATGAGTGCCTCATCCCGTGGCGGAGGCCTCGGGAGTCGCCTCCACGAAGCTGTAGGGCGGCAGCGGGCCGTTGACCCGGAACACGAGGTGGGGGGAGGCCTTGCGGATCTCCTCGATCGCGCCGAGCAGGCGCTCGGAGGAGGTGCGGTCCACGAGGAAGGAGAGGTTGGTGATCCAGCCGGTGCTCCCGGGGCCCGCGCTGACGGCGTCCGCCTGCGGCTCCAGCGCGGTGTGCACCATCTCGGCGTCCTGTGCCTCACGGGCCTGCACGGCCTTCGCGACGGCCTCGCCCAGCTGCAACTTCTCCTCGTGGCTTCCGCCACCGCCGGCCCGGTTGCGCTCCGCCATCGACCGCACGTCGGCGTTCTCCGCCATGACAGTGCGCAGCACGGCCTCTTCGTCGTGCTGGACCTTGACGTTGTACTCCACGCGGTCGCGCAGGGCGGCGAGGCGCTCCTGGTAGTGCGTCACCCGCTCCTCCAGGGCCGCCGCGACGGCCGCGTCGTCCTCCGCGACGCTGCCGAAGCGCATGGGCAGGACGGTGCCGCCGCCACCCGCCTCGGAGAGGACGTTCTGGTGGGCGAGGAGGTCGCGCCGCTTGGGCCGCAGGTTGTCGGGGGCGTCACTGACGAGCGCGGCGAGGCCGCCGCCCTTGACGATCCGGACGGTCAGTGCCGGGCTTCCGATGCCCTCCATGCCGTCGGGCAGACTCGGGTGGTCGGCATCGGCGATGCCGTAGACGTACGTGCTCACTCCTGCTCCTCCTTGCGGCGGCTCGACGTGGTGCGGCGCTGACGCGGCCGGGACTCGCTCTTGCCCTCGTCACGGGCCTGCGAGAACGCGTCCGATATGGTCTCCGCCGCGCCGGAGAGCGCGCCCTTGGTCTTGCCCCGCGCGCCGGACTCCACGGTGTCGCCCATGATGTCCGTCAGGCCCGAGGGCTTCTTGCTGCCGGTCTCCAGGTCGAGGCGGTTGCACGCCTCCGCGAAGCGCAGATACGTGTCCACGCTGGCGACCACGACGCGAATGTCGATCTTCAGGATCTCGATACCGACCAGGGAGACGCGGACGAACGCGTCGATCACCAGGCCGCGGTCGAGGACCAGTTCCAGCACGTCGTAGAGGCCGCTGGTCCCGCCGCCGCCTCCGCCGCCCTGCTGGGTCGTTGCGACTGTCATGTGCAGTTCCTTCCTGTGGTTCGCCTTTCACAGCGCCGTCGGCCCGCTGCCGCCCGCTCGTCGGGGGCGGCCGGCTCAGGCCGGTCAGCGGCGGTCGTCGGAGCGCCCGCGCTCGTACCGCCTGAGCCGCCGGTAGCCGGTGAGGGTCCCCTCGTCGTCCAGGGCGACCTCGTAACTGGCGAGCAGGCTCATCGTGTCGGGGACCCTGGACAGTTCCAGGACCTCCACCTCGAGCAGCCATCCGTCCTCGGTGGCTCGGAACGAGGACACCGAGTCGACCTCTTTACCGGTCAGCTCCATCAACTGCTCACGTGCCTCGCGAAGCGCCTCGGTCGGACGGAGGCTCTTGCTGCGACGCGGCCTCTCGGCCGCGGCGCGTTTCCTTGTGCCGCTTCCCTTCTTTGCGGCTTCCCCGGATGTGTCGTCGGACTCGTCGTCTGAAGCATGAGATGTGTTGGTCATGGCGATCTCCTCCCCGCGTGCCCTTGAATCTCTGGCCAAACCTTCACGGTTCTATCGATTTTCGGGAGTGGGAACCGCGTCCCCCCGTCTCGGCGAACGAATGCCCCGCGGACGCCGTGTTACGTCTCACACGACCGGCAAGTGGGCTTACGGCGTGGGCGAGTTGGCCCGGGCACGGCAGCGAACTTGTTGATCATGGAATGCCACGGCGGGGGCAGATGTCGCTCGACGA
This sequence comes from Streptomyces sp. NPDC030991, assembly GCF_055571235.1. NCBI lineage: Bacteria > Bacillati > Actinomycetota > Actinomycetes > Kitasatosporales > Streptomycetaceae > Streptomyces > Streptomyces sp. NPDC030991. The sequence continues at coordinate 316,794 of NZ_JBVIFR010000001.1, forward strand.
GATTCGCGACGACGCGCAGGAGACCCAGTGCTGATACGGAAAACCACGAGCGCCGCGGGCCAACCCCGGGCCACGGACCGGCTGTCGGGGCCGCTCGTCGCCCTCGGCCTGATCGGCGCCCTGCTCTGCGCCGTCGTCCTGCTCTTCATGCGCTTCGCCGACTGGGCCGCCGCGCACCCCCTGGCGGCGGGTCTCCTCGCCCTGCTCGCCGTGCCCGTCCTCTATGTCCTGTTCCGCGCCATGCCGCGCACCCGCGAACTGCGCCGCGCCGCCCGCGCCGGAATGACCCAGGCCGACCGGGAGCTCGCCGAGGCCGCCGCCGAGCACCCGCCAGCGCCGGTCACCGAGGACCGCGACACCCTCCGCCTCCGGACCTCCCCGGACCCCGCGCAGGACGGTTTCACCACCGTCCTGCCCGGCCCCGCCGCCGACTTCACGGCCCTCGACCCCGACGGTTTCGAGGCGGCCGTCGCCGCGCTCTGCGAACGGGACGGCTGCACGGAGGTCGAGGTCGTGGGCGGCGCGGGTGACCTCGGCGCCGATGTCCTCGCGACCGCACCGGACGGCCGGCGCGTCGTCCTGCAGTGCAAACAGTACGGGCCCACGAACAAGGTCGGCTCCCAGGACCTTCAGCGCTTCGGCGGCACCTGCTGGACGGTGCACGGAGCCCAGCTGGCGGCCGTGGTGACCACCAGCGCGTTCACCGCGCCGGCCGAGGAGTACGCCGCGGCGTGCGGCATCCACTGCATCGACGGCGACGCGCTCGACGCCTGGGCGGCGGGTTCCGGGCCGGCGCCCTGGGGCCCCATGTCGGCGGACAGGCTCTGACCCCTCCCCCGGCCGCCGGACCTCACGGCCCGCACCGCCCGTGACGTGCAGGTCTGAATCCCCGTACGGCGGACATCCGGAACGCATGCCAGAACAGCGGAGCAACCTCGAACAGCGCGGCGCCGAAGCAGCAGACATACCGCACACCTCGTCCGGCCCGGACGATACGGACGGCCCGGCAGGTACGGACGGTCCGGAGAATACGGACGGCCCGGAGCGTTCGGACCGTTCCGACACGGGCGAGGCAGCCGACTTCGGCCCGACCCCCGAGGTGGAGAAGGCCGCCGCCGACAACCCGGCCCAGCTCTCCGGGCACGCCTGGGGCCAGGTGCTGCGAGGCAGCCTCCGCGAGTTCCAGAAGGAGGAACTGGCGGACCGGGCCGCCGCGTTGACGTACTACGCGGTCCTCTCCCTGTTCCCCGCCCTGCTGGTCCTGGTGGCACTGCTCGGCGTGATCGGCGAGTCCGCCACCCAGAAGGTGCTGGACAGCGTGGAGGCACTGGCCCCCGGCGCCGCGCGGGAGATCCTCACCCGCGCGGTCGAGCAGTTGCAGGGTCGCGCGGGCACCGGCTCGGTGATGGCCGTGGTCGGCATCGTGCTCGCCGTGTGGTCGGCGTCGAGTTACGTCGGGGCGTTCATGCGCACGGCGAACCAGATCTACCACGTGCCGGAAGGGCGGCCGCTGTGGAAGGTCGTGCCGCTGCGTCTCGGCATCACGCTGGCCCTGATGCTGCTCGCCGCGCTCAGCGCCCTCGTCGTCGTCTTCACCGGCGGGGTCGCCCGGCGGGTCGGCTCCGTGTTCGGCGTGGGAGACACCGCGCTCACCGTGTGGTCCGTGGCCAAGTGGCCGCTGCTCGCGGTCCTGTTGGTGCTGATGATCGCCCTGCTGTACTGGGCGGCCCCCAACGTCAAGGGACGCGGCTGGCTCTGGGTCACACCGGGCGGCTGTCTCGCCCTGCTCGTCTGGCTCGTGGCGTCGGCCGGGTTCACCCTGTACGCGGCCGGGTTCGCGTCCTACAACAAGACGTACGGCACCATGGCGGGCGTCATCGTCTTCCTCGTCTGGCTCTGGCTGAGCAGCCTGGCCATCCTGCTGGGGCTCGAGTTCGACGCCGAGATCGCCCGGCAGCGCGCGATCAGCGGCGGCCATCCGGACGAGGAGGAACTCTTCGTCGAGCCCCGGGACACCAGCGCCTGGGACGAGGCGGACCTTCAGCAGGTGCGGCAGTCCTCCTGACCGCCGCCGGCGCGGAACGCCGCAAGAGGACGTCCTTCGGCCGTGTTCCGGCCCGCTTCACGGGTAGCCGCAACACAAGCCGCGACGCACCGTCGCGGACCGTACCGAACGGCACCGTGGAGGCGTCATGGCCGGCATCCTCAACCGGATCAAGCAGTACGGCCGCAGTCCGCAGGGGCGGCGGAACATCGCGACGGCGCGCCGCACCGCGGCGGACCCGCGCAGGCGGGCCCAGGCCCGCCAGTGGCTCGGCCGGCTGCGTCGCCGTTGATCAAGGAGTGGCCTGGCTCACGGGCGTCGGCGGCGGTATCCGGGGCATCCGGAAGAAGCCGTACCGGACGCACCGGACGGCACACCGACGGCCGATGAGCGAGGAACACAGATGAGAGTCCGCAGCCAGGAACACCCCTGCGACGCCCTGTACGCCTGGGACTCCCTGGGTCTCCTGGACGCGGAAGCCGAATTGGAGGCCGCCTGCTGTTCGGTGTGGTTCGTCTCGCGCAGCGCGGCACACGAGGCCGCGTGCGTGGCACAGCCCACCCGCAGCAGCGCGGCCTGATCTGTGCGCGCAAGCGGTGAGCATGTCCGTGGAATTTCCGGGCATTCGATGTTCCGTCGATCCCAGCCGCCGGACAACAGAACAGGGAGCGTCTCGTGCTGAACCCCGACCCGAAGTTCATCCGGACCCTGCTGAGCCGCTACGCCGACGTGCAGTTGCGGTTCTCGGAGCGTCCGACGCAGGAACTGCAGTGGCAGCTCGACGACGTCACCTACACGCTGTGCACCAGCACCGGGACCCGGACCGTGCGCGACGCCCTGATGGCGGCCGATCGTGTGCTGGAGCGTGCCGCCGCGGCCCGTTCGGGCGGTGAGTCAACGGCTGCCTGACCTGTTCGGCGCCCCCGCCCGGGTCACGCGGGACCCGGGTGGGCGTGCAGTTCCAGCAGTGCCGTGACCGTCTTGCCGCGGGGCCCCACATCGACCGACACATGCGAGCTGAGCCGTTCGATCACCAGCCAGCCGAACCCGCCCGGCTCGCTCGGCTCCGAGACGACCCGGCGAGGCACCTCCGCGCTGCGATCACTCACGCACATCCAGAGAGAGTCGCCCTGCAGGCCGGCTTCGAAGGCCGTCGTTCCCCCTGCGTGCCGAATCGCGTTGGCCGTCAGCTCGGTGGCCACGAGAAGCGCGTCGTCGTGCAGACGCCGCGCCTCCCGCAGGGGAAGACCGCAGCACACTTCCATGAGAACCCAGCTGACTTCCGCCCGGGCCTGCGCACATGTCGTGCGCTCCGGAGCAGGTGTCTCGGGAACACTCATCAAGACGTGATCCTCTCTGTACACGTGCAAACACCGCACTTCATCGTCGCTTTCCACCCGCTTTCCCAGCGCTGCTATCCGCACACCCGCACGGACGGCCAACTCGCCCGGCTCGCGTTCACACTCGTGAAAACCGGCTCGGACCTGGCCTTTTAGCAGACAATCGGGGATCGAAGAACACCGCGGTCCCGTACCTGAGAGGCCCTGGCATATGACAGGGTCGGGGCATGGTCCCTGACAGCGAGAACATCGAGTTCACCCGGCGGGACCGGGTGGCGGTCGTCATGCTGCGCCATGACATCGACATCGAGGACGGTGACGAGGTGACCGCGGTCTTCGAGCGCGCACGCACCGACGCCGGCACCGACGCGACCCTGCTGGACCTCGGCGTACTCGATTTCGCCGACAGCACCCTGCTCAACCTTATCCTGCGGGCGAAGGCCCAGCACGATCAGGAGCGGCGGCCCTTCGTCCTCGCCGTCACCGAGGGCAGCGCGGTCCGGCGCCTCCTCGACATCACCGGCGTCTCCGAGATCCTGGGTCTGACCGGCGGCCGCGACGAGGCGCTGCGCCGCATCGACGAGCTGCTTGATCGTCCTACGGACGGGTAACCGAGCGGCATGTCCACCGAAATCGCCCCGCCTCCGAGCGGTTACGCGCAACCCGTCGTCGACGTCCCGGCTCTCACCGGGCTGCTCGACGGGGAGTACGCCGACATCCGTGACCTGGTCCGCACCAACCTGGTCAGGTCCGCCTCCGTCCTCGTCGACGCCGAGGAGCTCGGTCTCGACGAGTACCGGGAACGCGTGCGCGCGCTCGTCGTCGAGATGGCGGCCACGGGCCAGACCGGGATGGGCTTCCCGAAGGAGTACGGCGGAGGCGGCTCCATCGGCGCCTCGATCGCCGCGTTCGAGACCCTCGCCTACGGTGACCTGTCGGTGCTCGTGAAGGTCGGCGTGCAGTTCGGGCTCTTCGGCGGCGCTCTCCTGCAACTGGGCACCGAGCGCCATCACAAGGCCTACCTCCCGGACCTGATCACCGGGAAGCTGATGGGCTGTTTCGCGATGACCGAGACCGGCCACGGCTCCAACGTCCAGGCGCTCGGCACCGTCGCCACGTACGACGCGACGAGCCAGGAGTTCGTCATCACCACCGGAGGTGACCATGCGCGCAAGGACTACATCGGCAACGCCGCCCGCCACGCCGAACTGGCCGTCGTCTTCGCCCAGTTGGAGGTCGGCGGGAAGTCGGAGGGCGTGCACGCCTTCGTCGTCCCGATCCGGGTCGACGGTGAGGTCGCGCCGGGCGTACGGATCGAGGACGACGGCCGCAAGATGGGCCTCAACGGCGTGGACAACGGCCGCATCCGGTTCGACGGCGTGCGGGTACCGCGGGAGGCGCTGCTCAACCGGTTCGCCGACGTCACCGAGGACGGCGTCTACGAGAGCCCGATCGACAACCCCGGTCGTCGCTTCTTCACCATGCTCGGCACGCTCGTCCAGGGCCGGGTCAGCGTGGGCGGCGGCGCGATCAACGCCGCCAAGGTCGCGCTCGCCGTCGCCACGAAGTACGCGGAGCGGCGCCGCCAGTTCAAGGCGGACTCCGAGGCGCAGGAGCAGGTGCTCCTCGACTACGGTCTGCACCAGCGCCGCCTGCTGCCCCTCCTGGCGCACACCTACGCGCTGCACTTCGCCCAGGACGTCGTCCGTACGGAGTTGCACGAGGTCTTCTCCGGCGTCAAGGACGACGAACAGAGCAGGCGGGAGCTGGAGTCACGGGCCGCGGGCACCAAGGCGCTCGGCACCTGGCACGCCACACGTGTGATCCAGGAGTGCCGCGAGGCGTGCGGCGGCGCCGGCTACCTCGCCGTCAACCGTTTCGCCGCGCTCAAGGCGGACAGCGACATCTTCACGACGTTCGAGGGCGACAACCACGTACTGCTCCAGCTCGTGGCGAAGGGGCTGCTCACCGGCTACGCCAGCGAGTTCGGGGACATGGACCAGCTCGACATGGTCCGGTACGTCACCGGTCTCGCCGTCGAGACGGTCATCGAGAAGACGTCCGCGCACAAGCTGCTCGAACGGGTACGTGACCTGCTGCCCGGCGGCGACCGGTGGGACCAGGAGGCGGGGCTGCTCGACTCGGAGTACCACCTCGCCATGCTCCGCTTCCGTGAGGAGCACATGTTGGCCGGCGCGGCCCGCCGGCTCAAGCGCGGCATCGACCGGAAGGCCAGTCCGGGCGCGGTCTTCTCGGAGGTGCAGGACCACGTCATCGCCGTGGCCCGCGCGCACGTCGAACGGCTGGTCCTGGAGGCGTTCGTGGAGAAGGTGCGGGCGGTGCCCGACGGCGACAACAAGGTGGCGCTGGGGCTGCTGTGCGACCTCTTCGCCCTGACGACGATCGAGTCGGACCGGGCCTGGTTCATGGAGCACGGCAGGCTCTCCGCCCAGCGGTCCAAGGCGATCAGCCGTGAGGTGAACGATCTCTGCCGCAAGGTCCGGCCGATCGCCACCGACCTCGTCGACGCCTGGGGCATCCCGCCGGAGATGCTGCGCGCACCGGACCTGGTGGGCTGACCCAGCCGTCGAAGGGAGGGCGGGCGCGCCGCCTCGGCAGCAGGAGCTAGCCGAGGTAGTGCGCCCGCCCTTCGTCGTCGAGTCCGACGGAGCCTTCGGGGATGACGCAGAACTCGTTGCCCTCGGGGTCCGCCATCACGAGGAAGCCCCCGTCGTCGTACTCCGTGAGCCTGCGCCCGCCCAGTTCCTCGATGCGGGCCTGTTCGGCGGCGGGGTCGGGGGCGGCGATGTCGAGGTGCAGCCGGTTCTTGCCGGTCTTGGGCTCCGCGCCGCGCTGGAAGCCCATTCCCACACCGTTCTCGCGCCGCAGCCACACATAGGGCCCGGTGCGGCCCACGACGGGCCTGCCGAGCACCTCGGACCAGAAGGCGGCGAGCCGCTCGGGGTCGGCGGCGTCGAGGATAAGGCAGTTGATCTGCATACGTGCCAGGTCCTCCGTTCAGCCCGCTCCGGGCAGACACACGGCGAGCACGCCGTCCGGTTCGATCCGGGTCTCGAAACACGGCTGCGGCGCGGTCGCCGGGCCCCGGGCGACGGAACCGTCGGCGAGCCGGAACACGCTCCCGTGCCAGGGGCACGTGATGCAGCCGTCGGCGACCTCGCCCTCCGACAGCGGGCCCGAGAGATGGCTGCACCGGTCGGCCAGCACGTCGACGGCGCCGTCCTCACCGCGCACCACCACGATCGGCACCTCCCCGAGCAGTCGGCGCACCGGCTTCCCGGGCGTCAGCTCGGCGACCGGGCCGAGCCGGTGCCAGCCGGGCTCGACGAGATGGGGGACGGGCTCCGTCTTGTTGGCCCCGGCGGCCTGCCGGTAGGCGAGGTGCCCGCCGATGTAGCCGCCGACGCCCGCACAGGCCAGCCCGCCCAGCCCGAGCGCCCGGCCGAGCAGCGGGTGGCGTCCCCGCGCGACGAACGACGCGCCGTACAGGGAGACGGCGGCGATGTTGGCGGTGGCGTGCACCAGGCCGGTGCGCATCTGCTGCTCGTGCTGCTCGGCCCAGTCCGCCCAGCCGGCCAGCGCGGCGGGCAGCGCCGCCACGGTTCCGAGGCCGACGAGGACGCGGGCCGGCCGGCGCGCGCCGGGCACGACGTCGAGGACGGCGGACGAGATCCAGGCGCCCATCGGCACCTGCACCGCGACGGGATGGAGTGGGTGGCCGAGCTGGCGGCCGTGGAGCACGTCGCGCAGGGAGCCGAGCGGCAGTGCCCGGACGGCCTTCTGCACGGGCGTCACGACGCGGTCGAGTGCCTCGGCGTTCTCGACGCGGTCGAGCGCGTCGAGACAGGAACGCAGCAGACGGGGTACGAAGACGCCGGCGCGGGCGGTCGGAGTGGTCATGGCTGGCGATTCTCCTGGTCCGGTCGGAACAAACACGGCATCGGGGCGGCCGCGCGGGCGCGTTCCCCGCAACGGCCCACAGCATGCGGAAGGGGGCACGACCGGTGATCGGTCGTGCCCCCTTCCGCGAGTGCGAGGCTGAGCCGCGCGCGGCGTCACGCCGACTTCGCGGCCTCCTTCTCGGTGGTGGCATCAGCGGTGGTGAGCGTGCCGCCCGCGGTCTCCAGGTGGGCGCGGACGAACCACTGGAACTGCTCCAGGTCCCGCAGCTGGCCGATCAGCAGGTCCTCGGTGGCCGGGTCGATCTCCCCGACGGTCTTGACCGCGGCACGCAGGTCCTCGACGAGGCCCGTGTACACGATGTCGAGGGCGCCGAGGTGGGAGATGGCGTCGGCGCGGCCCACGCTGTAGTCCTCCCACGTGCGGGCGGCGACCAGGGAGCCGGGGGTGCCCTGCGCGACTCCGCCCAGGGCGGCCAGGCGCTCGGCGACGTCGTCCGCCATGTCGCGGACCTTGTCGACCTGCGGGTCGAGCATCTCGTGCACCGCGATGAAGTGCGGGCCGACCACGTTCCAGTGGACGTGCTTCAGCGTCAGGTGCAGGTCGTTGAGGCTGTGCAGCCGCTGCTGCAGCACCTCGATGACCGAGGCGGCGTCCTGCACCGTGATGCCGGGGACGGTGTAGCGGGGGGTGGTGGCCTTGGCCTTGGAAGTCAACGTACAGCCTCCTGTCTCATACCGGTTTGCGATGTTTCGGTACCCCGTTTCAGCAGCTCTACCCACTCGCCCCCGGTCTGTCACAGACCGGGGGCGAGGAGGGGGCCGGACCGGTCGGGGCGGTCAGTCGGTCGTCAGCAGACCGGCGCGCAGCTTGCCCAGCACACGGGTGATCAGCCGGGAGACGTGCATCTGCGAGTAACCCAGCTCGTCGGCGATCTGCTGCTGGGTCCGCTCCTCGACGAAGCGCAGATGGATGATCCTGCGCTCACGCTCGTCGAGGTCGGCGATGAGCGGGGCGAGCGCGTGGAAGTTCTCGACCAGCTCGAAGCGGCTCTCGTCGAAGCCGATGAAGTCGGCGAGGATCGTGTCGGCCTCGTCGTCCTTGCCGCTCACCGCGGCGTCCAGGGAGACGCTGTTGTAGCCGTTGGACGCCATCTGGGCCTGCGCGACCTCCGAGGGCTCCAACTGCATCAGCTCGGCGAGCTCCGCGGTCGAGGGGGAGCGCCCGAGCCGCGTACGCAGCTCCTCGGTGGCCCTGGACAGTTCCAGGCGCGCTTCCTGGAGCCGGCGCGGCACGTGTACGGCCCAGGAGGTGTCGCGGAAGAACCGCTTGATCTCACCGGTGATGTAAGGGACGGCGAAAGAGGTGAACTCGACCTCGCGCGTCAGCTCGAACCGGTCGATCGCCTTGATCAGGCCGATCGTGCCGACCTGGACGATGTCCTCCATCTCCTGGACGCCGCGGTGCCTGAACCTCGACGCCGCGTACCGCACGAGCGACAGATTCATCTCGATCAGGCAGTTGCGCACGTACTGGTACTCGTGCGTGCCCTCCTCCAGCTCGGTGAGCCGGTCGAAGAACCGCCTGCCGACCTCTCGCGCGTCCTTCGGCGCGAGCGAGGCCGGGTCCGCATAGGCGCGTTCGAACAGGTCCTGCTCCGCCTGTGGGGCCGGTACCTGTGTCTGGTCCTGCGCCGTCACGGTGGTCATGTGTCCGCCCCTTCTCATTCTTCTTCTCGCCCGCCGCTCTCGTGCCGCCGGCGGTGCCATGGTTCTCAGTGGTGACCGTTCGCACTGGCAGAGGCGCCGCCGAAGAGTCGCGCGACTGCGCGGAAGGGGAGCGTGACGACGGTGGCGATGGCGCCGCCGATCGCGCGCAGCACATCAGCTATGGCCTTGAACATGACGGGTCCTCTCTCTCAGTGGGAAGCCCGGACTCGAACAGATCTTCCGTTCGTCGCCGGGCGGCCACTGCACTGGGTGTCCTGCGAGTGACTTCTCAAACCCGTTCGGCCCAGCTCACCGCAGAGAAAGCCCCTCCCACCAGCGACTCCGGCACGGCGGTGCGCCGATTCCCGGCCGGACTTAAGGTGACTCCAAGGCCGGATGAACCCGCTCGCCGGGCGCTCAGCGACCACCGGATTGCCCGTGCGACCTATGGGTACTCAGCGCAGAAGGCGACGGTCGGGGACGGGACGGCGGCCCCCGCCCCCTCGACCGGGGCCCCGCGTTGCGGGCGGCCCCGCCGGACCGTTGTTTGCCCTCCGTTATTTGCTCCTCCTCATAACTTTCCCCTCCCCTCGAAGAAGACAGGGAGTTGTCCTCCATGCCGGCATCGCTGCCCCCGCACCCGTCCGGGCCCCTGCACGGCCTCTGCGCCGTGGTCACCGGCGGCTCGCGCGGACTGGGCCTGCTCGTCGCGGACCAACTGCTGCGCCGCGGCTGCTCCGTCACACTCGCCGCCCGGGACGCGGCCGAGCTGAAGCGCGCCGCCGACCTGCTCCAGGAGCGGCGCCCCGGGGCCGCCGTGCGCACCACCGTGACCGACGTGCGCGACCGGGAGAGCGTCGCCGACCTGTTCCGGCAGACGGCCGAGGCCTGCGGGGGCGTGGACGTGGTCGTCGCCAACGCCGGGATCATCCAGGTCGCCCCGGCCGAGACCGTCGGCGCGGACGGCTTCGACGACGCGATGAGCACCATCTTCGACGGCGCCCTCCACACGAGCCTCGAAGCCCTCCCCCACCTGCGGGAGAGCCGGGCCGGCGGGCGGCTGGCCCTGATCGGCTCCGTGGGCGGGCTGCTCGCGGTGCCACATCTGCTGCCGTACTCCTGCGCCAAGGCGGCGGTGGGCGCCCTGGCCGAGGGGCTGCACGTGGAGGCGGCGCGCGACGGTGTCTCCGTGACCGCCGTGCACCCCGGTCTCATGCGCACCGGCTCGCACCTGCACGCCGTGTTCGGCGGTGACCGGCGCCGCGAGTTCGCCTGGTTCTCCGCGCTCGCCGGCACCCCGCTGGTCTCGATGGACGCCCAGCGCGCGGCCGACCGCATCGTCGCCGCCGTGCAGCGCCGGCGGGTCCGCCTCGTCCTCACCCCCGCCGCCCGCGCCGCCGACAAGGCGCACGGCCTCGCCCCGGTCCTCACCGCGCGGCTCAGCCATGCCGTGAACGCGCTGCTGCCCTCGGCGGTGGACGAGCCCGGACTGCGGCCGGGGATCGACGTCGAACCGGCCGCCCCGCGCACGCTCGGGGAACGGCTGCGTTCGCTGGGCAGCGCCCTGAACGACCGGTCGGCCCGCGCCTACAACGAACGTCACCGCACTGCTCAAGAGGGGCCCCGGCCCTGACGACCCGGGCCCTGCCCCCTTCCCCCCTGATGAGAGGAGCCACCATGACGCACCACCACGACGACCACGCCCCCCGCCCGGCCCAGACCGCGACGGAGGAGGTCCTGGAGGAGTTCGAGGAGGCCGAGACCGATCCGGGTCACCGGAAGAGGAAGGACCGGGAGCGCGGGGAGAGCGCCGACGCCATCACGCCCAACCCTGTCGCCCAGGAGGACGCGGAGGGCGAATGACCGCAGGGCCGGCGCGGTCCACCCCTGTGACCCCCGCGCGCTCCCGTGTCCCACGACGCAGGCATGCATGAAACGCGCGTGGCGGGACACTCGGGGAGCGAGTTGCTTTGACAAAAAGGAGCCTCTCGGAATGATCACTCCCCACCCGCAGATGCTGAGCGCGCTGCTCTCCCGCTACGCGAAGGCGCGCCTCCAGCTGGTCGAGGACGACACAGTCGCGAACCGGCGCCTCCTGGAGGACGTCTCCTACACGCTGTGCGTCACCACCGCCACCCGCGAGATCGAGGACGCTCTCGCCACCGCGGAACGCCTCCTGGCCGTCGACCTGTCGGACACAGAGGCTCACCCGGCCATGGCAGGCCAGGAACAGGCCGACCAGACCCTGGTCGCCTGACCCGGGCCACAACCCGTTCTGTCTCACCCCAGCGGCGCGGCCCTCCGGCCGCGCCGCCGTCAGAGTTGCAGAGGAAACGTTCCCGGGAGCGGCGCAGAGCCCCCGGACGAGTGGCAAGGACATCACCACGCATGACGGACAGTGTGTTGGCCCCTGACATGTCGGCGGGCAGCGAGCCGGGCGCCGGGGACCGCGACGGCATCGCGCCGGACGAGGCCCGGCGGCAGAGCGCCGCGCGGTTCGCCTCCGTGGTCGACCTCATCGACCGGGGGAAGCTGGAGTTCCCGCTGCCCGGCTCCGGACGTACCGCGGAGCGGCTGGCCGCCCTGCAGTCCGTCGCCGAGGAGGATCTCTGTCTGGCCCGCCTGGTCGAGGGGCATGTGGACGCGCTCGCCATCCTCGCCGAACTCGGCGGCCCGCCCGTCCGGCCCGGCCGGCGCTGGGGCGTCTGGGCCGCCGAACCGCCGGGCACCACGCTCGAAGCGACCCGCTCCGGCGACGGCTGGGTCCTGAACGGGGCGAAGCCGTACTGTTCGGGCGCCCACAGCTGCACCGACGCGCTGGTCACGGCGCGGACGGCGGAGGGCAGGCGGCTCTTCGCCGCGGCCGTCGACGGGGAGAACTGCGCACCAGTCGCCGGCAGCTGGCAGGCCGTGGGCATGGCAGGCAGCGACACCCCTGACGTGCGCTTCGACCAGGTGCCCGCCGTCGCCGTCGGGGATGTGGAGTCCTACGTGGACCGGCCGGGTTTCCAGCACGGCGGGATCGGGGTGGCCGCCTGCTGGTACGGCGGCGCGGTCGCGGTCGCCCGCACCCTGCGCCGCGCGGCGGCCCAGCGGTCCGACCCGCACGCGGACGCCCACCTCGGAGCGGTGGACGTACAGCTGCACGCGGCCGGCACGGTCCTGCGGCAGGCGGCGGCGGAGATCGACGCGGACCCCACGGACAGCAGCGGGCAGGCCCGCGTACGCGGGCTGCGGGTCCGCGCCCTCGTGGAGTCCGTCTGCTCCGAGGTGCTGACCCGGGTCGGCCGCGCCACCGGGGCGGGCCCGCTCTGTCACGACCCGCTCCACGCCCGCGCCGTGGCGGACCTGACCGTCTACGTGCGCCAGCACCACGGCGAGCGCAATCTCGCCGAACTCGGCGCCCTCCTCGCCCGCCCGCAGGAGACCGCGTGACGCGGCCCGCCGTGAGCGCGGGACGGGCCGGCCGCACGGACGAACCGGTGGAGACCGGCCCCGCCGACCCGATCCAGGCGCCCGGCACCGACGAGGCGGTCTGGCGCGGCTGGAGCGGGTGGGAGGCGATGCCTCCGGCGCTGCTGCCGGAGCGCGGCCACGTCATGGTGGTGGCCGCGCACCCCGACGACGAAGTGCTCGGCCTCGGCGGCACGATGGCCGTCCTGGCGGAGCGCGGTGTGCGGCTGACGGTCGTCTCGATCACCGACGGCGAGGGCTCGCACCCCGACAGCCGGATCGTGACTCCGGCCTCCCTGGCCCGGCTGCGCGCCCAGGAGCTGCGCGCCGCCCTCGCCGAACTCGGCGCCGGCCGGGCGGAGATCGTCCGTCTCGCGATACCGGACACCGGTGTGGCCGACCACGAGGAGCGGCTCGGAGACGTCCTCGCGCCTCTGGTCGACGGCGCGGACCTGGTCGCCGCGCCGTGGACCGGCGATGTGCACGGCGACCACGAGGCGGCCGGCCGGGCGGCGCGCACGGCCGCGCGCCGTACCGGCACCCCTTGCTCGCTGTACCCGGTCTGGATGTGGCACTGGGCGACACCGGACGATCCGAGGGTGCCGTGGCACCGGGCCCGGCGCGTGGATCTCCCCGCGCGCGTGCAGGCGTCGAAACGAGCGGCGATCGACCGGTTCACCACCCAGATCCACCCGCTGGGACCCGGCCCCGAGGAGGCGGCGGTGCTGCCGCCCGAGGAGCTCGCCCATCACCTGCGCCCCACGGAGGTCCTGTTCCAGTGAGCACCCCGCCCTCGTACTTCGAGGACATGTACCGCGCCGCGCCCGACCCCTGGCATCTGGCCGAGCGCTGGTACGAGCGGCGCAAGTACGACCTCACGCTCGCCGCGCTCCCCCGCCCCCGCTTCCGCCGCGCCTTCGAGCCGGCCTGCTCGGTGGGCGAACTCACCGTGCGCCTCGCGGAGCGCTGCGACTCGCTCCTGGCCTGCGACCGGGTCCGCTCCGCGGTCGACACGGCGGCGCGCAGGACCCGGGACCTGCCGCACGTCGAGGTACGCCATCTCACTCTGCCGGAGCAATGGCCCGCCGGGACCTTCGATCTCGTCGTGCTGTCCGAGCTGTTGTACTACTTCGACCCGGCCGAACTGGCCGTCCTGCTCAAGCGCACGGTCGACGCCCTGGAGCCGGGCGGCACCCTCGTGACCGTGCACTGGAACCACCCGGTGGCCGAGCACCTGTGCACCGGCGACGAACTGGCGGGCGTCCTCGCGTCCCTCCCCGAACTCGCCCCGGCCGCCGAACACCGCGAGGTGGACTTCGTCCTCCAGACGTTCGGCCGCCGCCTCGACGACGGCACGGCGCCCCCCTCCCCCGCCGCCGCGGAGGGCCTGGTGTGAGACCCCGCGCTCTCGCCGTCCTCGTCCCGGCCCACAACGAGGAGGCGTTGCTCCCCGGCGCGCTGGACGCGATCCGTACCGCCGCCCGCCACCCCGCGCTGCGCCGGGTCCGGGTGGTGACGGTGGTCGCCGCGGACAGTTGCTCGGACGGCACGGTCGCGGCGGCGCTGCGCGCGGGCGCCCAGGTGGTGCGGGTCTCGTGCCGCACCGTGGGGCTGGCCCGCGCGGCGGCGGCCGACCGCGCCCTGGAGCTCCTCGGCGGCCCGGAGGGCGTCTGGTTCGCCTCGACGGACGCCGACAGCACCGTGCCGCCCCACTGGCTCGCGTTCCAGCACGCGCGCGCCGCCGAAGGGTGGGAGGCGGTCGTCGGCACCGTCGACGTCACCCGCTGGCCGCGGCACGTGCCCGGCCTGGCCGCCCGGCACCAGCTGCACTACCTCGCCTCCCGTCCGGCGCACGGCCCCTGGCACCACCCCCACGTGCACGGCGCGAACCTGGGGGTCCGCGCCGACGCCTACCTGGCCGTCGGCGGTTTCCCGCCCGTGCCGGTGAGCGAGGACCACGGTCTCGTCACCGCGCTCACCGCGGCGGGCCGTCGCATCCTGCGCACGGCCGACTGCCCGGTCGCCACCTCGGGCCGCCTGGCCCCGCGCGCCCGCGGCGGGTTCGGTGACCATCTCGCCGGGCTCGCTCTCGAGGAGAGCCCCACGCCGTAAGGCGTCCTGCCCTCAGGGTCCTTGAGCCGGCCGGCCGGGCCGGCCATCCGAGCGGTTCCTCCCTGCCCGCCGCTTCCCCGGTGCCGCCCATCGGGTGGCTCTCCCAAGATGCGGCGCGCCCCACAGTGACAACACTGGTTGGCATGGCAGAGCAACGTTCAGCACGAGCCGGTGGCTCCCCAACGGCGACCCGGAGACGAGCCGCGCCCAAGAAGGGGCCCTCCCACGCCGCCCGTGCGGCCTGCCAGAGCCTGGAAGGGCTGATCGGCCACCGCACCGAGGGTGTTTCCGCGGTACGGCGCTGCGACGACGACGGCTGGTGCGTCGTCGTGGACGTCCTCGAAGTGGCCCGCATCCCGGACACGACGAGCCTGCTCGCCTCCTACGAGGTGCTGCTCGATCCGGACGGCGAACTCCTGGAGTACCGCCGGCTCCGCCGGTACCGGCGCGGCGCCGCCGACGAGTGACCCAGTTCGTACGACGAGGGGAAGGACCCTGATGACGACCACGACCTACGCCGACGAGACCGTTCCCTGTGCTCCGCGCGCCGGCACGCTCTACGACGTGCTGGAACTCATCCTCGACCGGGGCATGGTGATCGACGTGTTCGTGCGGGTCTCCCTGGTCGGCATCGAGATCCTCAAGATCGACGCACGCATAGTCGTGGCGAGCGTGGACACCTATCTGCGCTTCGCGGAGGCGTGCAACCGCCTCGACCTGGAACGGGACTCCGGCAGCACGACCGTCCCCGAACTCATCGGCGGCGGTGCCGCCAAGAAGATCGGCAAGCGCAAGGTCCGCGATGCCGCCGAGTCCGTCGGTGACACCGTGCGCAAGGTGGTCGGAGGCGGCGACGACCGCGACCAGGACGAAGCCGACGACGGGGACGACGAGCAGTACGAGCGTCCGCGCAAGCGTCGCGCCCCCGCCCGCAGCGGCAGCGGCGGCACGGCCCGGCGCCGCAGAGCGGAGGCATGAGCATGTCGACCGAGGCACTCTACGTCTACGCGGTCGTCCACGCCGGGACCACGCTGCCCGCGGGGGCGGCGGGGGTCGGCAGCCCACCCGCCGCGCTCCGCACCGTCGGCACCGGCCAGGTGAACGCCGTCGTCAGCGCGGCCCCGGCGAAGCTGCGCGCCCGGCGGCGCGACCTGATGGCCCATCAGAACCTGCTGACGGAGCTCGCCGGGGCCGGACCGGTCCTGCCGATGCGCTTCGGCGCGGTGGCCCCGGACGAGGACGCGCTGCGGGCCCAGCTCGACGCCGCGGAGCCGGACCATCTCGCCGCGCTGGAGCGGCTCGCCGGGCATGTCGAGATCAACGTCAAGGCCATGCCCGCGCACGACGCGCTGGCCGCGCTGGTCGATGGTGACGCGACCGTGCGGCGACTGCGTGACGAGGCGCGCAGGCGCCCCGGCTACCAGGCGGACGTGCGGCTGGGCGAGGCCGTCGCCTCGGCCCTGGCCCGCCGGGCGGCCGAGGCCGGGCGGCAGGCGCTGCACAGTCTCGCCTCGATGGCCCGCGCGGTGGCCACCGGCCCCGATGTGCAGGGGTGCGCGCTCAACGTGTCGTTCCTCGTGGCCCGTGCGGACACCGACCGGTTCCGCGCCGCGGCCGAGCGGTTCGCCGCCGTGCACCGGGACCACGTCGAACTCCGGCTGGTCGGGCCGCTCCCCTGCTACAGCTTCGTCGCCACCCGTCCGCAGGCCCCGTCGCTCGCGGTCGGCGGGGGATGACGATGGGGCTGATCAGCGGGGTGCTGCTGCTCCCCCTCGCTCCGGCGCGTGGCGTCGTGTGGGTCGCCGAACGGCTCCAGGACGCCGCCGAGCGGGAGCTCTACGACCCGGGCGTGGTACGCGCGCAGCTCGCCGCGCTCAACCAGGACCTGGACGAGGGCCACATCTCCCTGGCCGAGTTCGAGGCCGAAGAAGAGCGGCTGCTCGACCGGTTGTACGCCGCCCAGACCGGCCCGGCGCCGGCAGACAGAAGGTGACAGGCATGGACGACCAGAGCAAAGTGGCGCTCGCGACAGCCGTCGTGGGCGGATATGTACTGGGCCGGACCAAGAAGGGCCGGCTGGCTCTGAGCGTCGCGACCTATCTGGCGGGGCGGCGGTTCGCCCTCGAACCCCGTCAGCTGGCGGCCCTGGGGATGCGCAAGCTCGGCGAGATGCCCCAGTTCGCCGACTTGCAGGACCAGCTCAGGGGCGAGGTGCTCGGCGCGGGCCGGCAGGCCCTGACCGCCGCGGCCAACCGGAGCATGAACACCCTGGCCGACGCCCTCGGCGACCGGACGGCCCGCCTCACCGGGGCGGGCTCCGATGACGAGGACGACGACGAGGACGAGAACGTCGAGGACGACGACGAGGGGTACGACGACGAGGGCTACGACGACTACGAGGACTCGGAGGGGGGTGCGGACGAGGACGAGGAGTACGGGGAGCCGACCGACCGGCCCGAGGACGAACCGGACGACGAGGGCTACGACGACGAGGCCGACGAGGACGACTCCTTCGACGACGCCCGGCCCGATCCCGACGAGGAGGACGAGGACGCGGAGGAGGCAGAGGACGAGGAGGACGAAGCGCCCCCGCCGCCGCCCCGGCGCAGGAGAGCACCTGCCTCGCCCGCACGGTCGGCCCGGAAGCCGCGGACACCGCAGAAGCCCTCTGCCCCGAAGCGGGACGCGGCCCCGGCCAAGAAGTCGGCCCCGGCCAAGAAGTCCCCTCCGGCGAAGAAGAGCGCCGCGAAGACGTCGGCGCCGGCCAGGAAGGCACCCGCGAAGAAGTCCGCCCCGGCGAAGAAGGCCGCGCCTGCGAAGAAGTCGACGGCCAAGCGGCCCGCCGCGAAGAAGTCGGCCCCCGCGAAGAAGGGCGCCGCCAAGAAGGCCGCCCCGGCGAAGAGGACGACCGGGGGCGCGAAGGAGACCGCCGCCAAGAAGACAGCACCCGCGAAGAAAGCGACCCCCAACAAAGCCGCCGCGAAGAAGTCGGCGTCAGCGAAGCGCGCGACCTCCAGGCGCGCCGATCGGCGGAGGTAGCCGGCCATGGCACAGAACGACAGGGACGAGTCCGCGGGGTCCGAGGAGTCGGGGATCGGCCGGCTGAAGGACGAGCTGTCGAAGTTCGCCGAAGCTCAGGTGCAGCAGTGGTCGGAGAAGGCGGGCGACAAACTCACCGACCTGACGGGGAAGTTGGGCGACGCGGCGGAGAACGGCGGTTCGCTGGCCTCCATCGGTTCGCGCGTGCTCCAGGGCGAGTCTCCGGTCAAGGCGTTCGTCTCGGACAAGGCCAAGAACGCCAAGGACGCGGTCGTGGGCAAGGCGAAGGACGTCTTCGGCGGCGGTGGAGGCGGCGGCGGCAAGGGCAGTCGCAAGTCCGGTGACAGCAAGGTCATGAACATCATCGAGGTGCTCGACGTGGGGGTGCCGCTGCGCACCGCGTACGACGCGTGGACGCAGTACGAGGAGTTCAGCGGCTTCACCAAGGGCGTCCGCGATGTGTCGAAGAGCGACGACACGCAGAGCGACTGGAAGGTCAAGGTCGGGCCGTCCTCGCGCAGCTTCAAGGCCACGGTGCAGGAGCAGATCCCCGACGACCGCATCGTGTGGACCTCCGAGGGCGCGAAGGGCACCACCCGCGGCGCCGTCAGCTTCCACGAGCTGGCCCCGACCCTGACGCGGATCGTGCTGGTCGTGGAGTACTACCCGTCCGGGTTCTTCGAGAAGACGGGCAACCTCTGGCGTGCCCAGGGGCGCCGTCTGCGGCTGGACTTCAAGCATTTCCAGCGGTACGTCACTCTCACCGAGGAGGACCCGGAGGGGTGGCGCGGGGAGATCAGGGACGGCGAGGTCGTCCTCTCCCACGAGGACGCCGTCGAGCAGGAGGAGTCGGAGGCCGCCGAGAACCAGGACGGCGAGCAGGACGACGACGCGGACGAGAACTACGCGAGCGACGACGAGGACGACGACTACGACGAAGACGCCGAGGACGATGAAGAGGAGCCCGGCGAAGAAGGAGAGGAGGAGGACGCGGACCAGGCAGCCGAGGACGACGGGACGGACGAGGACGAGACCGACGACGAGGACGATGAGGACGGTGAGGACGAGGACGAGTGGGAGGAGCCGCGGCGGCCCAGCCGTAGGCGACGGCCGGGGGCGTCACGGTGACCGACCTCGACTTCCGGCCGGAGGGGCAGCCGGTGCCCGGCCCTGCCTCCACCAACCTGGCCGACATCCTTGAGCGTGTCCTGGACAAAGGGATCGTCATCGCAGGCGACATCAAGATCGACCTGCTCGACATCGAGCTGCTCACCATCCGCCTACGGCTCTTCGTCGCCTCCGTCGACACCGCGAAGAAGGCGGGCATCGACTGGTGGGAGACCGATCCGGCGCTGAGCTCACGGGCCTCGCGCAACGCGCTGGAGGACGAGAACCGCGAGCTGCGCGAGCGGCTGGAGGCGCTGGAGGAGGCGCCGGACGGCCGGGCGGCGCGGCAGGAGGCGACCAGCGAAGAGGAGCACCGGAAGACATGAACCACCCCGACCACGCCCAGCTCCCGGACCCCGCCGCGCGGATGCCGGGCGCGGGCGCCACGTACGTCTTCGCCGTGTGCCGTGGCACCCGCGCCGTCAACTCGGCCGATCTCAGCGCTCTGCCGGGCATGCCCGGTGGCGAGCGGGTGCGGCTGCTCACCGCCGGAACGCTGACGGCGGTGGTCCAGACGGTGCGGGCCGCCGACTTCACCGACGAGGTCTGGCAGTCGCGGCTGTCGGACCGTGCGGAGATCGAGCGGTACGCGCGGGCCCACCACGAGGTGGTGACGGCGGCGGCCGGCCGGGGCGCGGCGGTCCCGCTGCCCCTCGCCACGCTGTACCACGACGACGAGCGGGTCCGCGGTCTCCTCGACGAGGAGGCGGCGCGCTTCCACGGGGCGCTGAAGCGCATCGCGCACCACACCGAGTGGGGTGTGAAGGTGTACCGGCCGGCGGCGCCGCCGGAGCGTCCGGATCCCGTCCCGGTGCGGACCGCGGCCGGCCCTGCCCGGCCGGCGCCGGGCGCCGGTCTCGCCTATCTGAACCGCAGGCGCGGCGACCAGGACCGGCGGGAGCGGAGCCGGGAAGAGGCGCTGGGTGTCGCGGAGTCGGTCGACGCGGAGCTGCGTGCCCTGGCCGCCGAGTCCCGTCGGCTCCGTACTCACGGTGCGGCTCTCGCGGGGGATCAGCGGGTGCACGTACTCAATGCCACGTATCTGGTCGCCGCGGAGCGGGCGGACGAACTCAGGCGGGTGGTGGGGTCGTTGCGGGAGCGCACGGGAGCGCAGATCGAGCTGTCCGGGCCGTGGGTCCCCTACTCGTTCGTCGGCGGGGTGTAGCCGTGGAGCGGGAAGCGGTGCCGTGGGACGGTGCGGAGCCGCTGAGCGGTCCGCTGGGGGTGCCGCTGGTCGATCTGCTGGACCGGGTGCTGGCCACCGGGGTGGTGGTGAGCGGCGATCTCGTCATCGCGATCGCCGAGGTGCCCCTCGTACGGCTGTCGCTGCACGCGCTCCTGTCGTCGGTCAACGAGCGCGTGCCGGCGCCGTGGGCGGACGGGGGTCCGCTGTGACGGATCCGCGCGGCGACGGCTCGCGTACCGGCGGCGCACGCGTCGAGCTCGACTCGGCGAAGATGGGGCACGACCTGGTGGCCCTGGTGCTGACCGTGGTCGAGCTGTTGCGGCAGTTGATGGAGCGGCAGGCCATCCGGCGGGTCGAGCAGGGGGACCTGAGCGACGAGCAGGTCGAGGAGATCGGCACGACCCTCATGCTGCTCGACGAACGCATGCGGGAGCTCTGCGATCAGCACGGGGTGCGCCCGGAGGACCTGAACCTGGATCTCGGCCCGCTCGGCTCCCTCCTCCCCCGCGACTGAGTGGGAAGGCGTGGTCGGGCGCCTCGGGCGCGCTCACTCGAATGGCAGACCGTGACCGGTGGGCGCAGAGTGAGGGAGGGGAACTCACGGGCGGGCGCCCCCGTCCGTGCCGGCGACTCACTGTGAGGCGGTCATGTCCGACATCGGAATCGGTAGCGGCAGCACGACGACAGGAAGTGGACAGAAGTCCGGCACCCGCGGCACGACCACCATCGCCGACAGTGTCGTGGCCACCATCGCCGGCATCGCGATCCGGGAGACGGACGGTGTCCGTTCGGTGGGCAAGGGCGCGTCGAAGGCTCTGGGCGCGGTCTCGAACCGGATGCCCGGATCCTCCTCCCCCGGACGCTCGGTCAAGGCGCGGGTGGACGGCGAAGAGGTCTCGGTCGATGTCGACGTCGAGGTCGAGTACGGCGTACTGATCCATGAACTCGCCGACGAGATCCGCGCCCGCGTCATCGACGCCGTCGAGACGATGACCGGGCTCGACGTGACCGAGATCAACATCAATGTCTTCGACGTGCACGTCCCGGAGGACGACGAGGACGACGGCAGCGGCTCCGGTCAGAGCTCCGCGTCCCGCGTGGGGTGACGGGGGGCCGCGCCCGCCGGCGGACCGCTCACGCGGCCTGCCGGTGGGCGGGCGCCCGGCTGGCGTGGTCGCGGACCTGGGCGCAGCTGCGGTTGATGAGGCGGGAGACGTGCATCTGCGAGATGCCGACCTTCTCCGCTATGCCGGCCTGCGTCATGTCCTCGAAGTAGCGTAGGTAGAGGATGGTGCGCTCCCTCTCGGGCAGCGCCCTGAGCCCTTCCTTGGCGGCTTCGCGGTCGTTGATGACGTCGTACGCGGTCTCGGTGTGCCCGAGGGTGTCGACGAGGCTGAGCCCGTCCTCGGTGCTCCCGCTCTCGGCGTCGAGCGAGAGGGAGCGGTAGCTCTCCAGCGCCTCCATGCCGTCGTGCACCTCGTCCAGGGTCAGCCCGGTCTGCGCCGCGATCTCCTCCGTGCTGGCCTCGCCGGCGTGGCCGGGCCGGTTCATGATGTCGCGGCGTGCGGCGCGGACCTTGTTGCGCAGGTCCTGGACCCGGCGCGGGACCCGTACGTCCCAGGTGTGGTCGCGGAAGTGGCGGCGCAGTTCACCGGTGATCGTGGGGACCGCGTAGGACTCGAAGGCGCCGCGGGCGGGGTCGTACCGGTCCACGGCCTTGACCAGCCCCATGGCGGCGACCTGCTTCAGGTCCTCCAGGTTCTCGCCACGGTTGCGGAACTTGGTGGCGAGGCGGTGGGCCATGGGCAGCCAGGCCTCCACCAGCTCCTGGCAGAGCAGGTCGCGTTCGGGGCCTTCGGGAGCGGCGGCGAGACGTCGGAATGCCTCTGCGGTCTCGGGTGCGTCATCGTGCAGTCGGCGAACGGCCATCAGGATGTCTCCTCCTATCGCTGCTTCCGGGAAGTCCGTGAGAAGCAGCGGGGCCCGCATCCCGGGCACAGTGCTCCCACGAATGCGCCTGTGGTCCCAAGCACTGACACCCGCCTGCCCTCGGCCCCCGGCGACAAACAGGGGGACGGTCCGGGTTGTCGCAGCTCTCCGCGATGCTGCGATCATGGATGGCATGGACATCCTCCGCAGGAACAACGTCACCGTCACCGGGAACCCGCACGGACGGGCGGTGGTGCTGGCGCACGGCTTCGGCTGTGACCAGAACATGTGGCGGCTGACCGTGCCCGCGCTGGAGCGCGACCACCGCGTGATCCTGTTCGACTACGTCGGCTCGGGCCGCTCGGACCTGACCGCGTTCTCGGCGGAGCGCTACGGCTCGCTGGCCGGGTACGCGCAGGACGTGGTGGACGTGTGCGACGAGCTCGACCTGCGTGACGCGGTGTTCGTGGGCCACTCGGTCAGCGCCATGGTCGGCGTGCTGGCCGCCCGGCAGGCACCGGAACGCTTCGGGGCGCTCGTGATGGTCGCCCCCTCGCCGCGTTACATCGACGACGAGGGGTACCGCGGCGGCTTCAGCGAGAGCGACATCGCGGAGCTCCTGGAGTCCCTGGAGGCGAACTACCTGGGCTGGTCGGCCGCGATGGCCCCGGTCATCATGGGCAACCCCGAGCGGCCCGAGCTCGGGGACGAGCTCAGGAACAGCTTCTGCGCCACCGACCCGGACATGGCGCGGGTCTTCGCGCGGACCACGTTCCTCTCGGACGCCCGCGCCGATCTCAAGGACGTCCGGCTGCCGACGCTGGTCCTGGAGTGCACCCAGGACGCCATCGCGCCCCGGGAGGTCGGCGCCTACGTGCACGCGGCGATCCCCGGCTCGACGCTGGTGACGCTCGACGCGACCGGGCACTGCCCGCACCTTTCCGCGCCCGATTCCACCAATGCGGCGATCACGGCGTTCCTGGCAGGTCTGCGGTGATGTGCCGCACCGGGTCGGACTCCGGGGGCACCGAGGGCGAGACGGCCGCGGCCGCGACGTTCGCCGCCCTCCTGGAGGACAGCCCGGAGGACCTCTACGACAACGCGCCGTGCGGGTATGTGTCCACGCTGATGGACGGCACCATCGTGAAGCTCAACGGCACCCTGCTGGGCTGGCTGGGGCTCGAACGGCAGGCGGTGGTGGGCCAGTTGCGGTTCACGGATCTGCTGCCCGTGGGCGGCAGGCTGTACCACGAGACGCACTTCGCGCCGCTGCTGCGGATGCAGGGCGAGATCAGCGGGGTGGCGCTGGAGCTGAAGCAGGCCGACGGCGGCCGGTTGCCGGTCCTGGTCTCCGGGGTGGTCAAGTACGGCGACAGCGGGACACCGCTCCTGACCCGCATCAACATCTTCGACGCCACCGACCGGCGCGCCTACGAGACGGAGCTGCTGCGCAGCCGCAGGGTGGCCGAGGAGTCCGCGCGGCAGGCCCGCGCCGACCGGGCCCGGCTGCAACAGGCGCTCGCCGTCCTGCAGGAGTCGCTGCTGCCCGCGACGCTGCCCGACATCCCCGGGATGGAGGCGGCGGGCTACTACCACACGGCCTCCCCCGACCGGCTCGGCGGCGACTTCTACGACGTCTTCCCGCTGGACGACAAGCGCTTCGCCTTCTTCCTCGGCGACGTCTGCGGGAAGGGCCCGGAGGCGGCTGCCGTCACCTCGCTGACCCGGTACACCCTGCGCGCCGCCGCGCTGCACGACCCCGAGCCCATAGCCGCGCTGACCACGCTCAACCAGGTCCTGCACGAGCGGTACTCGGGGGACGATCCCCGCTTCTGCACCGCCATCTTCGGTGTCCTGGACCCCGATCAGGACACCGGGCACGTCACCGTCCGGCTCGCCTCCGGAGGCCACCCGCCGGCGCTCGTCCTGCGGGCCGAGGGCACGGCCGAGTTCCTGCCCACCCCCGGCGGCCTGCTCGTCGGCGTCCTGCCCGATCCGCGCTTCGCCACCGCGACCACGAGCCTCGCCCCCGGTGACACGCTGCTGCTCTACACCGACGGCCTCATCGAGGCCCGCACCGGGCCCGACCGCTCGGAACTCTTCGGGGACGAGGCGCTGCGCGACTTCGCGGTCGGGCACACCGGTTCCGCCGAGTCCGTCATCGCTTCGCTGGGCGGCCTGTTGAGCGGTCTCGGTGAAGGTCTCGACGACGACACCGCGCTGCTCGCTCTCGGCGTGCCCGCTTCCGCTCCGACGACGGAGAGCACGCCATGAGCCCGCTGAGGATCCTCACCGAGGAGCACGCGACCGGCACCGTCCTGAAGATCGTCGGCGATCTCGACCACGACACGTCCCCGGTGCTGCGCGAACTGCTGCCCACGGTCGTCCTGCGGCCGGGGGGCCTGCTGGTCCTGGACCTCGGTGCGATGCCGTTCTGCGACTCCAGCGGCATCAGCGCCCTGATCGCCGCGCGCAATCACGCCGGGGCCGCCGGCGCCGACATCGCGCTGGCCGCCGTCCCCGCCAACACCCTGCGCATCCTGCGCATTGTCGGCCTCGACCAGATCTTCGCCCTCCACCCGGACACCGCCGCGGCGACCCGGGCCGGCTGACGCGGAGCCCGGACGACGGAGGGGTGGGCCCGGCCGTCCCAGGCCGGGCCCACCCCTTGGCACGCGCGCCACCGCCCGTGGCGCTGTGCCGCTCGTGTGTCCGCGCGCTCCTGCGCGGAGCTCAGACGACGTGCGTCACCATCGGTACCAGCGGCCCTTGCGGCCGCCGCTCGCGGCGGGCCGGATCAGGAAGCCGAGCAGCCACACCACCAGCACGATGATCGCGATCCACCACAGCGCCTTCAGCGCGAAGCCCGCGCCGAAGAGGATCAGAGCCAGAAGAAGAACCAGAAGCAGGGGAACCATCGTTATCAACCTCCTGGCCCTCGTGTGCTCTTGGCGGGACCCGACAAACACACAAGGGGTGCGTTACTTTCACGGGTTGCAGGGAATGCGACCGCCCGCACACGTCAACGGCCCAGCCGGCGGCGGGCGTCGAAGCGCAGCAGCACCCGCACGACCCGCCACACCGCGGCGACGACGCCGAGCGCGGCGCCCGCTGTCAGAAGGTTCTTCCGCACCGGCCCGGACACGTCGGCAACCAGCGTGGGAACCAGGAACGCCGCGAACACGAGAGCGGCCAGCACCGCGGCCGTGACCAGCGCGAACATGATCTCCACCGTCATGGCGTCCTTCTCCGTACGCGATTCCCGCCCCATGCCCATGCCGCCAGTCGTATCAGACCCGCGCAAGTCCTCCGCCCCGGCGTTCCTCCTGGGACACTGCGAGGCATCGGCGCGGTGCGGACGGGGGCGTGGCGATGCGGTATTGGTGGCGTGGTTCGTGGGTGGGCGCGGTGCTGGCCACCGGGGTGCTCGCGGCGGTGGTGATCCGGGACGGGAGCCTCGCGGGGACGGGCCCCCTGCTGTCGGTCCTCGGGTTCCTCGTCTCGCTGGCCGGGCTGGTGCACAACACGCGGCGACCGGCGCCCTCGATCGCCCCCGGCGTGCAACTGGACGGTGTCGCGGCGGACTTGGCCGTCGCCGTGCGGGCCCAGTGGCAGGCCGAGTGGCGGTTGCGGCGGCTCCAGGACCCCGAGCCGCTCGCCGTACGCTGGTCCCCGGCGCCCGCGTGGCTGGCCGATCTCGACGAGGCCGTCGGATGGCCCGCCCAGGACACCGAGCGCCCCGACATCGCCGGACAACTCGCCGACGTCTCCCAGGTGTTCGGGTACGTTCCGTCGCGCCGCCTGGTCGTGCTGGGCGAACCCGGCAGCGGGAAGACCGTGCTCGCGGTGCGTTTCCTCCTCGACCTGCTGGCGCGGCGCGGTGCGGGCGATCCCGTTCCCGTGCTGTTCCAGGCGTCCACCTGGGACCCGCACCGGCAGGATCTGCGCCGGTGGCTGGCGGACCGGCTCGTGGCCGGATACCCCGCGCTCGGGCCCGAGGGGGCGTCAGGAACCGCACTGGCAAAGGAACTTGTGGCCGCCGGGCGGATCCTCCCCGTACTGGACGGCCTCGACGAACTGGCCGAACCGCTGCGCGCCCGGGCCGTATGGCGCCTCAACACGGAACTCGACGCGGGCTCCCCGTTGCTGCTGACCTGCCGCGGCGGCGTCTACGCGGAGGTCGTCGCCGACGGTGACGTACTGACGGCGGCCTCGGTCGTCGAACTGCGCCCGCTGGACTTCGAGGACGCGGCCGGGTACCTGGCGCGCACCGCCCGGCCCGTGCGGGGACCGGCCGGGGAACGTGCCACGGCCTGGGACCCCGTACTCGAACACGTCAGGCGCCATCCGAACACTTCCAGGGCCCGGTGCCTGGAGCAGGTGCTGGCGAGCCCGTTGATGGTGGCGATGGCCCGCTCGGTGTACGAGGACCCCGGCGCCGACCCCGGCGAGCTCCTGCACCGCCCCGGGTTCGACGAACCGGCCGCGGTGGAACGGCACTTGCTGGACGGTTTCGTCCCCGCCTCGTTCCGCACCTCGGCCCGCTGGGACAGCGACGAGGCCGTGCGCCTGCTCCGTTTCCTCGCCCGGCACCTGGAACGGCGCGGCGCCCCCGACCTCGCCTGGTGGCAGCTGGGTACCGCGCTGCCGCGGCCGTTGCGTCCACTGGGGCCGCTGCTGCTCCTCGGGGCCGTGGCGCTGACGTCCTGCCTCCTCGCATGGCGGGCCGGCGCCGGGCCCGTGGCGCCGGCCGCGACCACCGCGATCCTGGCCGGACTGTGCGCGGGGTACGCGGCCCTGTCCCGCGCGACCGTGCCGCTGCGCCGCAAGGTCCTGCTGTCGCTCGCCGGCGTCGCCGTGCCGGCCGCGATCGTCGGCGGGACGCGCCCGCTCGCCCGGGACACGTACACCGACCTGCCGTTCGCGGGGATGCCCGAGGTGGTCGGGTGGCTCACCGTCGGCGCGCTCTACGGGATCCTGGTGGCCGTCACCCTCGCCGTCATCGGCGTCACGGCCGAGCCCGGCCCCTCCACGATGGCGTTCCCCACGCTGCCCCGCCGCAAGTACGGGCGCTGGGTGTGGAAGGGGCTGGCGGGGCTCTTCGCGGCGGGGATGGCCACGGTCGTGGGCGGCACGGTGTTCTTCGACGCCTCCGGCGTCATGATCCTGGCCTTCGCGGTCGGCGGCGCCGTGCTCGGCGCCACCGTCGTCCGCGGAGAGGCGGGCGCCGCGGCCGGTTCGGCGGACGGGAGGGGCTCTCGCGGGCCCGGCCAGGCGCGGCGGTTCGGCGCGGCCCTGGTGCACGGGCTCGGGGTGGGGCTGCTCGCGGGGGCCGCCCTCGGCCTGACCTTCGCGGTGGCCGAGGGCGCGACCTCGGCCGGGCGGGCGGCCGTACGCGACGAGTTCCCGCTGCGCGCGCCGGTCCAGCGGGCGGCCGACGGCGGCCGGTTCGTGGTGGCGGACGACGGCGCCCGGTACGGTCTGGGCCCGGACGGCCGTCCGTACGTGCGGCCGGCGCGGCCGTTCACCGGAGTCGTGATCGCGGACTGCTACGGGTACCCGCTGCTGCTCTTCGCCGGCGACGTACGCGACCCCGACGCCCCGTGCGCCGAGGAGGGACGGCGCGGCCGGAGCTTCGAGGGAACCATCGAGGTGACCATGGGGGCCACACCGGAGGAGGACTTCCCCGTGCGTCTGCCCGACGGCCGTACAGCGGTGCCTTACGACGTGGAGGTCATCCTCGACAAGGCCGCCCTGGAGTGGGTCGAACAGCAGGACCCGGGCCAACTCCTGGGCTCCGCCGCGTCGTTCGGGCTGGCGGGCGGGCTGGGTATCGGCGTCGTCGCCGGGTTCGCCGCGGGCCTGCACCGGTGGCTCGGCGCCGCTGCCGACATCACCCGCGCGCTCGGCCCGGGGGCGAGTCTGCGTACGGACAGGGACACCGCGGTCGTCCGGGCGTTCCTGATCACGGTCGTCGGATTCTTCAGCGGCCTCCTGCTCGACGCCCCGCTGCCCGGGGACTCGGCCGTCGGCGCCCTCGTCTTCCTGCCCACCGGAGTCATCACCCTCGCCCTGTCCGCCTGGGGGCGGCTCCTCACGGCCCGGCTGTGGCTGTGCACGGCCGGGGCGCTGCCCTGGCGGCTGATGGCCTTCCTCGCCGAGGCGCACGAGCGGGGCGTGCTGCGGCAGGCCGGTGCCGTGTACCAGTTCCGGCACGCAAGGCTCCAGGAGCGGCTGGCGGCGGTGCGAGGGCCTGAGTGAGCGGCGGCCCGGTTCAGAAGTAGCGGGTGAAGGGGGACGAGTCGACGGCGAACAACCCGTGGAAGGGGGTGTCGAGCTGGTAGATGAGCAGCACGGTGAAGGTGATGAGGGCGGAGAGGCCCATCACCATCACGACGTGGGTGAAGCTGCGCTGCACACCGAACATGAACATGAAGGCGATGGTGAGGACGCCGCCGACGATCAGGCCGAACCAGATCGCCGGTGAGAGCCGTTCCGTGGAGTCGGCCTCCCGACCGCGGCGCGCCTCGTCCAGGGTGCTCAGCTGCGCCAACGTCTCCTGCCCTGTGGCCTGTTGGGCAGGGGTGGCGTCCGCGGGGACCTGACTCGTCGCGCGGACCTCGTTCAGCAGGCGCCACCCGGTCCGGCCCAGCGGGGCGCCCTCGGCCATGGCGGGCCACTCCATGTCGACGACGTGCCGGGTGTACGCCTCGATCTCGCCCCGCATCCGGCCGGCCTGCGCGGCGGGCAGGCCCGCGGCGAGCAGATGGATCTGGTGCGCGGCACTGGCCTCGGTGGCGGTGTGCTCCTCGGCGCCGGCGTGGGTGTCCCAGACCGTCACCAGGGCGAGGCCCAGCACGAGGGCGTAGAGGACGCCGACCATCATGGAGATGTACTCGGCGACGTCCTCGCGGGGTTCGTCGTCCGGCGCCGGTGGCCAGAAGCGGTGCTTGACCAGGACGACCGCGGCGGCGAGCACGGCGACGCCCAGGACGATGGCGAGGCTTTCGATCATCGGCGGGTCCCGTTCCGTGGTGGCGGGTCAGAGTCGGCGGGAGCCGAACACGGCGGCCGCGATGGCCGCGGGCAGCAGGATGAGGAACAGCGCGGTCAGCACGCCCAGGTCGGTGGGGCGGTGGTCCTCCGTGATGAAGCGCCTGAGCAGGGGGCGTCTCGACGGGGTCTGCTCCGGCAGCGCGGCCGGCGACTCGGCCGCCGACGGCACATCGGCCGTGGGCACACCGGCCGTGGGCACACCGGCCGTGGGCACACCTGCGGTCGGCACACCAGGGGTCGGCACACCGGCCGTCGGCACCACGGGCGGCGGTACCGCCGCCGGGGCCCTCCCGGCACCTACGCCCCTGCCCGGCCGGGCAGGGGCGGGGACGAGACCGGGGGCCGCTCCCCCGGGCAGGGCCGCCCCCGGCGGCGCGACCCCGCCCGGCACCGCGCCGGTCGCCGCGGCGCCGGGCGGTGCGATGCCCGGTGCCGCGATGCCCGGCGGCGGGGGCGGCAGGCGCAGCAGCGCGGCGATGGACGGCACCGGGGACCGCGCCGGAGGCGGCGGTGCGGGGCGCGGCCGCCGCACGGGGGTCACGGGCGCCGGGAGCCGCGGCGGCGCGGGGGTGGCGCGCGCCGGGGCGCGGAGCGTGAAACGTGCCGAGGCCCGCGCCGTGAGCCGGGGGGCGGGCATCGAGCCGCCGCGGGGGTCGAGGGTGCGGAGCAGGTCGCTGCCGTCGGCCCGCCCGGTGCTGACGTACGTGCCGGGGGCGCGCCGGACCACGGCCGTGCAGACGGCCCGGGCCCCGGCGGCGAGGTGGGCGACGACCGGCCGCCCGCCCGCGCAGGCGATCCGCTCGCGGGGCAGCGCCGGGTCGGTGAGGCGGACGCCGTGGACGGGCCGGTTGCCGTGGTTGGCCAGGACGTAGCGGATCCGCGCCCGGTCCGGGCCGCTGACGCGTGCCGTCTCGGTGAGGGCCAGGGCGGCGCCGACCCCGGCGTACCCGGAGCGCGCCGTCGCCTGCACCGCGGCGCGCAGCCGGGTCTGGCCGGTCGCCCGTACCTCGCCGATCCAGTCGCCGGGGCGGGCGGCGCCGGTCGCCGTGCAGCGCACCGAGTGCATCCCGGTCAGCATCCGCACCCGGCCGGGGCCGCCGGGGCAGCGGATCGCGGCGCCGGGCATCGCGGGGTCCCACACGCGTACCTCGTGCAGGTCGGCGCCGCCGTGGTTGACGAGCCGGTAGGACTTGACGACGGGGGCGCCGGTCCTGATGCCGGGGCGCAGGGCGCCCAGGCCGGGCCGGGTGTTCACCGTGACCGCGAGGGTCAGCCCGCGTGTTCCGGCGCCGTCGGCGGCGGAGGGCGCGGCGGCCGACCAGCCGCTCGCGGCCAGGAGAAGACCCACCGACAGCCACCGCACCGGCCGTGCCGACCGGTCCAGCCTCACACCCGCTCCTGCGATGATCACATCGGAAAGCTGGGCACAGACAGGTGCGGGACGTCGCCCTCGACACGCCCGCACGTGCGGGGATTCACCCGAGCGGCGGCAGCGGCCCTGCCGACCGGCCCGGCGCCGGTTCTACTGCTGGAGGGTGACATACCGGGCGCCGCGCTGTTGTGCGCGGCCCCGCCGAAGCGCTCAGGAACGAGGTGGCGGGGATGACAGCCCGGACAGCCGACGTCGTCGGCGAGCTGACGCCCGTACGACAGGAACCATCGGCGCGGCAGGCGCAGACCGACGCCGAACTGCTGATCGCGGCCTCGATCCTGCTCGCGGACGCCGCCCTCGCGGCGCGGCGGACCGGTGCGGAGCTGACCGCGGCCGCCGCCAGCTGGCGGGTCGCGCTGCAGGCGCTGCGGCGCCCCGGATGGGCGCTCGGCACCGCCCTGTCGGCGGCCCGCGCGATGTCGAACCCCGGCGGGCTCGGCCTCGCCGTCAACGGCGGAATGGTCGGGGAGACGGTCCGCTCGCTCGGCGCCGTGACGCGCCGGCGGCCCGCCTGCGTGGCGATGGCCGTGGACGCCTTCGCGCTGCGCATCGAGGCCGCGGCCCGTGAACACCCGAACCTGGCGGCGCCGCTCGCCAAACGGCTCACGGACGCCGTGGTCGCCGGTCGCAGGATCGAAGTGCTCCGCGCGACGAGGGAGTTGGTGGACCTTCTCGGCGTCACCCGCACCCTGACCACGATCAGCCCCGTGATCATGGAGCTGCTCGCGCTGGCCGGGCTGCTCGACGAGAACCCGACCAACGACAGCTTCGCGTGGGTCACCCTGGCCGGCGGCGTGCCCACCACCGACCCGCTCCTCGGCCTGCCCGCCGGGCTCATCCGGCACCTCAACCCGGGCGCGGGGCGGGCCGAGCGCGCGGAGGCCGACGCGATGCTGGCCCGCGTCCTGGAGCGGTCGGGCAACGACATCGTCCGCTACATCGACGCCATCTCCGCCCTCGGCAACCACGGGCTCGCCCTGCTGCGGCGCGTCGCCTGCGCGGACGGCGCCGAGCGCCACGTGCTGCTGCTGCCCGGCACCAGTTTCGGGCGGCTGAGCAACAGCACCCCGCAGGACCTCGTCGGCGCGTTCGACGCCCTGCTGCGCACCGACACCACGTACAGCCGCTCCGTGAAGCAGATGCTGGTGCGGGCGGGGGTCCCGGAGGGCTCGGAGCTGATGATCGTGGGGCACAGCCTCGGCGGCATCACCGCGATGAACCTGGCCGGCGACCTCGACTTCGTCTCCACGTACCGGCTGACGCATGTGATCACCGTCGGCTCCCCCATCGACACCAAGCGCCCCGCCGACCCCACGACCCGGGTGGTCAGCCTCGTCAACCAGCACGACGTGATCCCGGGCCTCGACGGTCGCGGCCCCGCCTCGGCGAACGACATCCCGGCCGACTGGATCGAGTTCTCCTGGCTGGACGAGACGTACGACTACCCGCTCTCCCACGCCCCGCAGGCGTACGCCGACACCCTGCGCGGCGGTGACGTCCCGTACCGCGCGAGCGTCAACGAACTCCTCACCCGCTACGACGGCGAGATCGTCAGCGACCAGCCCTACCTGCTGCGCGACAAGTGACGCCGCCAGCCCGCGACCTTCCCGAGGGAGACCGGCGATGAACGCCAGCGACACCCCGACCGCTCCTCGCCGGCCGACGACGGCCTGGCCCGTGGAGAACGCGCTGGTCAGCGCCGCACTCGCGGCCCAGCGCATCTCCTGG
This sequence comes from Streptomyces sp. NPDC030991, assembly GCF_055571235.1. Lineage (NCBI taxonomy): Bacteria > Bacillati > Actinomycetota > Actinomycetes > Kitasatosporales > Streptomycetaceae > Streptomyces > Streptomyces sp. NPDC030991. Next base: position 348,910 of record NZ_JBVIFR010000001.1, read on the forward strand.
ATCGACGCCCCCGCGCGCGCCTTCGGCCTCAAGCCGTTCACCCGGCAGCACCTGACCCGGCAGGTCCTGGCGCAACTGCGGCGCCGTACTTCGGGCCGGCCGACCCGGCTGCGCACCGCGTTCGGCACCTTCCTGATGCCGCTGGCCGCCGACGACGCCACGGGGCTGGTCCACGCGGCCGACGAGGCCGGGGCCCGGGGCACCGCCACCGCCCTCACGGCCGACGGCCGGCGTCTGCGGCTGACCCCCCATGCGGCGCTGCCGGTCTCTCTGGGCGCGATCCGTGCCGAGGTGCGGGCGGCCGCCGACGACACGGCCGCCGGGATCCATGCCACGCGGCGCCCGGACGGCGGTCTCGCCCGCGCCGACTGGTGCACCCTCGCCGCGCGTTTCGCCCGCCGGATCGTCCTCGGCGCCGACGCCGCCGACGACAGCCTCGTCAGCGCCATCCTGGAGATCGCGGCAGGGGCCGAAGACAGCACCGAGTACGCCTCCCGCGTGGCCGCGCTGCGCCGCCGTCTCGACCCGTACGTCCACGGCGCGCACCCGGGCGGGATCGCCGCGGCCGCGCTCCCGGACGGCACCAGGGACGCGGTGGTCGAGCACACACTGGAGATCGTCACCCGTGCCCTCACCGAAACGGCGGCGCAGGCGCTGGCACTGGTGACGGTGGAGCCGCCGCTGCCCGCCGACGACCGCGCCGAGCGGTCGGTGAGCGTGGCCCTGCGCCGGTATCCGCCGCTGGCCGCCACCGTGCACCAGGTTCTGACGCCGTTCACCTGGCACGGCGTCGGCGTCGACGCGGGCACCGAGATCCTGTGTGCGACCGCCTGGCTGCGCGACCTGGACGACGGGCAGGGGCACGCCGCCGGCGACCCGTCGGCGTCCCTGTGCGCGGCGCCCGCCCCCTGTACGGCGGCCGAGCTGGCCGTCCTCGCCGCCACCGAACTCGTCCGCGCCCTCCTCCGGCACGCCGAACCGGTCGTCCTGTCCCCGCACCTCACCGCCGGCGCGCTGCCGGCCGAGCTGCCCGCCGCGTCGCTGCGCCTCGCCCTCGCGGACGCCGACCACACGCCGGGCGGCGCCGACGCCCGCCCGGTGGCCGACGGGCAGGCACCGACCGCCGCCGGGCAGGGCGCCGACCGCTACGCCACGCTCGTCGCGGCCGGCGCCCGGGGCCTGGACGAGCACGCCCGCAGGCTCACCGAGTGCGCACGGCAGTCCGGCTGGAACCACGACGCGTTCGGCGAGCACTGCCGGATGACGCTGCTGGCCCACGCCCGGCGCTGTGCCCGCGCCGCCGCCGACGCGCGCCGGGCCGCCGAGTGGCTGGCGAACTGAGCGGGGCGCTCCCGCAGCCCGCCGATCACGCGTCACGGTCCGCGGGCCCGCAACCCGGTGCCCGACGCTTGCGGCTCACGACCCGCCGCTCACCGCTCACCGCTCACCGCCTGCGGCTCACCAGAACAGTGAGGCGCGGCGGCGCCGGTCCCGGTCGACCATGCTCTGGACGGTGAACCAGACCTCGTCGCAGAGCCGCCGCGCCGCGGCCGAGCGGGCGGCGAAGGAGGCGGCGGCGGGCGCCGGGGCGGGGATCGGCTCGCCGATGCTGATCCGCCACTTCGCCGGAAACGGCAGCAAGGTGGTCACGGGAAAGTACGGGAGGTCGAACCGGCGGGCCAGCGACCGGATCTCGCCCAGTTTGGGGTACGACTCCTCGGCGCCCACGATCGACACGGGCAGCACCGGCGCGCCGGTCCGGATCGCGGTGGCGGCGAACCCGGGGCCGAAGGGCCGCAGCCGGTAGCGCTGCGAGAACGGTTTGCCGACCCCGTCGAGCCCTTCCGGGAAGACGGCGACGAGGTGCCCCGCCGCCAGCCGGTCCCGGCCCAGCGTGGGATCGTCGGTGAAGGCGTGGTGCCGACGCGCGTACGAGGCGATCGGGGGCAGCCGGAAGGCCACCTCGGACGCGTAGAGGTGCACGGGGCGGCGCAGCTCGCGGTGGAGGAGCTTGTGCAGGACGAACGCGTCGAGGCCCCAGGCGCCCGAGTGGTTGGCGATCAGGAGCGCGGGGCCGGCGGGCGCCACGTTCTCCAGGCCCGAAACCTCGACGCGGAAGTAGTCGTCGACGAGCCGGCTCAGGACGCCGTCGAACAGCTCCGCGCCGACGTCGTCCAGTGTCCGCCCCTCCGCGGCCGCCGTCGCCTGTGCCGCCTCTGTCGCCTCTACTGCCTCTACTGCCTCTGTCGCCTGCGTCACTTCGGTCACAAGATCCCACTTTCTGCTGAAAATGGGGCGGCGCAAGACTAAAGGTGCCATTGAGGTGGTCTCTCTCACTAGCGCCCGACCGCCGGGCGGCGTTCAGGGAGAGGCCCGCCATGAGTACCTCTGCGTCACCTGCGACCGCGGATCTGATCACCGACCTGCTCGTCGGCAGGTTCGAGGTCGACCCGGCCGCCGTACGGGCCGACGCCCGGATGACCGAACTGCTCGTCGACTCGCTGATGGTCGTCGAGATGGCGATCACGCTCAAGGACGAGCTGGGGGTCAGCGCCACCGAGGACGAACTGCGAGAGCTCACCTTCGCCGAGTTCTCCGCCCGCGTCGACGAGCGTCGCGCCGGATGACGCGGGACACCGGCGTCGCGGTGACCGGGCTCGGCCTCGTCACCGCCGCCGGGCCCGACGTGGAGAGCACCTGGGCGGCGGTCCGCGACGGCCGCGCCACCGCCCGCCGGGACCCGGAACTGCGGGAGCTGGGGGCCTCCCTGAGCTGCCGCGTCGGCGACGTGCAAGGGCTGCGCCCGCGGCTGCCAGGGGCCGCCCAGCTCGATCCCGTCGCGCGGATGGGCCTGGCCGCCGTCGCCCAGGCGCTGGACACCGCCAAGCTCGACCCCGCGGCGTGGGACCCGACGCGCGTCGCCGTCGTCACCGGCTGTTCCGTCGGCGGCGTGCACACCCAGCACAGCGCCGCGGCACGGTTCGACGCCGACGGCCCGCAGAGCGTCTCCCCGTACTTCCTGACGGGCTATCTGCCCAACATGGTCTGTGCCACCATCGCCCTGCACCTCGGAGCGAGCGGGCCGACCCTGAACGTCGCGACCGCCTGCGCCTCCGGGGCCACCGCGATCGGCACGGCCCGCGATCTGCTCGCCTCCGGCCAGTGCGACATCGCCGTGGTCTGCGGTGCCGACGCGGCCGTCACCCCGCTCATCGTGACCGGCTTCGCCCAGCTCCGGGCGCTGTCCGACGTCGCCTCCCGCCCCTTCGACCGGGCCCGCGACGGCTTCGTCATCGCGGAGGGCGCGGGCGCCCTGATCCTGGAGCGGCCCGAGCACGCGGCCGCCCGCTCCGCGCCCCGGCTCGCCCGGATCGCCGGGTACGGGGCCGGCAGCGACGCCCACCACCTGGTGGCCCCGCACCCCGAGGGACGCCACGCCGAGCGGGCCCTGCGCGCCGCGCTCGCCGAGGCGGGGATCGCCCCCGGCGACGTGGACCACGTCAACGCGCACGGCACGTCGACCCCGCGCGGCGACGCGATGGAGGCGGCGATGCTGGCCCGGGTCCTCCCCCACCGGCCGCCCGTCACCTCCGCGAAGGGCGCCCTGGGCCACACTCTCGGGGCGGCGGGTGCGATCGAGGCCGCCCTGACGGTCCTGGCGCTGCGCGCGGACGTCGTCCCGCCCACGGCGGGGCTGGCCGACCAGGACCCGGCGCTCGACATCGACGTGGTCGCGGGTACGGCGCGGCCGGTCTCCTCGGCGTTCGCCGTCAGCAACTCCTTCGGCTTCGGCGGCCACAACGCGGTGCTGGTCCTGGCCCGCGACTGAACCCGCGCCCGCCCGAACCGGTGCCTTCAACTCTTCGGCGGCTTCGGCTATACGTCACTGCTGTACGTCACTGCTGTACGCCACTCGGGAAGTGGGGACGATGACGGTGCCGGAGCGGGAGCGGAAACACGAGCGGGGCCAGGACCAGGACCGGGGCTTCGGCGGACGCAAGGGGGTCGCTCTCGTCGCGGGCGGTACCGGTGGCATCGGCGCCGCGATCGTGCGGCTGCTCGTGCGTCGGGGCAGCGCGGTGCTGTTCACGTACCGCTCGAACAGGACCGCGGCCGACGCCCTGACCGCCGAACTGGCCGCGGAAGGCGCACACGTGCACGCCTTGCAGGCGGACTTGACGGTGGAGGCGGAGGCGGCGGCCGCCGTCCGCGACGCCGTCGACCGCTTCGGCGCGCTGCACACACTGGTGTACGCGGCCGGGCCGCACGTGCCGATGGTGCACCTGAGCCAGGTGCCGCCGGCCCGGTACCGCGAACAGTTGCACGCCGACGCGCTCGCCTTCTACCAACTGGTGCATCCCGCGCTCACGGCGCTGCGGGCGTGCGGCGGCGCCGTGGTCGCGGTCACCACGGCGGCCACGCGCCGGTACCCCGTCCGCGACGGCCTGTCGTCGGGCACGAAGGGCGCGGTGGAGGCCGTGGTGCGGGCGCTCGCGGCGGAGGAGGGCCGTTACGGGGTGCGGTTCAACTGCGTCGGGCCCGGCATGCTGACCGACGGGATCGCCGCCCGCCTGATCGAGGACGGGGAGCTCGACGAGGCCGCGTTGCGGGTGACGCGGCGCAATATCCCGCTGCGCCGCTTCGGCAGCGCGGGGGACATCGCCGAGGCGGTCGCCTTCCTCGCCTCGGACCGGGCCGGTTTCATCACGGGGCAGCACCTCGCGGTCGACGGCGGCTACACCGTCTGAGAGGCCGGGCGCGCAGGAGGGAGCGCCGCGACGGGTGCTCGACGCGAAGCCTCCACCGATACTGGCGTTGGATCGAGAAACCCTGATCGCGTCCGCCCGACGGCCTGGCCGGGCCAGTCGGGCGGGACGCAGGTCGGGGAAGAGTTGCCAACGCCACTCGGAGGGCACCCGTGAAAATGTTGATCAATGTGGCCGAGTCCGTCGTCGACGACGCGCTGCGAGGGATGGCCGCCGCTCACCCCGAGTTGACCGTGGACGTCGACAACCGGGTGATCCTGCGCCGGGACGCGCCGGTCGCCGGCAAGGTCGCGCTGGTGTCGGGCGGCGGGTCGGGGCACGAGCCGCTGCACGGGGGTTTCGTGGGCCCGGGGATGCTGCACGCGGCCTGTCCCGGAGAGGTGTTCACGTCGCCGGTGCCCGATCAGATGGTGCGGGCCGCCGCCGCGGTGGACAGCGGGGCGGGCGTGTTGTTCGTCGTGAAGAACTACACCGGTGACGTACTCAACTTCGACATGGCGGCCGAACTCGCCGAGGACGAGGGCATCCAGGTGGCCAAGGTGCTGGTCAACGACGATGTCGCGGTGGTCGACAGCCTCTACACGGCCGGACGGCGCGGGACCGGCGCGACCCTCTTCGTGGAGAAGATCGCGGGCGCCGCCGCCGAGGAGGGGCAGCCGCTGGAGCGGGTCGAGGCGCTGGCCCGGCAGGTCAACGAGAGTGCGCGGAGTCTCGGGGTGGCGTTGAGCGCGTGCACGACGCCCGCGAAGGGGTCGCCGACGTTCGATCTGCCCTCCGGTGAGCTGGAGTTGGGCGTCGGCATCCACGGCGAGCCGGGGCGGGAGCGGCGCTCCATGATGACGTCCGGTGAGATCGCCGACTTCGCCGTCGACGCCGTCCTGGAGGACCTGCGCCCGACGAGCCCCGTCCTCGTCCTCGTCAACGGCATGGGGGCGACCCCGCTCCTCGAACTGTACGGGTTCAACGCCGAGGTGCAGCGGGTCCTCGGCGAGCGCGGCGTACCCGTGGCCCGCACGCTCGTCGGCAACTACGTCACCTCCCTCGACATGGCGGGCGCCTCTGTCACCCTGTGCCAGGTGGACGAGGAGCTGCTGCGCCTGTGGGACGCGCCGGTCAGCACGGCCGGCCTGCGCTGGGGCATGTGACGGCCTGCCCCTCGTCCCCGTACCTACCACGCAAGGAGACCATGTGCTCGACGCCGACTTCTTCCGGCGCTGGATGGCGGCGACCGCGGCGGCGGTGGACCGCGAGGCCGCCCGGCTCACCGAACTCGACTCGCCGATCGGCGACGCGGACCATGGCAGCAACCTGCAACGCGGTTTCACCGCCGTGCGGGCCACGCTCGACAAGGACGCGCCGGACACGCCGGGGGCCGTACTCGCCCTGGCCGGGCGGCAGTTGATCTCGACGGTGGGCGGCGCGTCGGGGCCGTTGTACGGGACGCTGCTGCGGCGCGCCGGCAAGGCGCTCGGGGACGCCGCGCAGGTGAGCGAGGCCGAGCTGGCGCAGGCGCTGCGCGCCGGGGTGGACGCCGTGGCCGCGCTCGGCGGGGCCGCGCCCGGGGACAAGACGATGCTGGACGCGCTGGTGCCGGCGGTGGACGCGCTCGACGGTGGGGACTTCGCCGCGGCCCGGTCCGCGGCGGAGCACGGCGCGGAGGCGACGACGCCGCTCCAGGCCCGCAAGGGCCGGGCCAGTTATCTGGGCGAGCGCAGCATCGGGCACCAGGATCCCGGCGCCACGTCGGCGGCGCTGCTGATCGGCGCGCTGGCCGAGACCGCGGAGGACGCCTCGTGACCGCCCCCGACACGTCCGTCGGCGTCGTGCTCGTGTCGCACAGCCGGGACGTCGCCGAGTCGGTGGCACGCCTGGCCGCCGGGCTCGCCGGGGGCGGGGCCACCGCTCCCGTGGCCGCGGCCGGCGGGACGGCGGACGGCGGCTTCGGTACGAGTGCGGAGCGGATCTCGGCGGCGGCCGCGGAGGTGGACCGCGGCTCGGGCGTCGCGGTCCTGGTGGACCTCGGCAGCGCGGTCCTCACGGTGAAGGCGCTCCTCGCCGAGGAGGACGAACTCCCCGACGGCACACGCCTGGTGGACGCCCCGTTCCTGGAGGGGGCGGTGGCCGCCGTGGTCTCCGCGTCGGCCGGGGCGGACCTGGACGCCGTGGTGGCGGCGGCGTCGGAGGCGTACACGTACCACAAGGTGTGAGACGGCCGGCCGGACGTGCCCCAGCATGTCCGGCCGTCGTACGCCCTCTTGATGGAAACCCGGAACTCGTGCCATACAGGTCGCCTACAGGTCTGTACCAATACAGGTCTGTGCCCATCCGGTTCGAGCGGAAGGCACGCCCGTGCGACGCGTTCCCCCACGCACTCTGCTCCCCCGCGCGGCCTGCGCCGCCGCGCTGCTGACGGCCCTGACCGGCTGCGGCCTGCTCCCGGGCGGTGACGACGAGGCCGGCGGCCCGGCCCTGTCCGAACCGGTCGGCGTCACGGCGCAGGCCGGCAGCGCCACGACCGTGCACGTCATGTGGAACCGGCCGGTGAGCACCACGGACGTCACCGGGTACGAGGTGTACCGCGGTTCGGCGCGCGTCAGGGAGCTGACCGCCGAGCAGCACATGGTGGACGTCACCGGGCTGCGCGCGAAGTCCCGTTACGTCTTCACGGTCCGGGCCCGCGGCAAGGACGGCGCCCTGGGCCCCGCGAGCCGCCGCGTCACCGTCACCACCCCGGCCGCCGTCACCGCGGACACCTCCGCGCCGAGCAGGCCCGCGGGTGTGCGCGGGCAGGTGGACGGGGGGCGGGCCGTCTCCCTGTCCTGGCAGAAGGCGTCCGACGACAGGGCAGTCGTCTCGTACGACGTCTACCAGGGCACCACGAAGATCCACAGCGTCGGCGGTACGCGGACGCGGGCGCTGCTGACCGGGCTGCGGCCGGGCACGGCGTACACGTTCAGCGTGCGGGCGCGGGACGCCGCCGACAACGTCTCGCCCGCGAGCGACGCGGTGCGGCTGACCACGGCGCGCGGCACGGACGAGGGGCCGGGGACCGCGCCGGACGGCTTCCGTGCGACGACGCGGCGCGCGGACGGCGCGTACTACATCGATCTGGCGTGGACGCCGCCGCGGACCGGGGGCGAGGTGCCCGCGTACCAGGTGTTCCTGGACGGGCGGCAGGCGACGACGGTGATGTGGGGCGAGAGCGCCCCCGCGGACGGGGCGAAGTACAGCTTCTACATCGGCGAGGACGCGGGCGCCCGGCACCGGGTGAAGCTCCGGGGACAGCTGCCGGACGGGACGTGGGGCGCGTTCTCCCCGGAGCGGACGGTGACGACGGGAGGCTGACGGGCCGGGGCCGTACGGCGGAACACGTCACCTGCGCGGCGGCGGCCCGCATGCGCGCGGGGGCACGGCTGCGTTGAGTGGGTGTCAGGCAGCACGGGCATTGCCTACTCGGGCGGGCACGGGACGAACCGCCTCCCGTGCCGCCGGAGGGCAGCCGTCATGCGCACCACATCGCTCCTCGCTCCCCGCGCTCTCACCGTCGCGGCGGCGGCCGCGCTGCCGTTGGCCCTGGGGGCATCGGCGGCCTTCGCCGAGGGGGTCGACGTCTCGGCCGAAGGCTCCACGGTGACGGCCACGACGGCCTCCTGCCGCCACGGCGGCAACGCCGCGCTGCTGGAGTCCGGGCAGGCCGACTTCGCCGGGGGCAGGCAGACCGCGCTCAACTCGGGCAGGGCCATCTGGCGGGATCTCCGGCCGGGGACGTACCAGGTGGTGGTCGCCTGCTCCGACGGGTCGACCGTGGGGCCCGTGCCCGTGACCGTCCCGGCGCCCCCGGCCGCGACCCCGGCCGCCTCCGTGACCCCGGCCGCCTCCGTGACTCCCCGCCCGAGCGGCGCCGTGCGGGGCGGGCTCGGCGGAACGGTACGGGAGGTCGGCACGCCCGCGCTCGCCGCGGGCGGCTCACTGGTCGCCGCCGCGGTGGCCGGGGCCTGGTGCCTGCGCCGCCGCTCTACGCGGCCCCGCGGCTGACGACCGGCGCGTGCGGGCCCCCTTGTCGGCGCGGCGCGGTCCGGCTTACCGTCCCCGAGACCGTGTGATCGTCCGCGAACGTCTCTGGGGGCAGCGTGAGTTCAGGTCCTGTGGGGGTCGCCGTCGTCGGGGCGGGCGTGATCAGCAAGCAGTATCTGGCGACGCTGTCGGGCTTCCCCGACGTACGGGTCCTCGCCGTCGCCGATCTCGACGTGCGGCGCGCGGAGGCGGCGGCGCGCGCCCACGGCGTCCCGGTCGCCGGGGACCTGGACACGGCGCTGGCCGTGCCGGAGGTCGAGCTCGTCGTGAATCTGACGGTGCCCGCGGCGCACGTCGAGGTGGCGCGGACGGCGCTCCGCGCGGGCAAGCACGTCTACGGCGAGAAGCCGATCGCGCTCTCGCCGGACGAGGCCGGGAAGCTGCTGGAGGAGGCGTCCGAGCGGGGCCTGCTGGTGGGCAGCGCGCCGGACACGTTCCTCGGGGCGGGACTGCAGTCCGCGCTGCGGGCCGTCGGGGCCGGGTCCATCGGGGCGCCGGTCGCCGCGTCGACGGCGCTGCGCAGCCTCGGCCCCGAGGGCTGGCATCCGGACCCGGCGTTCTTCTACCAGCCGGGCGGCGGGCCGCTGTTCGACCTCGGGCCCTACTATCTGACGGCGCTCGTGGCGCTCTTCGGCGGCGTGGAGCGGGTCGCGGCGTCGGTGCGGCGGGCCCGCGACGACCGGGTGGCCGGGGCGGGCCCTGCGGCCGGGCGGTCGTTCCCCGTCGCCGTCCCCACCCATGTGTCGGCGCTGCTCGACTTCGGGTCGGGGCCCACGGCCACGTCCGTGTTCAGCTGGGACTCGGCGCGTCCGCACCTCCAGTTCGAGGTCATCGGCACGGAGGGCACGCTGTCGGTCCCCGACCCGAACACGTTCGGCGGGCCGCTGCGGATACGGCCCAACGGTGCGTCCGACTGGGCCGAGCTGCCCGTGCGGGGCCGGACGGACGGCCGCGGTCTGGGCGTCGTCGACATGGCGCGGGCGATCCGGACGGGTGGGGCTCCGCGGGCGTCGGGGGCGCTGGCGCTGCATGTGCTGCGGACGATGGCGGCGGTGACGGAGTCGGCGTCACGCGGGGAGTTCGCGCGGCTGCCCGCGCAGGCGGTGGGGGTGCGACCGCTCCCGGACGGCTGGGACCCGGCGCTGTTGACCTTGTGAGGGGCGCCTGCCCGGTTCCTCACCCGGCGGAGGCGTCCGGGTCCAGGTCGGCCAGTGTCCGCTCCAGCCACTCCACCCAGAAGGTCTCCAGGTCGAGCCCGGCCCGCAGCACCGCGTGCTGCAGCCGGTCGGGTACCGAGTCCTTCTCCGGCGGGAAGTCCCGCTGCTCGATGGCCCGGTAGGTCTCCAACTGCCGCCGGTGCAGGTCGAGATGGCGGCGCAGCTCGGCCTCGATCCCGTCCGTGCCGACCACCGCGGCGGAGCGCAGCCGCAGCAGCAGCGGGTCCCGCAGTGTCTTCGGGTCCTGCGGCGCGGCCGTCCAGCGGGCCAGTTCCGCGCGACCCTCGGGCAGGACCTCGTACTCCTTCTTCTGGCCGCGCGCGGGGACCGCGGGGGCCAGTGCGCGGATCTGCCCGTCGCGCTCCAGCTTGCCCAGCTCGCGGTAGATCTGCTGATGCGTGGCCGACCAGAAGTAGCCGAACGACTTGTCGAAGCGGCGGGTCAGTTCGAGCCCCGACGACGGCTTCTCCAGGAGGGCCGTGAGGATCGCGTGCGGCAGTGACATGGGGCCAGCGTAAGTGGATGAGGGCGGTCACGTGGCCGGCGGGCCCGGCCGCGTGACCGCCCGGTCTCAGAGGGCAGCGGCGACCTCGGTGCCCTGCTTGATGGCGCGCTTGGCGTCCAGTTCGGCCGCGACGTCGGCGCCGCCGATCAGGTGCGGGGTGCGGCCGGCGGCGACGAGGTCGTCGTAGAGGGAGCGCCTGGGCTCCTGGCCGGCGCAGAGGACGACGGTGTCGACGGGGATCAGCGTCGGCTCGCCGTCGACGGTGATGTGCAGGCCCGCGTCGTCGATCCGGTCGTACGTGGCGCCCGCGACCATCGTGACGCCGCGGTGGCGCAGCTCGGTGCGGTGGATCCAGCCGGTGGTCTTGCCGAGCCCCGCGCCGACCTTGGACGCCTTGCGCTGGACGAGGTGCACCTGGCGCGGCGGCGCCGGGCGCTCGGGACGGGCGAGGCCGCCGCGGTCGGCGTAGTCCATGTCGACGCCCCACAGCCGGAAGTACGTCGCCGGGTCCTGGCTCGCCTTCTCGCCGCCGTCGGTGAGGTACTCAGCCACGTCGAACCCGATGCCGCCCGCGCCGATGACGGCGACGCGGTCGCCGACGGGCACGCCCTCGCGCAGTACGTCGAGGTAGCCGACGACGCTGGGGTGGTCGACGCCGTCGATGGCCGGGATGCGGGGGCTGACGCCGGTGGCGACGACGACCTCGTCGTAGGCGTCGAGGTCGGCGGCGGACACGTAGGAGTTCAACTTCACGGTGACGCCGCGCTCTTCGAGCTGGGTGCGGAAGTACCGCAGGGTCTCGTCGAACTCCTCCTTGCCGGGCACCTGGCGGGCGACGTTCAGCTGGCCGCCGATCCGGTCGGCGCCGTCGAAGAGGGTCACGTTGTGGCCGCGTTCGGCGGCGGAGACGGCGCAGGCGAGTCCGGCCGGGCCGGCGCCGACGACGGCGACGCTCTTGCGCACCCGCGTGGGCGACAGGACGAGCTCGGTCTCGTGGCAGGCGCGCGGGTTGACCAGACAGGAGGTGATCTTGCCGCTGAAGGTGTGGTCCAGGCACGCCTGGTTGCAGCCGATGCAAGTGTTGATCGCCTCGGAGCGGCCGGCGGCGGCCTTGTTCACGAAGTCCGGGTCGGCGAGCATCGGGCGTGCGAGGGAGACCATGTCGGCGACGCCGTCGGCGAGCAACTCCTCGGCCAGTTCCGGGGTGTTGATGCGGTTGGTGGTGACGAGGGGGATGGACACCTCCCCCATGACCTTCTTGGTGACCCAGGTGTACGCGCCGCGCGGCACGGACGTCGCGATGGTCGGGATGCGGGCCTCGTGCCAGCCGATGCCGGTGTTGATGATGGTGGCGCCGGCCGCCTCGATCTCCTTGGCGAGGTGCACGACCTCCTCCAGCGTCGAGCCGCCGGGCACCAGGTCCAGCATCGAGAGGCGGTAGATGACGATGAAGTCGGGGCCGACCCGTTCGCGCACGCGCCGCACGATCTCCAGGGGGAAGCGGACGCGGTTCTCGTACGAGCCGCCCCAGCGGTCGGTGCGCTGATTGGTGTGGGCGACGATGAACTCGTTGATGAGGTAGCCCTCGGAGCCCATGACCTCGACGCCGTCGTAGCCGGCCGCCTTGGCGAGTTCGGCGGTGCGCGCGAAGTCCTCGATGGTCTGCTCGACCTCGGCGTCGCTCAGCTCGTGGGGGACGAACGGGCTGATGGGCGCCTGGATCGGGCTCGGCGCCACCAGGTTCTCGTGGTAGGCGTAGCGGCCGAAGTGCAGGATCTGCAGGGCGATCCTGCCGCCCGCCGCGTGCACGGCGCCGGTGACCTCGCGGTGCTGCTCGGCCTCCGCGTCGGTGGTGAGTTTGGCGCCGCCGTCGTAGGGGCGTCCGGCCTCGTTCGGAGCGATGCCGCCGGTGACCATGAGGCCGACGCCACCGCGGGCGCGGGTCGCGTAGAACTCGGCCATGCGGGCGAAGCCGTTCTCCGCCTCCTCCAGACCTACGTGCATCGAGCCCATCAGGACGCGGTTGGGCAGGGTGGTGAAGCCCAGGTCGAGCGGGGCGAGCAGATGCGGGTATCGGGACATGGGGCCCTCCGTGCGCGGCGAACGTCGTCACTGTTGTAGACGACCCGGAGCCCCTTGTGCAACAAGTTGCAAAAGAGAGCTGCGCCACGCAGGCAAGCCTTACCAGCCCCTCACCGGCGGCGCTCTACGCGTCCGCGACCTCGGCCACCCACCCGTACGGCAGCTCCTCCCCGTCGACCGTCACCGCCTCCACGGTCCGGGTACGGGGGTCGATGTCGGCCTGCACGCCCTCCCCCTCGTAGCGCGGATAGCCGGACGCCCCCTCGGCGCCGGTGGCGGCCACCGGCACGGTCCGCAGCGGGTTGCCGTGGTCGGGACGGCCTTCGCCGTCGGTCAGACGGGGCTTGAGGACAACGGTGTAGCCGGCGGGCACCTCAGGCATATGGCTCATGCTCGGAGGCTAGTGCGCGACGCGCGGCCCCGCCCGCCGTCCGGCCCGACCCGCCGCGGGACCCCGGCCGCGAAGCCTGGGTTGTAGAGTGCAACAAGTGCTTCGGAAAGGAACCCTCACGTGGCAGAGCCCGACCGTCCCACCGACCGCGAATCGGCCGTGGAGACCATCCAGCGCGAGCTGACCTCCTTCGCCCGCCGCGCCAGGGCGACGGCCGCCCGGATGCACCCCGAGCTGTCGCTCGTCTCGTTCACCCTGCTCAGCCACCTCGACGAGCGGGGCGGCTGCCGCGCCACCGACCTCGCCGCGCACTACGCGCTGGACAAGTCGACGGTCAGCCGGCAGGTCGCCGCTCTGGAACGGGCCGGCCTGGTCATGCGCCGCGTCGACCCGGACGACCACCGCGTCCAGGTCCTGCTCCCCACCCCGGCGGGAGCGGAGATCCTCGCGCAGGTGACCGTCAGCCGCCGGCAGATCTTCGGGGAGCGACTCGCGGACTGGTCGGCGCAGGACCTGACCCGGTTCGCCGCCTACCTGGAGCGCTACAACGAAGCCTCGCGCGAGGACTGAGCCGCCGCGGGCTCGGGAACTCTCGCGGCGCGGAAGCGCGTCGTGCGGCGCAGCCGGAAGCCGAGGGACTCATAGAGCCGGATCGCGTTCGTGTTGCCCGCGCCGGTGTGCAGGAACGGCGTCTCGCCGCGCTCCCTGATCCCGGCGGCCACAGCCCGCACGAGCCGCCCGGCGAGACCCTGGCCGCGCTGGTCGGCGTCGGTGCACACAGCGCTGATCTCGGTCCAGCCCGGCGGATGCAGCCGCTCCCCCGCCATCGCCACGAGGACGCCCCCGCGCCGGATGCCGAGGTACGTGCCGAGCTCGATGGTGCGGGGCAGGAAGGGACCGGGCCGGGTGCGGGCCACGAGGTCGAGCATCTCCGGCACGTCCGCCGCGGTGAGCCGGACCGCCTCGGGGTCGTGCGCCGCGGCCACGCCCGCGTCGACGAGCTGCACGCCCGGTATGTCCTGCGTCAGCTCCCAGCCGGCCGGCAGGGAGCGGGTCGTGCCCGGCAGCGGCACCTGCGCACCGGGTCCGGCGAACGCGGCGAGGTCCGCCCAGTCCCCGGGCCCCGGGTCGTCGGGCAGCGCCAGCCAGGGCGAGACGTCGAGGGGGTAGCGCAGGACCCGGCCGCGCCGCTCGGCGAGATGGGCGTGCGGGCCGGTCAGCGCGGCGTACGCCGGGTTGTCGAGCGGGTGCGCGGGTTCGGCCGGGGCGGGCGACGACGCGTGCCCTTCGTACGTCTGCGTCTCGGTCATCCGGACCCTTCTCTCATGAACTCGACGGGGAGTTGCGGGCGCGGCACCGCTTGCGGCCGTGATCGCGCCGCACCATGAAACCCCCAGGTCAGAGCCTGCATTCCCCGGCACACGCAGTGTTCATGAGGTCGCAACGCGTTCATCCGGACGCAATGCGGCCGTAGGATTCCGCGCGGCCGGACCGCTGTACGCCGCGAAGGACCGGGCGTTGCCGCGGGGTGAGCGCTCTTGGCATGCTGGCGCGATGCCGTCCACGCCACTGACCCACCGCGTCGAGAAGCTCCTCGCCTCGGCCACCCTGCCCCTCGTCCTCGCGGGCGATCCCGTCCTGCGGCGCCCCGCCGAGCCGTTCGACGGACAGCTCCCCGACGACCTCCTGTCCCGGCTGATCGAGGCGATGCGCGTCACGATGCACGCGGCGCCCGGCGTGGGCCTGGCCGCGCCCCAGATCGGCCTGCCGCTGCGCCTCGCGGTGATCGAGGACACGATGGACGTACCGGATGAGGTGCGGATCGCGCGCGACCGCGTCCCGCAGCCGTTCCGGGTGCTGATCAACCCGACGTACGAGGACGCGGGCGGGCGCCGGGTCGCCCACTACGAGGGGTGCTTGAGCGTGCCGGACTACCGGGCCGTGGTCGCCCGGCACGAACGGGTGCGGCTGCGCGCCCTCGACGAGCGGGGGCGTGCGGTGGACGAGGAGGTCGGCGGCTGGCCGGCCCGGATCGTCCAGCACGAGACGGACCACCTCGACGGCACGCTCTACCTGGACCGGGCCGAACTGCGGTCGCTCACGCTGGCCAGGACCCCGGAGCAGAGGGCGCGCTGGGGCCAGCCCACCCCCGGACGGGCCGCCGAGGAGCTGGGCTTCGCGCTGCCGGAAGCCGAACGCTAGCCGTCACTCCAGCCGCGGCATCTCCCCCTTGGCGGCGGTGACGTCGATGACGGTGAACGCCGCGCCCTGCGGATCGCCGACCGCCGCGAACCGGCCGAAGGGGCTGTCCACCGGCCCGAGGTGCAGCTTGCCGCCGAGGCGTTGCACGGTGGCGAGCGCCGCGTCGCAGTCCTCGACGACGAAGTACACGTTCACGTACGACGGCACGTGTGCGGGGAAGTCGTCGGTCATCTGCATGCGGCCCAGCGCGGGCCGGCCGTCGAGCTGCCAGACGTCGAAGTCGATGTGCTCGTCCGCCATCTTCTTCGCCTCGTACGGGAAGACGGCGGTGAAGAACGCGTCGGTGCGCGCCGCGTCGCGGGAGTTGACCTCGGCCCAGCAGAAGGCGCCGGGCTCGTTGACCGCCTCGAAGCCCTCGTGCGTATCGGCCTGCCAGACGCTGAAGAAGCAGCCGGTGGGGTCCTGGGCGGTGACCATCGTGCCGAAGTCGCCGACCCGCATCGGCTCCATCGAGAGCGTGCCGCCCGCGCTTCTGATCCGCTCGGCGGTGGCCGCGATGTCCGGGGTGGCGAAGTACAGGTTCCAGGCGGCCTGGACGCCTTCCATGCCCGGCATCTGCGGCGACAGCGCCGCGACGTTCTTGCCGCCGGGAGTCCTGGCCTGCGTGTAGCGGTTGAACTCCTCGGCGCCCTCGTCGTAGGACCAGCCGAACAGCTCGGCGTAGAAGCCCTTCGCGGCCTCCAGGTCCGGGAACATGGCGTCGGCCCATACGGGCGCGCCCTCGGTTTGTGCGGCCATGACGCCAGACCTTCCGTAGGGTTCACCGGGCGCGACGGGGCCCGGCGGCCACCATCCACGCTAGGACGGTGGCGCGCGCTCCGCCATCCGTGCGAGCCCGGGCCCGGCGGCCCGTGTCCCCGTCGGCCCGCGAAGAGGCCGACGGGGGCAGGCCCGACCGGTCAGGCCTGGGCGAGCTGCGGTTCCGGGAGCGGTGCCGGCACGGCCTTCGGGTGCCACCGCTTCGTGGTCCGGAGGTAGCCGTACACCACGGAGGCCATCGCCAGAAGGAGGAGCGGTCCGAACGCCCACGGGTGCCGGGCCATCTCCAGCGGGAGATAGCGGTACGCGACCAGCAGCACCGCGAAGACGGCCGTGCCGTAGGCGACCAGCCGGGCCGCGGCCCCGTCCCAGCCGCGCTCGAACGCGCGCATCGCCGTCTCGACGGTGACCGCGAAGACGACACCGGCGACGAGGTCGACACCGTAGTGGTATCCGAAGCCCAGTGTGGCGGTGAGCGTGGCGACCAGCCAGAAGGCGCCGGCGAACCGCAGGAGCCGTGACCCCTTGCGGGAGTGGATGAAGATCGTGGTGGCCCATGCGGTGTGCAGGCTGGGCATGCAGTTGCGCGGGGTGATCTCGTCGAACGGCACCGGGTGCGGGGGGCCGACCGGCGTCAGGGTCTGCGGCCACAGGTCGGCCACCGCCCAGTGCCCGCCGTCGGCGCCGTAGGCGAAGACCGGCCCGACCACCGGGAAGATCATGTAGATGGCGGGTCCGAGCAGGCCGATGACCAGGAACGTGCGCACGAGGTGGTGGCCCGGGAAGCGGCGCTCGACCGCCACGTTGCGCAGCTGGTACAGGGCGATGATCGCCGCGGCCAGCGGGAGCTGTCCGTAGACGGCGTGCAGGACGTGCTCGACGACCGGACCGCCGGCCGCGACCCACTGGCCGACGAGCCAGGAGGGGTTGCCCAGCGCGTGGTCCGCGGTCGCGAGGTACGGGTCCAGGACCGACGGGCGCGACTTCGAGGTGATGAGCAGCCAGGTATCACCGGTCTTGTGGCCGGCCACCAGCAGCAGTCCGAGCCCGACGCCCTTCAGCAGCAGGACGCGTTCGGGGCCGGTGCGGCGCGTGAGCGCGACGACGGCCCAGCCGAGGATCACCAGCAGCGCGCCGTTGCCGAAGGCCATCTCGGCGCCGGCCGCCCAGCGGACCAGCAGGAAGACGACGTCGATCCCGGCCGCGACGCCCAGTGAGATGAGCCGCTGCCGCCAGGTGAGCACCACCAGCATCAGGGCCAGACCGGCGTAGAGCAGCGGTCCGGAACGGGGCGCGAAGATCACCTCGCGCGCCTGATTGGTGATCGGCCCCGGCAGTCCGTAGCGGCGCGCGGCGATCTCCAGGGCGATGAGGAACCCGAGGGTCGCCACGCCCGCCGCGGTCCACAGCATCGTCCGCGGCTGACGCAGCGCGGAGAGCGAGGTCCTGCATCGTGTTCGCGAGGGTATTCGCGAGGTCTTCGTCGTCAATTGTCTGGCCGTCTTGTGAGGTTCGGTCGGGCGGGCGCCGTGCGGCCGATCATGTTATCGGAGCGGTGCGTGGGCGTTCGCGACCGAACGGGACGGCCCGCGACCCGTCAGTGACCCGCGGTGAGATTGCCGCTGAGCGTCTTGTGCAGATCGGCGCTCGGCCGGTTCAGGCCGATCATCTCGACGGTCTTGCCGCGTTGTGCGTACCTGGCCTCGACGGCGTCCAGGGCCGCGACCGACGAGGCGTCCCAGATGTGGGTGCCGGAGAGGTCGATGACGACCTTGTCCGGGTCGCCGGCGTAGTCGAAGCGGGTCACCAGGTCGTTGGCGGAGGCGAAGAAGAGCTGGCCGGTCACGGCGTAGACCTGGGTGCCGTCCGGGCCGCGGACCGCGGTGACGTCGGCGAGGCGGGCGACGCGCCTGGCGAAGATGACCATGGCGGTGACCGACCCGGCGACGACGCCGATGGCGAGGTTCGAGGTGGCGACCACGATGGCGACGGTGATGACCATGACGGTGATCTCGCCCGCGGGCATCCGCCTGAGGGTCCGGGGAGCGATGGAGTGCCAGTCGAACGTCGCGAAGCAGACCATCACCATCACCGCGACGAGCGCGCCCATCGGGATGTCGGAGACGACCGGGCCGAAGACGACGCACAGCACCATCAGGAAGGCGCCCGCCAGGAAGGTGGAGAGCCGGGTCCTGGCGCCCGAGACCCGCACGTTGATCATGGTCTGGCCGATCATGGCGCAGCCGCCCATGCCGCCGAAGAACCCGGTGACGATGTTGGCGATGCCCTGGCCGATGGACTCGCGGGTCTTGTTGGAGCGGGTGTCGGTGATGTCGTCGACCAGCTGCGCGGTCATCAGCGACTCCATGAGCCCGACGAGGGCCATGGCGAGCGCGTACGGGGCGACGGTGCTGAGCGTGTCGAGCGTGAACGGCACGTCGGGCAGGCCCGGCACCGGCAGCGAGGAGGGCAGTTCGCCCTTGTCCCCGACGGTCGGCACGGAGACGCCGGCCGCGACGGTGATCACCGTGAGGACGACGATCGAGACCAGCGGCGCCGGGACCACCGTGGTGACCTTCGGGAAGAACACCATCAGCAGCAGACCGCCGATGATCAGCGGGTAGACGGCCCAGGGCACGTCGTGCATCTCGGGGACCTGCGCCATGAAGATCAGGATGGCGAGCGCGTTGACGAAGCCGACCATCACGGAGCGCGGCACGAACCGCATCAGCTTCGCGACGCCCAGCGCTCCGAGGACGATCTGGAAGACCCCGGCCAAAATCACGGCCGCCACGAGGTAGCCGAACCCGTGCTCGCGGTTGAGCGGGGCGATCACCAGGGCGACGGCGCCGGTGGCGGCGGAGATCATCGCGCGCCGGCCGCCGACGACCGAGATGGTCACGGCCATCGTGAAGGCGGCGAAGAGGCCGATCGCCGGATCGACCCCGGCGATGATCGAGAACGAGATCGCCTCCGGAATGAGCGCGAGGCCGACGACGAGCCCGGCGAGCACCTCGGTACGCCACACCTTGGGGTCGGACAGCCAGTCGGGCTTGAGTCCGCGCAGGAGGGCGGCGGGCGAGAACACGGGAGCAGACAAGAAGAAGTACCTGACGGATCGGGCACGCCCGACGGTGAAAGGGACGTGCGTCCACAACTCTACCCTGACGTTACGGTAGAGATAGGAGCCCTCCGGGCGAGCGGCGCCAGGGACGAGAGAGGCAGGTCGCGTGAGCGGCGAGCACATGCAGATCGGCGAGGTCGCCGCACGGACCGAGCTGTCTTTGCGCACCATCCGGCACTACGAGGAGACCGGCCTGGTCATCCCCTCGGCCCGCTCACAGGGCGGATTCCGTCTCTACACCGAGGCCGATGTCGTCCGCCTCATGGTGATCCGCCGCATGAAACCGCTCGGCTTCAGCCTCGACGAGATGCGCGACCTGCTGGCCGCCACCGACCGCCTCGACGCCGCCGAGGAGCTCACCGACGACGTCCGCGATCAGCTCCTCTCCCGCGTACGGGCCTTCGAGAAGGCGACCCAGGAGCGGATCGCCGACCTGCGCGTCCAGCTGGCGCGCGGGGAGGAGTTCGCCGACACGCTGGCCCGGCGTCTGCCCGAGGCGCGATAGTCTTCCCAGGTGCAGACAGGCCCCTGGAACCATGACGACGGTCGATGTGCGGCGGTGCTGATCGCCTCCTCCGCCGGAGGTGTCCTGGGCCTCTGTACGCTCCTGGGCGGGCTGGAAGCCACGCTGCCCGTGCCGGTGCTGGTGGCCCAGCACCTCAACCGCTCCCGTGAGACACACATCGTGGCCATCCTGTCCAGGTCCACGAAGCTCCTGGTCAAGCTCGCCGAGGACGGCGAACGCCCGCGGGCGGGGGCCGTCTACATCGCCCCGCCCGACCAGCACCTGTGCGTCCGGTCGGACGGAACGCTCTCCCTCACACGTGAGGACCGGGTCAACTACGCCCGCCCGGCCGCCGACCCCCTCTTCGAGTCGGCGGCGCAGGCGTTCGGGCCGGTCATCGGCTGCGTGCTCACCGGTGCGGACAGTGACGGCGCCCAAGGCATCAAGGCGGTCAAGGAGAACGGCGGCACGGTTCTCGTGCAGGATCCCGAGACCGCCGCCTTCCAGGGCATGCCCGAATCGGCGATCCGCACCGGGCGGGTGGACCACGTGCTTCCCCTCACCGCGATCGGCCCGGCCATCACGCGGCTCCTCCGGGGAGACGGCGAAAGCGTGGCCGGCCTCGGGACCCGCCCGCCGGTGTAGGGCCGCCGTCAGGGGCGCGGGTTCCCCTGGTCGGGGTCGTCGTCGGGGGTCTGCCAGGTGGTGCCGCGCTGCGCCTCGTCGTTGCCGAGGTGGGCGCCGGGGGCGGGCTGGGTCGGCTCGGTCCGCCGGGCCGCGCGACGCCGCCCGCTGACGAACATGGCGAGCAGGCCGAGGACTACGACGACGCCGACGACGATGAAGACCAGCGAGCCTCCGCCTCCGGCGGCCAGAACGATGTGGTTGTGAGTGTGCATGGCGCTCATCTACCCCGTTCCGCGCTGAAACCGCACGGACCGCCGAGGAAAGATCCCTCGGAGTTCCGCGGTTGATCGTTTCGAGTGGCCGTCGGGGGCTACCTGGCCGAAGGTGGAAAAACAACGCAGTGTGCCTGCATCAGCTACGCAGCGGGAGACGACCATGACCACCCAGGGTCCGAGCGCCGGGCTCAAGAAGACGCTGACGACCCCGCTGCTCTACTTCTTCATCCTCGGCGACGTACTGGGCGCGGGCGTCTACGTCCTCGTCGGCCAGGTCGCCGCGAAATCGGGCGGCGCCGTCTGGGTGCCCCTGGTCCTCGCCCTGCTGCTCTCCCTGCTCACGGCCGCCTCCTACGCCGAGCTGGCCACGAAGTATCCGAGAGCCGGCGGCGCCTCCCACTACGCGACGCTCGCCTACGGGCCGTTCGCCGGGTTCCTCGCCGGGTTCTGCATGCTGGCCGCGGGCATCGTCTCCGTGGCCGCGCTCGCCCGCGGATTCGCCGGTGACTACCTGACGGCCTTCGTCAGCCTGCCGGTCGTCCTGGTGGCGGCCGTCTTCCTGTGCGCCCTGGCTCTCCTCAACGCGCGGGGCATCAGCGAGTCCACCCGCGCCAACGTCGCCGCGACGGTCATCGAGGTGGGCGGGCTCCTCCTCGTGGTCGGCCTGGGCGTATGGCTGTTCGTGCGGGGCGACGGCGACGCGAGCCGCCTCGTGCACCTCGGCACCGCCGACACGGGGGCCGCCGCCGGAGTGCTCGGTGGGACCGTGCTCGCGTACTACTCCTTCGTCGGGTTCGAGACCTCGGTCAACGTCGCGGAGGAGACCCGGGACCCGCGCCGCTCCTACCCGCGTGCCCTCTTCGGCGCCCTGATCACCGCGGGCGCCGTCTACGCCCTCGTCGGGGCCGTCGCCTCGGCGGCCGTTCCCACCGAGACACTGGCCCGCTCCAGCGGCCCGCTGCTCGAAGTGGTGAAGGAGGCCGGCGGGGTACCGCCGAAGGTGTTCAGCGCCATCGCCCTCGTCGCCGTCGCCAACGGCGCGCTGCTCACCGGCATCATGAGCTCCCGGCTGGCCTACGGCATGGCGCGGGACGGGCTGCTGCCCCGCGTCCTGACCCGCGTGCTGCCGGGGCGCGGCACGCCGTGGGCGTCCATCGCCGCGACGACCGTCCTGTCGTTCCTGCTGGCCCTCACGGGAGACGTGGAGACCCTCGCCTCCACTCTGGTCCTGCTGCTGCTCGTGGTGTTCTTCCTCGTCAACACCGCCGTGCTGGTCCTGCGCCGCGACAGCGAAGCGCCGCCCCACTTCCGGGCGTTCACCGTGGTCCCCGTGCTCGGAGCGGTCTCCTGCGTGGTGCTCGCCACGCAGGTCGAGGCCGAGGTGTGGACCCGCGGACTGATCATCCTCGCTGTCGGCGCGGTCCTCGGCGCGATCGCCGCCGTACACCGTCGCGGGGCGACGACGTAACTGAACAGCCCCGTGCGAGACGGAGCAATTCGGGTACCCCTGTTTCCGTCCGCTTCTGTGGCGGACCACCGCGGCAGCGGAACAGGCAGCACAGTGCGACCGAAGGAGAGACAGATGGACGACGGGCACCCCATCAAGGAAGCGGCGGAAAAGGTGAAGGAGACGGTGACCGGCGAAGCGGCCCCCAAAGGCCCCGAGGACGGCGTTCCTGGGAAGCCGGGGCCCCAGTCGCCGACGTTCGACGAGCCCACCGAGGCGCGCGGCCCCCTGCCGCCCAAGGCCGACCAGAGCGGTCCGCGGCCCGTGAGCCCCACCGGCGCCCCCTCGCGCGACGGCCGGGCGGCCGCCGCCCAGCAGGGCGAGCGTCTCACCACCGCGCAGGGCGACCGTCTGTACGACACCGATCACTCGCTCAAGGCCGGTCCGCGCGGGCCGGTCCTCCTCCAGGACCACCACTTGCGGGAGAAGATCACCCACTTCGACCACGAGCGCATCCCGGAGCGGGTCGTCCACGCGCGGGGCGCCGCCGCCCACGGTGTGTTCCGCGGCTACGGCCGGGCGGCCGGGGTCACCAAGGCGGCCTTCCTCGGGGAGGGTGTCGAGACGGACGTCTTCGTCCGGTTCTCCACCGTCCTCGGCTCCCGCGGTTCGGCGGACACCGTCCGTGACACCCGCGGTTTCGCGACGAAGTTCTACACCTCCGAGGGCACGTTCGACCTCGTCGGCAACAACATCCCGGTCTTCTTCATCCAGGACGCCATCAAGTTCCCGGACGTCATCCACGCCGGGAAGCCCCACCCCGACCGGGAGATCCCGCAGGCGCAGAGCGCGCACGACACGTTCTGGGACTTCGTCACCCTGCACTCCGAGGCCACCCACCACACCCTGTGGAACATGTCCGACCGGGGCATCCCCCGCTCGTACCGCATGATGGAGGGCTTCGCCGTCCACACGTTCCGGCTGGAGAACGCGGCCGGCGAGACGACCCTGGTGAAGTTCCACTGGAAGCCGAAGCTGGGCGTGCACTCCCTCGTCTGGGAGGAGGCCCAGATCGCCGGCGGTGTGGACCCCGACTTCCACCGCCGCGACCTCGCCGACGCCATCGAGGCGGGCGCCTACCCGGAGTGGGAGCTGGGCATTCAGACCTTCCCCGACACCCCGGAGCAGATGTTCGAGGGCATCGACCTGCTCGACCCGACGAAGATCGTGCCCGAGGAGCTGGCCCCGGTGCAGCCCATCGGGCTGCTCACGCTCAACCGCAACCCCTCGAACTATTTCGCCGAGACCGAGCAGGTCGCCTTCCACGTCGGGCACCTCGTCCCCGGTATCGACGTCACCGACGACCCGCTGCTCCAGGGGCGGCTGTTCTCGTACCTGGACACCCAGATCAGCAGGCTCGGCGGGCCCAACTTCGCCCAGCTGCCCATCAACCGGCCGCACGCCCCCGTCAACGACATGCTGCGGGACGGCATGCACCAGACGGCCGTGCACCGGGGCGTCGCGCCGTACCGGCCGAACTCGCTCGACGGGGGCTGCCCGTTCACGGCGGGCGCCACCACCGGGGCGGACATCGAGGTGCCCGTCGAACTGCCCGCTTCGCGCAAGGTCCGCGAGGCTCCCGCGACCTTCGACGACCACTTCAGCCAGGCGCGTCTCTTCTGGCTGAGCATGAGCCCGCCCGAGCGCGAGCACATCGTCAACGCCTACTCCTTCGAGCTCGGCAAGTGCTACGAGCAGGCCATCAAGGAGCGCGGTCTGCAGTCCCTGGCCAACATCGACCCGGAGCTGTGCGCGCAGGTCGCCGCCGCGCTCGGGCTGCCCGCTCCGCAGCCGACCGAGCCGCTCCAGGACGCGCCGCCCAGCCCGGCCCTCTCCCAGCTCGGGCGGGTCTGGCCGCTGGACGGGCGGATCATCGGCATCGTGACCGACGGCTCCGAGGACATCGACGGGGTGCGGGCGGTGCGCCAGAGCGTGCTCGACGCGGGCATGGTGCCGCTGCTCATCGCCCCGGCGGGCGGGAAGCTCGACGCGGGCGGCGAACCCCTCGCGGTGCAGCGGACGTTCGCCACGGCCCGCTCCATCGAGTTCGACGCCCTTCTGGTGGTGGGGGTGCCCGCGGCGGGCGCCGACGCCGTTCCCGCGCGGGACGCGAAGGCGAAGACCTCGGCCTCCGACCTCGACCCGCGGGTGCGTCTGCTGCTGGACGAGGCGTTCCGCCACGGCAAGGCCATCGGCGGCTGGGCCGGGGCAGGCCGGGCGCTCGAAGCGGCCGGCCTGCCGGACGGCGCCCCGGGCGTCGTCCTCGGCGACAGCGGTGCCGGGGTGCTCGACCAGTTGCAGGAACTGCTCGGCGCGCACCGCGTCTGGGAGCGGTTCGGCACGACCGTGTGACAGCGGTCAGCTGACCGGCCCGGGGGGTGTGGGAACGGTTTCCCCAAGAAGAAACAGGGTGCTTTTTTTTTTTTGTGCCCCCCAAACCTAATGGGGCAAACCACGGAGACCGACAGGCGTT
>NZ_JBVIFR010000001.1:373483-422122 GCF_055571235.1 Streptomyces sp. NPDC030991
TACCCCCCCCCCCCCCCCCCCCCCCCCCCCCCCCCCCCCCCCCCCCCCCCCCCTCCCCTCCCCCCCCCCCCCCTCCCCCCCCCCCCCCCCCCCCCCCCGGGCCGGGTTCGTTCGGTGCCTCGGAGCCGCCGGACGCCGGCGGTGGCACGCCGGACGGCCGGACGCGTTGGTCAGCGACCGACGGCCTTGGCCAGCTCCTGCTTGTTCATCGACGAGCGCCCCTCGATGTTGCGCTTCTTCGCCTCCGCGTACAGCTGGTCCTTGGTCGGTCCCTGGGAACCGCTGTGGGAGCGCTCGCCGCCGCGCTGCGGGGCGGACTTCTTGTCGCGCGTGGAGGTCTTGCTCGCGGTCTTCGACTCGCCGGAGCGCGCCCGCTCCTTGTTCACGGTGCGCGACGCGATCTCCTTGGCCCGGCCCTCGGAGGTGCCGCGCTTCTCCGCGCCCTCCTTGATGTGCTCGTACTGCCGCTCGCGCTTCGCGTTGGAACCCTGGGGCATGCCGTTCTCCTTCCGGACCGGGCCGGCCTGCTCGGCCGCGCCGACTGTGCGATCACCCTCCGCGTACCCTCCGGCGGGCTGGTGACCCGCCCGGACTGTTCCCATCCGACGCGGGGCGCCGACGGTGTGCCAGCAGGCGTCGACCGAACGGATGAGCAGGCGCGGCCGGCCCGTGTACGCGCGCCGTGCGGAGGCGGGAAGCGGCGGAGTTGGGTCTAATGGACGTGGTTCGAGCAGCCACGAGAGTGAACGCGACGCACCGGGGGGCCGGTCGTTCGTTGGAGGTCACGCGCTCTGTCAGGGATCGCGGGCCACCGGTCGGCTTCCGGTCTCGGGCCGGGCCCCGGTAGCCCCGGACGGGCGGGGGCCTCCATCGACCTCGGAACGGTACGAAAATGAGCAGTTACGACACACCCGCGCACAAGGGGACCGCCAGCCGGTCGGTGTTCGGCGCGCCTTGTTGGGTCAGCTTGTCCACGTACGATCTGCGGACCGCCGAGAGCTTCTACCACGCCGTACTGGGGTGGGAATGGCACACCGGCGCGATGGGCGACCAGTACAGATTCGCGAGTGTGAACGGTGTGCCGGTGGCGGGTGTGTCCGCCGCGAAGAGCATCGGGCAGACGTCCGTCGCCTGGACGCCGTTCTTCGCCGCGTCCAGCGCGAACGAGACCGTGGCCCGCAGCCACGAGCGCGGCGGGACGACAGCCGTGGGGCCCCTCTCCTTCCCGCCGGGACGCGCGGCTCTGCTGGCCGATCGCGACGGGGCGGTCTTCGGTATCTGGGAGGGCGCGCTGGTGGCCGGCTGGGAGGAGTGGCGCCGCGCCGCGCCCGCGTTCGTGGCGCTCCACACGCGGAACGCCTTCGACGCGGCCATCTTCTACGGGGAGGTTCTCGGCTGGGCGTCCGATGCGCCCGAAGCCTGCGACGTCCAGTACGAGGACGAAGAGGTCGTGCTGCGCAGCCGGGGCGAGATCGTGGCCCGGATCCATTCGGGGGCGGTGGAGGCCGCGCCCGATCCCGCGATCCGGCCGCGCTGGCAGGTCCACTTCTCGGTGACCGACGTGGCGGCGTGCGCCGAGGCCGCGACCGCCCACGGCGGCAAGGTCCTGCCGGGTGGCAGCGGGCCCCACGAGGTCTTCCTGAGCGACCCGGACGGGGCACGCTTCGCGGTGAACTCGAACGGCTCGGCGAAGTGAGGGGCCGGAGGCCCGGTCGTCCTCAGCCGGCCCGCGTCCCCGGAGGCAGCGTGAGGAGC
Organism: Streptomyces sp. NPDC030991; assembly: GCF_055571235.1. NCBI lineage: Bacteria > Bacillati > Actinomycetota > Actinomycetes > Kitasatosporales > Streptomycetaceae > Streptomyces > Streptomyces sp. NPDC030991. Next base: position 375,239 of record NZ_JBVIFR010000001.1, read on the forward strand.
CGCTGACGGGGGCCGTGCGCCCGTTCGCCCACGGCGCCCAGTAGCGCCCAGACAGTGGCCTGGTTCGCGCTGATCACGGGCTTGCCGAGGCGCTCCTCCAGACGCGGCAGAGCATCGTAGGTGGGCAACGCGGTGCAGCTGATGAACAGGGCGTCCGCGTGGGAATGGTCTCCTCGCACCACCGCGTCCACCACCTGGTGCTCCTCGACGGAGTAGACGTCCTCGACCGTGTCGAGCCCCAGCGAGGTGAGCGCCACGACGTCGAAGCCGGACGCGCTGAGGTAAGCGGCCAGCAGACGGTCCACCGGCTCCTGATACGGATGGACGACCGCGAGTCGCCGGGCGCCCACGGCGCGGAGCGCGTCGGTGACCGCACCGCTGGTCGTCAGCGCCTGCCGCGCGCCGTACGAGAGCATCGCCTCCCGCAGCGCCCGCTCTCCCGCCACGCCGTGGACGAAGCTGCACGCTGTGCAGAGGTAGGCCACCGCCTCCGCTCCGCCCGCGACGACGTCGCGCACCGGCTCGGCCAGCAGGCTCGCCCGGCCGAGCCGGGAGACGAGCTCCAGGTTGTCCCGGTAGGGGACCTCCTCGGTCGAGGCCATCGCCCCTCGCACGTCCGGCGGGAACCAGCGCCGCAGTTCCTGCTGTCGGGTGAAGTCGCAGGAGGCGACCACCGCGACATGCCGGCCGGTGTGTCCGCCTCGCGTGGTACGCGGTTCTGCCTGACGCATGTCCACGAGGCTAACGACCGCGCGCCCCCGGGCACCCCTCCCCCGGATGCGGCGAGCCGCCGGCCGGGGTGCCATGGGGGGAGGCAGCCGAGCCGGGAGCGGGAAGGGGTGGCGCGGAGATGGCGCGTCCAGTGTGGAGCGGAACGCTGACCTTCGGTCTCGTGTCGCTGCCGGTCCAGATGTTCACCGCCACGGACAGCCACACCGTCAGGTTCCACCAGTTGCAGCGCGGCACGTCCGACCGCGTGCGCAACAAGCGGGTGAACGAGCGGACGGGCGAGGAAGTGCCGCTCGACGAGGTCGTCAAGGCCTTCGACGACGGCGACGAGTACGTACTGGTCGAGCCGGAGGAGCTGGACGACATCGCCCCCGGCCGCTCGAAGGCGCTGGAGATCACCGGTTTCGTCGACCTGGCGGACGTCGAGCCGGTCTTCTTCGACAGGACGTACTACCTGGGGCCGAAGGGCCAGGAGTACACCAAGGTCTACGCGCTCCTGGAGAAGGCCCTCGGCGAAGCGGGCAAGGCCGGGATCGCCACGTTCGTGATGCGTAACCACCAGTACCTGGTCGCGGTCAGGGCCGAGGCGGGTCTGCTGACGCTGCACACCCTGCACTGGGCCGACGAGATCCGTGACCCGCGCAAGGAGATCGACAACCTGCCGGGGAGGACGAAGGTCACCGACCGCGAACTCAAGATGGCGCGTCAACTCGTGGACACACTCGGCATGGAGTGGCGGCCCGAGGACTTCCACGACACGTATCAGGAGCGGGTCGCCGCTCTCGTCAAGGCGAAGCGCACGGGTGAGTCGGTCGAGAAGGCCGAGCCGCCGGCCGATTCCACCAACGTGGTCGACCTGATGGACGCCCTGCGGGCAAGTGTCGACCGGGCGAAGAAGCCCTCCGGACGCGGCGGCAAGCGTGCCGGGAGCGGTGCTCCGTCGGCTCCGGCCTCGATTCGGGACGCCGCGGCCAAGCGCCGCCCGGGCGCCAAGGGCTCGTCCCTCGGCGCCCTGACCAAGGCGGAGCTCTACCGGCGGGCCACCGACGCCGAGATCCCGGGCCGCTCGTCCATGACCCGGGAAGAACTCGTCGACGCCCTGCGGGGAGCCGGGAAGCAGCGGGCCACGTCCGGAGGCCGGAAGCGCCGGGCCACGTCCTGACCGGCCCCGGTCGTCAGCCCTGCTCCAGGCTCCGCAGGCGCTTGTCGGCCGCCGCCAGACCCCGGCCCCGCCGCGCGAGCCCCTCCCACGGGTCCTTCTCCAGGCGGTCGCCGAGGTCGGTGACCGTCCAGCGGCGCGCGGTCAGCCCTGGTGTGTCCAGTTCGTCCCAGTCCAGCGGGACGGCCACCGGCGCGCCGGGCCTCGACCGGACGGCGAAGGGGGCGACCACGGTCTGGGCGTAGCCGTTGCGCGCGACGTCCAGGTAGAGCCGTCCCTTGCGGGTGTCCTTGCGCGGCTCCGTCGTCAGCTCCTTCGGGTACCGCGCCGCCAGCGTCCTCGCGGCGGCGCGGGCGAACGCGAGCACGTCGTCGGCGTCGTCGCGCCGGTTCAGCGGTACGACGACGTGCAGGCCGCGGGAGCCCGTCGTCATCAGGCCGGACGAGAGGCCGAGCTCGTCGAGCAGCTCGTGCAGGCGGTGCGCGGCGCTGCGGACGGGTTCGAAGTCGTCGGCGGGCGGGTCGAGGTCGAAGACCAGGCGGTCGGGGCAGCGCGGCCGGTCCGCACGGCTCAGCCAGCGGTGCGGTGTGATGCACGCCTGGCCCGCCAGATAGACCAGCGTCGCGGCGTCGTCGGCGATCACATGCGTGACCTCACCGCCCTCCTTGGCCACCGGCGCGCGATGGATCCAGTCGGGGAAGTAGTCGGACACCTCCTTCTGGTAGAAGCGCTGCCCGTCGATCCCGTCCGGCATCCGCTCCAGCATCAGGGGTCTGCCGCGCACCTCGGGAAGCATGCGCGGGGCGACCCGCCGGTAGTGCTCGACGAGGTCGGCCTTGGTGAGGCCGTCCTGCGGGAACAGCTCCTTGTCGGGCCGCTTCACCTGGACGGTGTGCCGTCCGATCCGTACGTCGACGTCGGGGCTCATGTCATCGCCTCCTTCACACCGATGCCTGCGCTCCCTGCCCGCACCCGGCTACGGGAGCGGTGTACCCCCGGTGGCGTTCATGATCTCCGCGGTGATGAAGCTCGCGTGGTCCGAGGCGAGGAACACGTACGCGGGTGCCATCTCGGCGGGCTGCGCCGGGCGGCCCATCGGGGCCTGCTTGCCGAACTCGCTGGTGTCCGGGAGCGTGGCCGGGATCAGCGGCGTCCACACCGGTCCCGGGGCGACGGCGTTGACCCGGATGCCCTGCTCGACCAGCATCTGGGCGAGGCCCTGGGTGAAGGTGACGATGGCGCCCTTCGTCATGGCGTAGTCGAGCAGGTGCGGGCTGGGCTTGTAGGCCTGGACCGAGGTGGTGTTGATGATGGAGCCGCCGGACGGGATGTGCGGCACGGCCATCTTGCACAGCCAGAACATGCCGTACAGGTTCGTGTGGACGACGCGGTCGAACTGCTCGGTGGAGATGTCCCCGATGCCCTTGGGCTGGGACATCTGGTAGGCCGCGTTGTTGACCAGGACGTCGATCCGCCCGAACTCCGTCACGGCCCGCTCCACGAGCCGCCGGCACTGCTCCTCCTCCCGGATGTCGCACGGCACGGCCACCGCGCGGCGGCCCGCCTCCTCGACGAGGCGGGCCGTCTCCCGGGCGTCCTCCGCCTCCTCGGGCAGGTAGGTGAAGAGCACGTCCGCGCCCTCACGGGCGTAGGCCAGGGCGACGGCGCGGCCGATACCCGAGTCACCGCCGGTGATCACCGCCGCCCGGTCCCGCAGCAGCCCGCTGCCCCGGTAGGAGTCCTCACCGTGGTCGGGCGGCGGGTCCATGGGGCCGCTCCAGCCGGGCGGCTGCTGGTCCTGCTGGGCGAACTCCGGCTGCGGGTGCTTCGTCGTGGGGTCCTTCGGGGTGCCACCCATCGATGCTCTTCCTCTCCTTTTCGTGGTCCGGCCGTGGCCGTCGTGGTCCGCGCCGCGCGGAGCCGGTCACGGCCCACTCTGCTGGCCGCTGCCGAGCCGCGCGAGCGCAGATCGTCGAGGCATCGGGTGTCCCGCGGAGCGCGGCCCCACACCTGTGCGTCGCGTTCCGCGATACGTCGTTGCCGTCGCCGCCGCCCGGATCCGCCGGGAGGCCCCTTACGGGGTGGCGACCGGGGGACTTTCGCGGCCGTGCCCGTTCGGCCGGACTGCGGAGGCGGGCCGTGGGGCGCGGTGCGAGACTGCCCGGGCAGCCGTCCGTGCGGCCCGACAAGGAGTGATGAAGTGGCGGCACCCGAGAGCGCGGACAGTGTCCTGTGCGAGTTCCTCGCCGATCCCCGCAACGCGCCGCTGGACCTGCCGACCGCGGTGGCCCGTTGCGCCAAGGCGCTGGGCCTGCAGAACGCCGTGGTCTACCTCGCCGATCTCCAGCAGCGCCGGCTCGCCCCGCTGAACGAGGTCACGCCGATCCTCTCCATCGACGACTCGCTGGCCGGCTGGACCTACCGCACGGAGTCGCTGCGCGTGGAGGAGTCGCACCTGGGCGGCATGACGGCATGGCTGCCGATGGTCGACGGGGCCGAGCGGATCGGTGTCCTCGCCGTGCGGTCGCCCGCTCTCGACCCGGTCTCGCTGCGACGCGGCAGGACGCTCGCCCATCTGTGCGCCATGATGATCACCTCGAAGCGGGCGTACAAGGACACCTACGTCCGCCGGGCCCGCACCCGGCCCATGGAGCTGCCCGCCGAGATGCTGCGCGCCTATCTGCCGCCCCGCACGATCGGTACGACGAACGCCGTCTCGACAGCCGTCATGGAGCCGGCCTACGAGGTCGGCGGCGACGCCTTCGACCACGCCCTGACCGAGACGGCGCTGCACGCCGGGATCCTGGACGCCATGGGGCACAATCTGGCCTCCGGGCTGACCACGGTGGTCTCCCTGGCCGCTTGCCGCAACGCGCGGCGCACCGGAGCCGACCTGCCCGAACTGGTGGAATCCGTCGACGCGGCCCTGGCGCGGTGGCTGCCCGACCAGTTCTGCACCGCGATCCTCTGCCATCTCGACCTGGCCACCGGCGGGTTGCGCTGGATCAACTGCGGTCACCCCGCGCCGCTGCTCATCCGCGACGAGCGCCTCGTTCCCGACGCGATGGCCCGGGACGCCGACCCGCCCCTGGGGATGCCGGCCGCCTTCTCCTCCACCCCGCGCCGGGTGCACGAGCTGGATCTGGAGCCCGGCGACCGGGTGCTGATGTACACCGACGGCGTCACCGAGGCCCGGACCCCGAACGGTGGCGAACTCGGACTCGACCGGTTCGCCGACTACGTCATCCGCGCCACCGCCGCCGGTGAACTGGCACCGGAGACCCTGCGCCGGCTCATCCACTCCATCGTGGACGCGCAGGACAACCGGCTGCGCGACGACGCCACGATCGTCATGTTCGAGTGGCGCCCCACGGTCCGCTGACGCACTCCGGACAACCGGCCTCTTGTCTGGCATAGGCGGAAAAGGGACCAAGGTCCCGGTACGCGGCCCTGGGCGCGGGCAGAACCTCTGTCAGGAAGGCTCCGAAACCGCTGGAGCCGGACGGATGGGCGAAGGAGAACAAGAACATGACCGTGCTGCTTCCCACGGCTTCCGACCTGCGTCGCGCGCTGATACGTCACACCGAGGCCGTCGGCCGCGACGAGCGCCGCTCGACGCCCGAGACGCTCCGCGCACGTGAGGACAGCGCCTACACGCTGTGCGTGCTGACCGGCACGACCGGCGTGGAGGACGCGCTGCGGGCGGCGGACACCCTCCTGGCCCGGCGCGCCGCCCCCGTCACGGAGCTGCGCCCGGCGACGCCCGCGCCGGACGGGGCGGCCGCCCCGGGGCGCGTCGCTCTCCCGGTCGCCGCGTAGCTCCGCGCCCTACCCCGTCGCGGCGGGTTGCAGGCCCGCGTAGACCCCGCCGCGGGCCAGGAGCGCGGCGTGCGTACCGGTCTCGGCGATCCGGCCGTCCGCCATCACCACGATGCGGTCGGCGCCCTGGATCGTGGAGAGCCGGTGGGCGACCACGAACACGGTCCGGCCGTGCACCAGCCGGGCCAGCGCCTCCTGGACGAGCGCCTCGGAGCGGTTGTCCAGGGCCGACGTGGCCTCGTCCAGGACCAGGACGCGCGGGTCGCGGATCAGCGCGCGGGCGATGGCGAGCCGCTGCCGCTGGCCGCCGGAGAGCCGGGCGCCGCGCTCGCCCACGACCGTGTCCAGACCGTCCGGCAACCGCCGCACGAACTCCAGGGCGTTGGCGTCGCGCAGCGCCCGCAGCAGCGTCTCCTCGTCGGTGTCGCCGAGCCCGTACGTCACGTTGTCGCGGATGCTGCCCTCGAAGAGGATCGACTCCTGCGGCACCACCGACAGGAACCGCCGGTAGCTGCGCAGGTCGAGCGTGGCCATGTCGACGCCGTCGAGGAGGATCCGGCCCGCCGTGGGCCGGATGAACCCGATCAGCAGGTTCAGCACCGTCGACTTGCCCGCGCCGGACGCGCCGACCAGGGCGACGGTCTCGCCCGGCCGGGCGGAGAGCGTGAAGTCGGCGACGGCCGACCCTCCCGAGGGACTGTTGCCGCCGTCTTCTGCATCCTCGGTGTACTCGGCGGCGTACGAGAATCCGACCCGTTCGAAGTCGATCCGGCCCGTCACGCGCTCGACCGGCGCCTTGCCCGCGTTGCTCTCCAGGTCGGGCGCCTGGAGCACTTCGCCCGCGGAGCGCACCGATTCGAGTCCCTTGCTGATCACGGGGGCCAGGCCGAGCAGGGTCGTCACCGAGCCGGTCAGAACGGTGAAGAACGCGCTGAGCATGACCACATCGCCTGCCGAGACCCCCAGCCAGCCGTGATACGCGGCCAGTGCCGAGCCGGTCAGGCAGCAGACGCCGAGGATGTTGAGCAGGACCCAGGCCGCCGAGTTGAAGCGGCCGTTCATGGTGTCGAGGCGCAGGCCCGCCGCGAAGACCTGGCGCAGGGAGCCGTCGACGCGGCCGAGGGCGGTGCGTTCCAGGCCGTGGGCGCGGGTGATGGGGATGAGGGTGGTCATCTCGCCCACGCGCGAGGAGAGTTGTTCGACCTCGCGGCGGAACTCCTCGTTGTGGCTGCGCAGGCGTCCTCGCAGCCGCATCACCAGGAAGCCGGCCGCGGGCACGACGACCAGGAACACCGGCAGGAACTCGGGCGTACGGAAACCGATCATGACGAGCCCGCCGACGAGGGTGGTCACGGCGCCGAGTCCCATGTCGGAGCTCTGCTGCACCATCTGTTCCACCGCCTCCACGTCCCGTACGACCTTGGCCTGGAGGACGCTGGAACTGACCCGGGCGTGGTAGCCGATGGACAGTTGCTGCATGCGGCGGCAGAGCGCCGAGCGCAGCGTCGTGCCCGTCCGGCGGATGCTGCCGCCGAGCAGACGCACGTACCACTGGTGCAGCGGGTAGTTGATCACGAGGATGAACAGGAGAAGTCCGGTGGCCCGCCACAGGTCCGCCTGCGCGCCGTGCTGGACGACCACGTCGAGGACGGTGGCGGTGATGACCGGCAGCAGCCAGATCGGGCTGTGCTTGACGACGAAGAGGAGCGCGGCCAGCAGCAGCCGGCGGCGGTCGGGGCGGAAGAGGTGGCCGAGGGTGCGGATCGGATGCTCACCGCGGTAGCGGTGGTCCAGATGGTCGGGAGGAGACGGTTGGTGCATGAACCGATCCCACCGCATCGAGTACGGCCGGGAAAGCGCTTTCCGGAAGCTCGGCGAAATTCGGCTCCCGCGCCCTACGCGGCCGTCCGGTCCGAGGCCGGCCAGACATAGGGCAGGTCGTCGGGATCGTCAGGGAAGAGCGGGGCGTAGATCTCCGGCGCCTTGCGCAGCAGGGCCGATCTGTGGCTGCGGTGGAAGGCGGGATCGCCCAGCCAGGGCGGTAGTTCGCCCTTCTCGGCGAGCTGTTCCTGAGTACGTACGCAGGCACCGGGGCGATGCCGGGTGAAGTCGGTGACGAGCGTGGCCGCGCAGGTGTCGGCGCGCCCCTCGGCGACCCATGTCGCGCACACGTCCAGGCCGTAGCGGACCAGGGCCTCCTCGTAGCCGGTCCACATGCGGACGGCGGGGTGGTGCCGCCAGCCGTAGCCGGGCACGGTCAGGCCGCGCAGCACCTGAAGGGCCTCGACCCGCTGTTTGCCCAGGCGTGAGCGGTCCAGGGCCGCGGCGGAGAGGGTGAACTCGGGGTACGGGAGAAAGGTCTGCACGTGGGATGCCTACCGCGGCCGGCCCGTGGCCATACGGCCGCGTACGGCAGTCGGCCGAGCCTGGCCCGCGGGCCGCGAGCGGCTGGAATGATGAACGCATGTGGCCACGACTGCCGTTGGGGACCGAACTGCGTGCACAGCTCGGCTCCCCCGGGCGTGCCCGGCGGCTGAGCAGCAGCCCGCGCTCCCGTGTGTGGCGGGTGGAGCGGGCGGGGGCGCCGGTGGTGGTGAAGCAGATCGTCGGCAGTCCCGGCGCCGATGAGCGGTACGCCCGCGAGGTGAGTGCGCTACGGCTCGCCGCCCGGGCCGAGAACCCGGTGGTCCCCGCGCTGCTCGCCACCGACCCGGAGCGCCGGGTGCTCGTCCTGGAGCACCTGGACGAGAGGCCGCCGCCCGCCGACTGGATCGTCGGTTACGCGGCGGCGCTGGCCCGGCTGCACGCCACCGCCCGCCCGGAGGACGCCGGAGCGCTCCCCCGCTGGCGGGGGCCCGACAGGGCCGACGTCGCGTCCTTCCTCGGGCTCGCCGACGCCCTCGGGGCGTCCGTGCCGCCCGGCGTGTCCGCCGAACTCGACGCCCTCGTCGACCGGCTCGCCCGTGCGCCCGGGCATGCCCTGCTCCACGGGGACCCGTGCCCGGGCAACGATCTGCACACCAAGGACGGTGTCAGGTTCATCGACCTCGAAGGGGCCTCGCTGGGCAACGGCCTGATGGAGCTCGCCTACCTGCGCATCGGCTTCCCCACGTGCTGGTGCGTGACCTCGGCGCCCGCGCCGCTGCTCGACCGGGCGGAGAACGCGTACCGCACGGCCTGGCGCACGACGACCGGCACCGAACCCCACGGCGACCTCACCGACGCCTGCGCGGGCTGGCTGCTGCGCGGTGACGCGCTGGTCGAGCGGGCCCGGCGCGGCACGGCCGACCACCTGGCGCGGATCCCGGACCAGGACTGGAAGTGGGGCACGGTGACCGCCAGGCAACGGCTCGTCCACCGGCTCGACGTCGTCGCCCGGTCGGCCACCGGGCATCAGGGGCTCAGCGGTCTCGGCAGGCTCAGTACGGACATGCGCCGCCGCATGCTCACCCGATGGCCCGCGCTCGGACCCGTTCCGGCCCGGCGCCCGCCAGGGAGTTGAGCGCCCACCGTACGTCCCGGACGCCGGGCCCGCGCTTCAGGCCGAGCTGCTGTCCCGGTCCACGGAAGAGGCCGGTCCGGCGGCGATGATCGTCGACGGCGTCTCGGCGACGTCCCAGTCCCAGTCGAGTCCGTCGACCGGCTCCATGGGATCGACGGAATCGACGGCCTCGACCGGATCGGCGGAAACGGCCGGATCCACCCGGTCGTCCGAGCGGGTTCGCTCGCCGAGTTCGGCGATCACGGCGGAGAGCCGGCTCTGCACGGCCTTGGGCAGCGGTGCCGTGCCGTCGGTCGAATCGATCAGGTGCTGCGCCACCAGGTACAGCTTGATGTTGGAGCGCTGGGAGACGTCCACCAGCGCCGACCAGGCGTCCTGGGGGCTGATCCCGAAGGCCGCCATGAGGATGCCCCGGGCCATGTCGATGGTGCCGCGGCTCTGCATCGCCCGCCGCAGCTGGGTGACTTCGCGGCTCAGGTCCGCGTCCGCCCCGTCCGCCGGTTCGGCGGGCGAAGTCGCCACCGCGGGGTCGACATCCAGCAGAAGGTTGACGGCGGAGCAGTCGCAGTGGACGACACGGTTCAGATCCAGGTCGATGCTGCCGTTCGAGGCGAGGAGGAGCGGGCGCAGTGCGCCGTCGAGCCCCTGGCCCAGCTGGAGGTCGAGATCGCCGCGCACGCTGATGACCAGCCGCTCCCCGTCCCAGTGGTGGAAGAGTGTCAGCCCGGTCAGGCGGTGGGCACCGGCAGGGACTGCCGGTTCCGCACAGGTGGTGGCTGACGCCCCGGATTCGGACTGTGCTGACTCTGGCATGGCCTTCTCCCTCGATGCGGCCGTGCGGATCCGCCCCAGATTCCCGCCCCGCGGCAACATACGTCAAGCGATACCGGAAACGAAGTTCAGGGGTTCTATTACATGAACACCTACGCCTACGATTCGGCCATGGATGGAGTACCGGAACCGCATGCTGGATGGACGTTCATCACCAATCACGCGCGCGTGCTGGCCGCCATCGCCGACGACCAGAACGCGCGGATCCGTGACATCGCCGCACATTGCAGGCTCACCGAGCGGACCGTACAGAAGATCATCTCGGATCTGGAGGAGAGCGGCTTCCTCTCGCACACCCGTGAGGGGCGCGGCAACACGTACCGGATCGCGCCGGGGAAGACCCTGCGTCATCCCGCCGAGGCCGAGGCCGGACTGACCGTCGCCTCGCTGCTGGCCCTGCTGGCCCACGACGAGGCGTACCGCGCCGACCGGACCCACGACGGCGAGCGGCAGGGCGCCGACCACGGCTGAGCGGACCGCGCGCTCCTGGCCGGACCTCCCCCGCACCGGCGGGTGTCAGGCGCCCGGGAGGAAGAAGCAGAACGGGTGCCCGTGCGGGTCGCGCAGGACGCGTACGTCGTTCTGCGGCTGATGCTCCTCCAGCGTGGCGCCCAAGGCGCAGGCGCGCTCGACCTCCGCCGCCAGATCCCGCACCTCGAGGTCCAGGTGCGCCTGCATCTGCTGGCTGCCGGCGCGCTGCGGCCACTGCGGCGGCGTGTGGTCCTTCTCCAGCTGGAAGCTCAGCCCGGGCCGCTCCCTGTCGGGGGCGCGCAGACGCACCCACTGCGGATCGCGTTCCACCTCCTCCCAGCCCAGCAGGGCCCGGTAGAAGTCGGCCAGCGCGGGCGGGTCAGGGGTGCCGAGAACAAAACCACCGAGCGTTGCTGTCATGTCCCTACGGTTGCCCATGCCCCCCGGTCCTACGCGGTCTCACGTGTTGTCAGGAGTCCGTCCGGGGCTCACCGTCGCTCAGTAGGGTGAGGGGATGAGCACTTCGCCCGGCTCCGAGAGTCGCCAGGAACGCTTCGAGCGCGGCATGGAGGTGTTGACCAGCGTCGACGGCGAGGGCGGCCCACGTGTCGTCGACGCCCTCGCCGATGTCAGCCCCGAGCTCGCCCACCAGATCGTGGCCTGGGGTTTCGGGGAGATCTACAGCCGCCCCGCGCTGCCGCCGCGCGACCGGCAGCTGGTCACCCTGGGCCTGCTGACCGCCCTCGGGGGCTGCGAACCGCAGTTGGAGGTGCACGTCAACACCGCCCTCAACGTCGGCCTCACCCCCGAGGAGATCGTCGAGGCCCTGCTGCACTCGGCCGGTTACTGCGGCTTCCCCAGGGCGTTGAACGCCACGTTCGTGGCCAAGAAGGTGTTCGGTGAGCGCGGGCTCCTGCCGGTGGCCCAGGAGTAGCCCCGGAACGGTCAGCCGGTGACGGCGGAGAGCGCGGCCGTGTACTGCTCGTCGGTGAGGGGTTCGAGCCAGGTGGTGCCGTCGCCGTCCCCGTCGCCGACCACGATGGCGATGTGGGCCATGAGCGTGGTGTCCGTGGCGCCGTGCCAGTGCTCCTCGTCGGGCGGGCAGGAGACGGTCTCCCCGGCGCTGACCCGCACGACGTTGCCGTCGCGGGTGCCTACGAGGCCGACGCCGTCGGTGATGTAGAGGGTCTGGCCGTTGGCGTGGGAGTGCCAGTTGGTGCGGGCGCCCGGCGTGAACCGGACAAGGCCCACGGCCAGCCGCGCCGGTTCGGCGGGGGCTTCGATCAGGTTCAGGTAGACGTCGCCGGTGAAGCGTTCGGCCGGGGTCTTGACCGTGGGCGTCGAGGTGGTGTGTTTCATGTTCTCTTCCTGGGCGGGTGAGCGGGTCCTGGGCGGGTGAGCGGGCAGGACGCGCGTTCGGGCGGTGGTCAGGCGGCGTCGCGGGCGTCGGCGACCTTTTTGAGCTGGGTGATCGCGGTCATGGCGTTGGGCCAGCCCGCGTAGAAGGCGAGGTGCGTGATGGCCTCGGACAGCTCCTCGACGCTCAGCCCGTTGTCCAGGGCCACGCCGAGGTGGTAGCCGAGCTGTTCGCCGCGGTAGAGGGCGGCGAGCGCGCTCACGGTGACCAGGCTGCGGTCGCGCGGGGAGAGCCCGGGGCGCTCCCACACGTCGCCGAACAGGACGTCGTCGGTGACCTCGACGAGCTTCGGCGCGATCCCGGCCAGCTCCTGGGGTGCGGACTGCTGAGGCATGGTGAGGCTGCTCCTGGTGCGAGTAGTGCGAGGTTCGACCGGTCAAAGGGGCGCGGACGGCGAGGTGCCGGCAGGAGCCACTGTGGGGCCGGGCCGCGCGTGTGGCAGCCGCTGTGCTCCCCGGCCGTCGGACCGGCCGGAGGGCCCGGCCCCTGCCCTGTCGAGGAAACCGCAGGTCAATACCGTGGAGAAGGGTCTGGCCTTACAGGTAACGACAGGGCCCCCCACAGATACGCCGTCCGATCTAGCCTGGAATGTGTGAGCACCGAGAGCGACATCCGCGAGTTCCTGGCCTCCCGCCGCGCCAAGATCACCCCGCGCCAGGCGGGTCTGCCCGCCTACGGCGGCAACCGGCGTGTGCCGGGGCTGCGCCGGGAGGAAGTCGCCCTGCTCGCCGGCGTCAGCATCGACTACTACGTCCGTCTGGAGCGCGGTCACCTCGCGGGCGCCTCCGAGGAGGTCCTGGACGCCGTCGCGAACGCCCTCCAGCTCGACGACGCCGAGCGTGCCCACCTCTACGACCTGGCCCGCGCCGCCGCCAGACGGCCCGCCCGGCGCGGCAGGCGGGCGCGCGGCCCGCTGCCGGACAGCGTCCTGCGCGTCCTGGACTCCATGACCGACTCCCCCGCCTTCATCCGCAACGGCCGCCTGGACGTCCTGGCCACCAACCAGCTGGGCCGCGCCCTGTACAGCCCGCTCTACCGCGACGAGGGGCGGCAAGCGGCCAACATCGCCAGGTTCCAGTTCCTCGACCCCGCGGGGCGCGACTTCTTCCCGGACTGGGAGGAGTCCGTGAACACCACCGTCTCCTTGTTGCGCACGGAGGCGGGGCGCGCCCCGGGCGACAGCGAGCTGACCGGACTCGTCGGGGAACTCGTCACCCGCAGCGACGTGTTCCGCACCGCCTGGGCCAAGCACAACGTGCGCCTGCACCACACCGGCCGCAAAGCCTTCCGGCACCCCGCCATCGGCGAGATCACGCTCGACTTCGACGCGATGGAGCTGCCCGCCCAGCCCGGCCTGACCCTCACCGCCTACAGCGCCCCGCCGCACACCGCCGACCACGACAAGCTCCAGCTCCTCTCCGCCTGGTCGGCCCCTTCACGCCAGGAGGCGACCGCCCCGGTCAGCCCGCCCGGCGCGTAGTGCGCGGCCCGGACCGCGCCGCGGGCGACGCCTCGGCGGCGCGGCGCACGTAGAGCCGCAGCAGCCCGCCGCGAGCTGCGTGCTCCTCGCGCAGCACGAAGTCGGCCCGTAACGCGTCGAGTTTGGCCCGCTCCGTGCGGCTCGACGGGGTCCAGCCGGGCCGTACGACGCGGAGGTCGACCACGACCCACACCCGGTCCACCTCGCGCAGCCGGTACGTCAGCGTCGCCGCCCGGGTCTCCTCGTCGTACAGCTCCCCCGCCTGTCGGCCGCTGCGGGCCAGGGCGACATCGTCGAGGCGGGCGAAGTCGGCCGGGTAGGCGGCGGCGGCGCGCCGGGCGCCCGGTGACGGCAGGAACAGCACCGCGCTTCCCGGACCGGTCTCGCGTGCGGCCAGCACCGCGATGCCGCGCAGGTCGTCGGGGCGTGCCAGTGGTCCGCGGTCATGCTCGTGCACCGGCAGCTGCGCGGCGAAGGACACTCCCACCAGGGCTGCGCCGCCGGCCGCGAGGAGGGCGCGCCCGGCCGGGCTCCGGACCTTCCTGGTCCCGGGTACCAGGCACACGAGCCGTTCCGCGCCCGCCGCCGCGAGCAGCGGAACGCCCGCCAGGCAGAACAGCACGTACCGGTCGTAGTAGAGCGGCTCGTACTGCGAGACGCCGAGCAGCACGGCGGGTGGTACGAGTGCCAGGGGCAGCGCCACCGCGCGCAGCGACACCGGGCCCCGACGGGGAAGCGGCGCGCACGCCCCCACCGCCACCAGCGCCAGCACCACGGCGCACACCCCGCCGGTGGGGCCCGCGAAGGAGTCGACGAGGCCCATCACCTGCTGCCGGCCGGGCCGGCCCAGCCAGGCGACCTGGGCGCTCTGGCCGTGCGAGACGTGGACGAGCGGGAGCAGCGCCGCAGCGACGCAGCCGGCCACGACCAGCCACGCTCCCCACACCGCCCGTGGCACCCGGGAGCAGGACAGCGTGCACGCGTGCGCTACCAGGACGAGTACCGACAGTTCGTGCAGCCAAGCCGTCCCGGTGACCAGCACCGCGTAGAGCAGCCAGTGCCGGCGGCCGGGTGTTCGCACGGCGCGTACCAGCGCGGCGGTGGCCGCCAGCGCCCCGGCGGCCACCAGCGCGTAGGAGCGGCCTTCTTGCGCGTACCGGCCGACGAACGGCGTCACGGCGTAGAGCAGTCCCGCCCACAGCCCGACCCGGGGCCGCGCCAGCCGTGCGCCGAGCAGGCCCACGAGGGCGGCCGCGAGCGCCGCGCCCAGCACGGAGGGCAGCCGCAGCAGCACCTCACCCGGGCAGGGGGCGAGGACGACGTGCATGAGCCCGTAGTAGAGGGCGTGCACCGCGTCGATGTGGGCGACCAGGTGGGCGATCTCCGGGAGCGAACGGTGTGCCATCTGCAACGTGACGCCTTCGTCACCCCACACCGCGTCCCGGTCGAGCCCCCAGGCTCCCAGTACGGCCATCACCCCGAAGGGCACGGCGACGGCGAGCGCGGCGCCCTCCGGCGCCCGGGGCCGCGGGCGCTGCCGCCCGGATGCGGGGGCGGGCGCGGGGTCGTTCTGGACGAGGTCGACGGCCACCGGGGCGCTCTCCTGTTCGAGCGATGTGCGGCCGAGCGCCGGCACCTGACGCGCCTCATCCTGGGAGGGCCCGCACGCGACGCGTGACGCCACGCGCGGCGGGTCACCTGAAGCGCGCAGCCCGCCGATGGGGTGGTTCCGGGATGCAGGAGGGGCGGGCACGCCGGACGGTGGGGGGCATGAGCAAACCGATCATCGTCTATCAGCCCTCCCCCTCCGGAGGGCGCCGGGTCCGTGTGGACGGCGAGATCCTCGGACTCGCGCACGAGTTGCGCGATGTCGCCGAGTTCCTGCGGCGGGCCGGGCTCGACATGGACGAGGCCGATGTGGAGGCGTCGCCGTTGATCGACTGGCGCGGCGGCGGACCCGGCACGTGGCCCGCGCCGTGGTAGGGGCGGGATCGTCGTTCAGTACGCGGCCGCGCCACCGCGCCGGACGCGCCCGACGGCGTCCGCGTGCAGGGCCCTGAGCCCGTCGGGCGGCAGGGCGGCGGGGCTGCCGGTGAGCGTGTACCACTCGTCGGCGCGGGTGCTCCGCGCGGGGCACGCCGATGAGCTGTTCACCCGCGCGACGCACCCCTTTTGCGCAGCGCGGGGACGACGGCGTGTTCGGTGAAGCGGCCGAAGGGGCGGAAGCCGAGGCGGCGGTAGACGGGTTCGCCCGCGGTGGTGGCCTGGAGCACGGCGAGGGGGTGGCCGTTGCGGCGGGCCGTGTGCAGGGCGGCGAGGGTGATGGCGCCGCCGTAGCCGCGGCCGCGGTGGGCGGCCAGGGTGCTGATGTTGTAGATGCCGGCGACGCCCGCGTGCAGGAAGACCTCGGCCGTGCAGACCGGGCGCCCCGCGACGTACCCGACCAGGTAGCGGGCCCGGCAGTCGGCCGCCAGGGCCTGCGGCGCCGACTGTTCGAAGAAGCGGCGGACCGTCGCGGCGGGCGGCTCCCAGATCGCGGCGAGGAGGGCCGCGTAGTCGGCCAGCCGCTCGGGCGAGGTCACGGGGTGGACGTCGAGGCCGTCGACGTAGGGCTGGGGCAGGGTGTCGGCGAGCTCGGCCCACATGCCCGTCTCCGTGTCGGCCGCGGGCAGACCGGCGGCCGTGAGCCGGGCCGAGAGGTCGGGGGGCGTCGAGGCCGGGCCCACCCACCAGGAGAAGGGGCGGCCGGTGGCGGCCAGCGCCGCGGTCGTCTCGGCGATCCGGGCCGCCGCGGCGCCCGGGGTGAAGCGGGCCGCGGCGACGATGTTGAAGGTGTCGTCGTCGAGCCCGCTGTCGGCGATCAGGAGGTCGTCGGTGGCGGTCACCGTCGCGCCGCGGAGGCGGCGGTGCAGATGGCCTGCGTGCTCGGCAAGGTTCTGCTCCGTCCGGCCCGCCAGCTCGGTCGTGTCATGGGGGTCCTGCTGCGCGCTCATAGTGGTCGATCACATCACACCCGGATGAATCACCCCGTGTCCGAATTGCGCGGCGGAGGGCGCGGCGCACACGCCCTCCGCCGGCTGTCGCGCGTCCAACGACCTCAACTGCTGCCACGGCGCCCCTTGCTGAGGGCCGATCAGCAGCTGAGGTTGGCGCCGGGGTCGACGCCGAGGATCTGCGAGAACTTCTTGTAGTTGTCGATGCGGCTCTGGACCTGCGCCGGGTTGCCGCCGTTGCACTCCAGGCTGCCGTTGATGCTGCGGATGGTCTCGCCGAAACCGGCGCCGTTGACCATCGCGTTGTGCGGGGTCATGGTGCCGGGGCCGCTCTGGGTGTTCCAGTACCACAAGCCGGTCTTCCAGGAGACCGCCGCGTCGGTCTGCACGAGGTCGGGGTTGTGCAGCAGATCGATGCCGAGTGCGTCGCCCGCGGACTTGTAGTTGAAGTTCCAGCTGAGCTGGATCGGCCCGCGTCCGTAGTACTTGTCGGTACCGGCAGGACAGCCGTACGACTGCGAACTGTCACAATAATGGGGGTAGTTGGCGGTGTTCTGCTCGACCACGTGGACGAGGCCGCCGGTCTCGTGACCGACGTTGGCGAGGAAGGCCGCGGCTTCCTGCTTGCGCACCGTGTCGCTGCCCGCGCCGGTGAACTCCGGGTACGCGCCGAGGGCGGCGGTCAGGCCGGCGTAGGTGTAGAACGAGTTCCGGCCCGGGAACATCTGGTCGAACTGGGCCTGGCTGACGACGAAGTCCGCCTGGGCGTCGGCCTTCTCGGCCGAGGCGGGTGAGGCCAGGGTGAGCAGGCCGAGGGGGGCGGCTGACGCGGTGGCGGTCAGCAGCGCGAGGATGCGACGGCGCATGGGGGCGCTCCAATCGGATGCGGAGGTGGGGGGTACGACGCCGCGAGCCGTGACGCGCATGCGCGCATGCGCGTCGTGGGGGAAGGCTCGCGGCGCCGCCGATCAGGGGACCGTCAGGCTCTCGCCTCCGGTCGGTCAGCCGCCGACGTTCACGTCGATGCAGGCGTAGAACGCGTTGGTCGTGTCCGCTACGTTCCAGACGGCCAGCACCTTCTGACGCCCGGTCAGCGAGCCGAAGTCGACCTGATGGGTGACGGTCGCACCGGGCTTGGCCCCGTTGTCGTTGAACTCGGCGATCTCCTGGCCGCCGACGAAGTACTGCCAGGTACTGGTGGCATGCTGGGCGGTCAGCTTCCACTGGAAGCTGGTGCTGCGCTGGACCGGTGTGGCGATCCAGCCCTTGGAGTCGTCGTCCAGATCGGCGAACCGGCTGATACCGGCGCTACAACTGGTCAGCCCCTTGGGGCCCTCGACGCTCTGCGGTTCGTACGTGATGGCGCCGCAGGACACGGTGCCTGCCGCGCACTGGGCCTGGCGGCTGGGCGGGGTGGAGATGTATCCGTGCGCGCTCGCCGATCCGGCGGGCAGGCCGACGGCGATGACGGGGGCCAGTGCGACGCCGATGAGCGCAGCCGTCTTCCTTCTGGCGTTCATGCGTACTCCTTCACTCACGGTCTTCCCGCGGGCGCGAAACGTGGGGGCGCGCAGGCGGGTCGGCCTCTCGTGGGTGGGGCCAAGAGGCGCGAAGGGACAGGGGAATGCCGCCCCGGAACGCGGGGCAAACTCCCGTAAGCGGAACGGCCGTTACTGCTTGGCCTAGACCATACAAGCGGTCGTGCCCCTGTCAAGGCATCCGTGGTGAACCCGCAGAACGAGGAAGACCTCCGGTGCGGCAGGGCCGTTCGGGCCCGCCGCACCGGAGGTCTTCCTGTCTCCGCGCCGAGGTCACACTGTCGCGCGCGGTGTCCGGCCGCGCCGCGTCACCCCATCGCCCGGCTCCCGCCCGCGTCGATGCTCAGGGCGCGGACGATGGCGTCCTCGGTCTCCGCGCTGAAGAACCCCGTGATGCCGCGCAGGAGTTGCAGCGCGGTGCGCACCCCGGCGGGCAACGGCCGGGGCATCCCCACCGTGGCCACGGCGTGCTTGTCGGGAGCGGTCCTGGCCGCCTCCAAGTGCTCGCGTGCCAGGCCGAGTTCACCGGTGACCGTGTGCCGCACCGCGCACGTCAGGTCGTAGGACGCGCTGCGCGAGAGCGCGAGCAGCGACGTGATCCCGGAGGTCTCCGCGTCATCGTGGGCCGCGGCGCTGAGATGTCCGCCCGCCCGGTCGAGAATCTTCGCTATGGCGGACAGCCGCCCCGCCTCCAGCACTGCCTGAGGTGCCATGCCGATTCCTTTCATCACCCCGTCCGCCGACCCCGTCTCTCCAGCGTTATCACCAGGGCCCGCCCGGGGCGAACCTCCGTACGGGGGCGCACAGCACGCGCAGAGAGAGGGCACGGGGCGCTGGGACGGCGGTTGAGGCACAGGGCGGCGCACACGACCGCCGGAGGGTTCCCGCCGGTGCACCGGTCACCGCCCCGGTCCGGCCCGGCGGGGCTCGACCGGCCGGGTCCAGCGGCCGGGGCGGCCCGCGGACCGACCGGACCCCACGGTTCCGCCCCCATGGACAGTCCCCCACCTGCTGTGATCTCATCCGTCCCGCACGCCTTCCGCCCAGGCACGAAAGACCCCCACATGCAGAAGACCAAGGCCGCACTCTGGGAATTCCTCCAGGGGCTCGGCAAGACATTCATGCTCCCGGTGGCGCTGCTCGCGTTCTGCGGCATCATGCTGGGCATCGGCTCCTCGCTCTCCAGCACCGCCGTCACCGACAACCTGACCTTCCTGCGGAGCGAGGGCTTCCACCTCGTCTTCACCTGGATGGCCAACACGGGGCTCGTCGCCTTCCAGTTCCTGCCCGTCATGTTCGCGATAGCCATCCCGCTGGGCCTGGCCCGCGAGGACAAGGGCGTGGCCGCCTTCTCCGGTTTCGTCGGTTTCGCGGCGATGAACCTGGCCGTGAACTTCTACCTCACCGCCAAGGGGGTCGACCTCGACGACGAGCGCGCGATCGCCCACTACGGCATCGCCGACGTCATCGGCATCCAGTCCATCGACACGGGACTGCTCGGCGCGGTCGCCGTTGGCATCGTTGTCAGCGTCCTTCACCAGCGCTTTCGCAGCCAGCGGATGCCCGACGCGCTGGCCTTCTTCGGCGGCCTGCGGTTCGTGCCGATCATCTCGACGCTCACCCTCAGCCTGCTCGGCCTGCTGATCCCCCTGGTGTGGCCGACGTTCAACGGCTGGATCACCGACCTGGGCCGCGCGATCGGCCACGCGGGCGTCTTCGGGCCGTTCTTCTTCGGCATGGGCGAGGTATTGCTGCGCCCGATCGGCCTGCACCACATCCTCGTCGCGATGTTCCGATTCACCGATGTCGGCGGCTCCGGCACGGTCTGCGGCGACCACGTATCCGGCGCGCTGAACCTCTTCTACGCCCAGCTGAACTGCTCCCGGCCGCCCACCGGCTCGGTCGTCGACGCCACCCACTTCCTGTCCCAGGGCAAGATGGCGGTCTACCTCGGCGGCCTGCCGGGCGCGGCCCTGGCGATGTACCACTGCGCGCACAGGAAGATGCGGCCCGAGATCAAGGCGCTCCTCGTCTCCGGTGTCGTCGCGTGCGTCGTCGGCGGCATCACCGAACCCCTGGAGTTCCTCTTCCTGTTCATCGCCCCGTGGCTGTACCTGCTCCACGCCGTACTGGTCGGCCTCGGCTTCCTGACGGCCGCCGTCCTCGGTGTGTTCATCGGCAACACGGACGGCAACGTCATCGACTGGCTCGTCTTCGGCGTGCTCCAGGGCACGACCACGAAGTGGTACCTGATCCCGGTGATCGCCGCCGTGTGGTTCGCCGCGTACTACTTCCTCTTCCGCTGGGCCATCGTCCGCTTCGACCTCAGGACGCCGGGCCGCGACGAACCCGAGGAAGAGACCGGCGACGGACCGGAGCCCGCCGACGAGAGCCCTCGCGAACTGGTCGCCGGCAAGTACGACGCGGTGGCGATCCTCGACGCGATCGGCGGCGCCGACAACATCCGCTCCCTCGACAACTGCATCACGCGGCTGCGGATGACCGTCGCGGACGCCGAACGCGTCGACGAAGGACGCCTCAAGAAGCTCGGCGCCGTCGGTGTCATCAAGCTCGACGCCCACAACGTCCAGGTCGTCATCGGCCCGCAGGTGCAGTCGGTGAAGGACGCGATCGCCACGATGGTCCCGGTGGGCTGAGCCATGCCCCTCCCCTCCCCCGCCCCCGGCACCCCTGGGGCCTCTGACGCCGCTGGCACCCCTGGCACCCCTGGCGCCCCTGTCTACGAATTCGACACCCCCGTCGACCGGCACGGCACCTGGTGCACACAGTGGGACTACGTCGAGGACCGCTTCGGCGTCCCGGACCTGCTGCCGTTCACCATCTCGGACATGGACTTCGAGACGGCGCCCGAAGTCCTGCGCGCGCTGCGCGGCCGCCTCGACCACGGCGTGCTCGGGTACTCCCGGTGGCGCCAGGCCGACTTCCTCTCCGCGGTCGTCGACTGGTACGGCACCCGTCACCGCACCACGGTCGACCCCGACGCGATCGTCTACGGCCCGTCCGTCGTCTACCAGATCGGCCGGCTGCTGCACCTGTGGTCCCGGCCGGGCGACGGTGTCGTGGTCCACACACCGATGTACGACGCGTTCCCCAAGGCGGTCGCCGCGCACGAACGGCGGCTGCTGCCCTGCCCGTTGGGCGACTGGGACGCACTGGAGCGGTTGCTCGCACGGCCCGACACCGCGGTCCTCCTCCTGTGCTCGCCGCACAACCCCACCGGCCACGTCTGGACGCGGGAGGAGCTCGACCGGACGGCCCGGCTGTGCGCGCGGTACGGCGTGGCGGTGATCAGCGACGAGATCCACTCCGACCTCGCCCACCCGCCCCACGTCCACCGCCCGTGGGCCCTGCACGGCGCACCCGGGGCGCGCTGGGCCGTCGTCACCTCGGCGTCGAAGTCGTTCAACATCCCGGCTCTCACCGGGAGTTACGGCATCATCGGCGATCCCGCGAGCCGCGACGCCTACCTGCGCCACCTCAAGGAGGCGGACGGCCTGTCGTCACCGGCCGTGCTGTCGCTCGTCGGGCACATCGCCGCCTACCGGGAGGGCGGCCGCTGGCTTGACGCGCTGGGCGGCTACCTGCGCGGCAACCTCTCCCACGTCGCCGAACGGCTCGGCGCGGCCTTCCCGGAGCTCGACTGGGCGCCCCCGCAAGCGGGTTACCTCGCCTGGATCGACGTACGGCCCCTGGGGGTCGACGACGAGGCGTTGCAGCGCGAGCTCGTCGAGGTGCAGAAGGTGGCCGTGATGCCCGGGGCCGCCTACGGAGCACCGGGGTTCCTGCGGCTGAACGTGGGGTGCCCGCGCGTCAAGGTGGAGCGGGGCACCGACGCCGTGATCGCGGCGCTGCGGGCCGTCGGCTGAGCGCCTGTCCTTGAAGGCCGGCTCCCGTCGCGTCAGCGGTACGGCGGCGCGGCGGGAGGCGGCGGCGCCATCGGCTGCGGGGGCACCACCGGCATGTCGGGCCGGGTGTCGTGGACGACGCGGGCGAGCCGGAACTCGTACTCGAACGTCTGGGTGATGCCTTCGGCGAGCACGAGGTAGCCGTCGCCCTGCTCGTAGATCGTGCGGCGCTGCAGACTGGTGGGGTGCTTCGGCTCGAAGGAGAGCACGTGGCGGTACAAGGCGTCCCGCGCCTCCTGCCGGGTCCCGGTCACGTGCCCGACGGGGCGGGTCACCATCCGCACACCGCCGAGGCCGCCGCCCAGGGCCGCCAGCATCAAACCCCAGGTACCCCTGGCCGATTCGTCCGTCACCGCTCCCCCGTACGTCGCTGTCGGCAAAACTCTGCCACACGGGTGCCGCCGGTCCGGTCCTCGGGGTGGGTCCGGACCGCGGGCGTCCGGCGCGCAGGACCGCCCGTTGTGCGAACATCGTGGGGTGAAACGGCAGGAGCTCGACGACCTCGCCCGGCTGCGGCGGGCCCGCGACCGGATGGACCGGGACTACGCCGAGCCGCTCGACGTGACGGCGCTGGCGCAGGTCGCGCTGATGTCCCCCGGGCACTTCTCGCGCAGCTTCCGCGCCGCGTACGGGGAGTCGCCGTACAGCTATCTGATGACCCGCCGCATCGAGCGGGCCAAGGCGCTCCTGCGCCGCGGCGACCTCACGGTGACCGAGGTCTGCTTCGCCGTCGGGTGTACGTCGCTCGGCTCGTTCAGCTCGCGCTTCACCGAGCTGGTCGGGGAGACCCCGAGCGCGTACCGGGCCCGCTCCCACGACGACGCGGTCGCGTTCCCCGCCTGCGTCGCGAAGATCCACACGCGGCCCCTCAAGAAGGGCGGCGGCGGGCCCCGCACCCCGGGCATGGACTGAGTCCGCCCGCGCGGCCGGCGGCGCGGGCGATCTCCTTCTTGTCCGGGGCGACCGTGGTCAGGCTCGGCACGCTGAAACGGGATGCCTCGATGTCGTCGAAGCCGAACAACTTCCTGTGGCCGTTCGTGTCCACCTCCGACCCCTCCCTGATGACGCTCCCCGTCGGCATCACCTCGGTGAAGGACGCCTACGGCATCCAGTACGCGCAGTCGATGGCGTCGGCCGTCCTCGCCGCGCTGCCGCTCGTCGTGGTCTTCATGTTCTTCCAGCGCCACATCGTGAAGTCCGTGGCGACCACCGGCCTCGGCGGCCAGTGAAACGACTTCAAGTCGCCGCCTCGCGCGTCCCGTTGACACCTGTGCAGCGCCTCCCTACCGTCCTGAAGCCATGAGACTTACATCGATGTAAGGAGCCGCTCATGCCCACCCGGCCCCGTACCGCTCTGGTCGCCGCACTCCTGACCCTGCTCGTCGGACTGGTCTGCGCACCGCAGGCCGCCGCCGCGGGACAGGCGCCCGCCGCAGCCGCCTCGCACACCTTCCGCAACCCGCTCAACACGGGCCCCGACCCGTTCCTGGCCTACGCGAACGGGGCCTACCACCTCACCACCACCCAGGGCGACAGCATCAGGATGTGGCGCTCGCCGTCCCTGGCCACACTGCTCGACGCCGACCCCATCACGGTGTGGACGGACACCGACACCACCCGCAACCAGCACATCTGGGCCCCGGAGTTCTACCGCTTCGGCAACCGCTGGTACCTCTACTACACCGCGGACGACGGCACCGACGACCATCACCGCCTCTACGTCCTGGAGTCGGAGCGCGACGACCCGGCCGGCCCGTACCACTTCAAGGCCAAGCTCGCCCCGCCCAACCACACGGGGGACTTCGCCATCGACCCGGGCATCCTCCAGCACAACGGTCGCCTCTACCTGGCGTACAGCGGCATCAACGCCTACCAGCACAACGGCCTGAACATCGCGCCGATGTCGAACCCGTACACCGTCTCCGGCGACGCGGTCGCGATGAACGCCGCCGGGGGCTGCCCCGAGGTCCGCGAGGGCCCCGAGTTCCTGAACCGCAACGGCCGTACGTGGATGACGTACTCGGCCTGCGACACCGGCAAGCCTGACTACCAGGTCTGGATGATGTCACTGGCCGACGGCGCCGACCCGCTCGTCACCGGCAACTGGAGCCGACGCTCCGGGCCGGTCTTCTCCCGCGCCGACGCCCGCGGCGTGTTCGGCCCCGGGCACCACGCCTTCTTCACGTCCCCCGACGGCACCCAGGACTGGATCGTCTACCACGCCAAGTCCACCTCCGTGAACACGTACACGAACCGCACCACCCGCGCCCAGAAGATCGGCTGGAACGCGGACGGCTCCCCCGACCTCGGCGTCCCGCTCGCCCTGGGCGCGACCCAGGACCTGCCGTCGGGCGACCCCGGCTCGGGCACCTACTGGATCAACGACGACGGCCGCTCCAGCGGCGCCGGCACGGTCGCGTACACCGGCACGTGGAACTCGGGCACCGGCTGCGCCACCCAGTGTTTCTGGAGCGACGACCACTGGATCGACCGGGCGGGCAACACCGCCACGTACACCTTCACGGGCACCCGCATCGCGCTCCTCTCCGTCCGCGACACCGGTAACGGCATCGCGGCGATCAGCGTGGACGGCGGTCCCGAACAGCGGGTGGACTACTACAACGCGATCCGTACCGGCGAGACGCTCCAGTACCTCAGCCCGCGCCTGGCGAACGGCGCGCACACGCTGCGGGTCCGTGTCACGGGCGAGCGGAGCGGATCGTCCGGGGCGGCGTTCGTGAGCGTGGACCGGGCCGAGGTGTACACGGACTGACCCCGGCGCGCGTGCTCAGCCCGGCCGGCGGGCGCCGGTCCGCGCCGCCGTCACGGCCACCGTGGTGTACGGCATGGTGAACGTCGCGCCGATGGCGTCGATCACGGCGCCCGTCCGCGCCAGCAGGTCCGCCGTCTGCCGCGGCGTGCGGTGGACCGCGTCGCCGGTGGTGCGCAGATGCTCCAGCCACGCGTCGCGGGTGTATGTGTACTCCTGCTCGAAGCGCCACTCCTCGGGCTCCTCGAAGCTGTCCGAGGCACGCAGTCCGTCGGCCACGGCGTCGAAGACGGTCGCGTACGCGTCGAGGGCGGTCCGCGCCCAGGGGTTGCGCGGCGCGTCGGGCAGCGCGCGGGCGTGTGCCTCGCGGAAGGCGTCCGCGAGGTCGGGGGCGGGCCGGTACACGTTCCAGAACAGGGCGAGCCGGCCGCCGGGGCGCAGTACCGCGGCGGCCTTCTCGGCGCCCGCCACCGGATCGATCCAGTGCCAGGTCTGACCGGCGACGACCGCGTCGAACGTGCGGCCCGCGGGGTCCCAGGTCTCGAACGCGGCCACCTCGACGGTGCATCCCTGCGCCCGCGCGAAGGCGGCCATGCGCGCGTCGACGTCGATGCCGAGGACCGTGCTGCCCGCCGCCAGGAACTGGCGGGAGGCGATGCCCGTGCCGCATCCGACGTCGAGGAGTTCGGGCCCGGGAGCCGCGGCGACGATGCGCCGCACCAGGGCATCGGGGTAGCGGGGGCGGCTCCGGTCGTAGCGCTCGGGGTCCGTGCCGAAGGACTCGGCCATGGTCCGCGCCCGGTGCGCCTCGTCCGCCGACTCCCGGGGCGTGTCCCGCGGGTCGGTCTGCTGGTCCGGTCGGTGAGTGGGCATGCGCCCACCATAGTGGGCAACTGCCCACTCGTCTACGGTTGCCGCAGTCCCGATGCCCGGGGACGAGCGGAAGACGACCGGAAGGGGGGCCGCACGTGCCCACCGGTGTGGCCCTGCGCGATGTACGCGCCCAGTTGTTCGAGGCCGCCGAGCGTGTACTCCTGCGGGACGGCGCGGCCGCGCTGACCAGCCGGGCGGTCACCACCGAGGCGGGGTGCGCGAAGGGTGTGCTGCACCGGCACTTTGCCGACTTCGACGCGTTCCTCGCGGACCTCGTCCTGGACCGCGTCGCCCGGATCGGCGCCCTCTCCACCGACCTGCGCGCGTCCGCCGGCACCGGCTCCGTCGTCGAGCACCTCACCGGCGCCCTCGTCGACCTGTTCAGCCCGGTCGCCGTGGCGATGGTCGGCCTCATCACCTTCCGGGACGGGCTGCGCGCCCGGTTGCGTGCCGCAGGGCAGCGCGGCATCCCGGTCCTCACGCAAGTCACCGAGGCGATCGTCGGCTACCTCGGCGCCGAGCGCGCGTCGGGCCGGATCGCGAAGGACACCGACCTCGACACCCTGGCCCTCACCCTCGTCGGCACAGGGCATCTGCTGTTCGCGGACCGGGAGAGCGGGCCGCCGGAGAGGGAAGCGGTCCGCAAGGTCGTCACGTCGGTCGCCTCCGCGGTACTCACCGGGACGGGCCGGCCCTAGAAGTCGCGAAAACCCAGGGGAACATCCGATCGACCGGACAACCGTCCGGAGGGAAGGTCCGGGTGCCCGTCACCCCGGACCGGTCGCGGCGGTTGAGGTCCGTGGATGCGCCCCGGCGACCGGCCGGGTGGATGCGTCCGGGCGGCGGTCACGGCACTGTGCGGGTGTGTTCGACGTGACCGCCGCCTGCACGGGGACGGCGGACGACAGCGGCGGGCCCGCTCCGGTGGACGACCGGAGCGGGCCCGCACGTGACAGGAGGGCCGGGACTCAGCCGCGCAGCGGCTCCAGCTCCCTGTCGTCCTCGGCGGACGGGGTCTCGGTCAGGTCCTTGCGCAGCTTCTCGCCCTCGACGTCGACGTTCGGCAGCAGCCTGTCCAGCCAGCGCGGCAGCCACCAGGCCGCCTTGCCGAGCAGCGCCATGACCGCGGGCACGATGGCCATGCGGACCACGAACGCGTCGAAGAGGACGGCGACGGCCAGGCCGAAGCCCATCATCTTGATCATGTCGTCGTTCTCCATGATGAAGCCGGAGAAGACGCTGATCATGATGATCGCGGCGGCGCCGACGACCCGGCCGCCGTGCCGGAACCCGGTCACGATGGCCTCGCCGGGGCGCGCCCCGTGGACGTAGGCCTCACGCATGCGCGTCACGAGGAACACCTCGTAATCCATGGCCAGGCCGAAGACCACGCCGATCATGAAGATCGGCATCATCGACATGATCGGGCCCGGCTGGTCGACGCCGACGATGTCCGCGAGCCAGCCCCACTGGAAGACCGCGACCACGGCGCCGAGCGCCGCCGCCACCGACAGGAGGAAGCCGAGCGCCGCCTTGAGCGGGACCAGGATCGAGCGGAACACCAGCATCAGGAGGAGGAAGGCCAGGCCGACGACGAGCAGCAGATACGGCACGAGCGCGTCGTTCAGGGTCTGCGAGAAGTCGATCGTCATGGCTGTCTGGCCGGTGACCAGGACGTCGGCGCCGGTGTCCGCCTCCCACGCGCCGGCCTCGGAACGGATCGTCCTGACCAGTTCCTCGGTCCGGTGGTCGCTGGGTCCTGTGCTCGGGACGACCGACATGATGGCGGTGTCGCCCGCCTCGTTGACCTGGGCCGGAGCGACCGCGGCGACGCCGTCGACCTTTTCGAGCGAGGCGCCGACCGACTCGGCCGCGGCCTGCGCGCCCTTGCCGTCGACGGTCACCATCAGCGGGCCGTTGAAGCCCGCGCCGAACGACTCGGACAGCATGTCGTACGCCTTGCGCTGCGTACTGTCGGGGGCCGACGAGCCCTCGTCGGGCAGGCCGAGTTCGAGGCTCGCGGCCGGGACGGCGATGGCGCCGAGACCGAGGACGGCGACCAGCAGCACGGTCAGCGGGCGGCGCATCACGAACCGGGACCAGCGAGTGCCGAGGTTCGGCTTGCCCGCCCCAGCCCCCTGGGCGGGGACGGCGGTCTTGCGGTCCTTGCGGCGCAGCACCTTCTTGCCCGCGAAACCGAGCAGGGCCGGGATCATGGTGAGGGCGATGACGACGGCGATGGCGACGGTCGCCGCCGCGGCCAGGCCCATCTTCGTCAGGATGGGGATGTTCACGACGGACAGGCCCGCGAGGGCGACGATCACCGTCAGGCCGGCGAAGACGACCGCCGAACCGGCCGTGCCGACCGCGCGGCCCGCCGCCTCCTCGCGTTCGCGGCCCTCGGCTATCTCGGCGCGGTAGCGGCTCACGATGAACAGGGCGTAGTCGATGCCGACCGCGAGGCCGATCATCATGGCCAGCGTGGAGGTGGTGCTGGAGAGGTTGAGGACGCTGCCGAGCGCCGCGATGCCGGAGACTCCGATGCCGACGCCGATGATCGCGGTGAGCAGCGGCATGCCCGCGGCGACCAGCGAGCCGAAGGTGATGAGCAGGACGATCGCGGAGATCGCGATGCCGATCAGCTCGGCGCTGCCGCCCATCTCCTGTTCGGCCTGGACGGCGTCGCCGCCCGACTCGACGGTGAAGCCCTCGGCGCGGGCGTCGTCGGTGGCCTTGGTGAGGGCGTCGCGGGCCTCGTCGGTGAGCTCGGTGGAGGCGACCTTGTACGACACGGAGGCGTAGGCGGTCGTGCCGTCCTTGCTGACGGCGTTCGCCTTGTAGGGGTCGGCGACGGAGGAGACCTGGGGGCCCTTGCCGAGCGCGCTCACCAGCTTCTGGACGTCGGCCTTGGGCGCCGGGTCCGTGAGCTTCTCGCCCTGCGGGGCGCGGACGACGACGCGGGCGGTCGCCCCCTCGGCGCCGGCCGCGGGGAACTTCTCTTCGAGGAGGTCGAAGGCCTTCTGCGACTCGGTGCCCGGCATCGAGAACGAGTCGGCGGGCGGGGCCGGCGCGGCCGACGACGCGAAGCCGATCCCGCCGAGCAACAGCACCCACAACAGGGCCACATAGCGACGGCGCCGGAAGGACAGCCGTCCGAGTTTGTACAGGAACGTAGCCACGGCGAAAGGGGCTCCCGTCGGGGTCGTGGAACGAGGAGCGACTACCCGGTGGTGCGTCGTCGCACGTCAGGGTGGTCGGCAGGATCGGATTCCATCGTCTCCGCTCCCGAAGGCCCCTGGCTAAGCCTCTGAGCCGGACTCCGGACCCACGTTCGCGGTAGGCGCGGGCGGCGCGTGTCATACCCGGGGAGGAGTGGTGCGCGATACGTGTAGACCCCCAGGTGCACCGGCCGGTCCGGCCACGGGTCCACAAGCGCAGGTGGGAGGCGTCCGCGGAGATGGCTGCTTTGACATACCTATGTACTCATACTTATCTTGGGACCATGCCCGCCTCCCGTGCCGCCCGCAAGGACATCGACCGCGTCGCCTCCGCGCTCGCGGCGTCCCTGCCGACGCTGCACCGGACCCTCGACCGCCGGATCCTCGAGGACTTCCCGCACGACCGGCTGCCCGAGGCGCAGATCGCTCTGCTCCGTCTGGTGGCGGACCGGGACGGCATCACCGTGCGCGAGGCGGCGCACGAGCTGCTGATGCAGCCGAACAACGTCAGCGCGCTCGTCTCCCAGCTCACCCGCTCCGGCCTGCTCGAACGGCGCTGCGACGCCGCGGACCGGCGGGTGGCCCATCTGCACACCACCGCCGTGGCCCGGGAGCGCATCGCCGAGGTCGAGGGGATCGCCCGGCGTCATCTCGCCGAGGCGCTGCGGCACTTGACGGGCGGCGAGCTCGACGCGCTCGGCTCCGCCGTGGGCGCGCTGAACTCGCTCGACACCCTGCTGCGGCCGACCGCGGGCTGACGCCCGGCCGGTCCCCCGCACTCTCCGCCCTGCCCCGCTCACGTCGGGGCAGGGCGCTTCCGTGCTCCTGCGGCACGCTCCACCCTCGTACGAGACAGACAAGGCAGTCCTATGCCCTCCTCCT
Source organism: Streptomyces sp. NPDC030991 (assembly GCF_055571235.1). Classification (NCBI taxonomy): domain Bacteria; kingdom Bacillati; phylum Actinomycetota; class Actinomycetes; order Kitasatosporales; family Streptomycetaceae; genus Streptomyces; species Streptomyces sp. NPDC030991. The sequence continues at coordinate 404,847 of NZ_JBVIFR010000001.1, forward strand.
CCGTTGCCCCCTCCCCTGCCCGGGCGCTCGCCCCGCCCGACGCGGCGCCCTCGGGACGGCGCGGCAATCCCTGGCTGACGCTGATCGCCGTCGCTTTCGGCCTCTTCATGGTCGGCCTCGACGGTTCGGTCGTCTCCATCGCCAACCCGGCGATCGGCCGCGACCTCCACGCCTCCACCGCAGGCCTGCAGTGGGTGACCAACTCCTACCTGCTGGCGCTCGCCGCCGCGCTGATCCTCGGCGGCAAGCTCGGTGACCGGTTCGGGCGGCGCACCGTCTACCTCGTCGGCGTCCTGGGCTTCACGGTGGCCTCCGTCGCCATCGGCCTCTCCGGTTCCATCGAGCTCGTCATCGCGTTCCGGGCGCTCCAGGGCTTCTTCGGCGCGCTGCTGATGCCGAACACGCTCGGCCTGTTGCGCGCGGTCTTCCCGCCGCGGAAGTTCGGCATGGCGGTCGGCATCTGGGCCATGGTCTCCTCGGTGTCCACCGCGCTCGGACCGATCGTGGGCGGGCTGCTCGTCGAGCACGTCAACTGGGAGTCGGTCTTCTACATCAACGCGCCCGTCGGCGTCCTCGCCCTGGTCGTCAGCGCACTGGTGCTGCCGCAGAGCAGGAACGCGGCCGCGGCGGACGAGAAGTTCGACGTGCTCGGTGTCGTGCTGCTCGCCCTCGGCATGCTGGTCGTGGTGTTCGGCGTGGTCAAGGGCGAGACGTGGGGCTGGAGTTCGGCCGGCACGCTCGGCGCGATCGGCGCGGGTGTCGTGCTGCTCGTCGTGTTCTGCGTGTACGAGTCCCGCATCGCCCATCCGCTGCTGCCGATGCGGCTGTTCCGCAGCCCGGCGGTGACCGTCGGCACCTTCGTCACCGCGCTGAACTTCTTCGTCCTGCTCGGCGGCATCTTCTTCGTGATGCTGTACCTCCAGAACGTGCGCGGGTTCTCGCCGGTCGAGGCCGGTGTCCGCACGCTGCCGCTGAGCCTCGCCTCGGTCGTCGCCTCCCCGCTGGGGGCGGCGCTCACCGACCGGTTCGGGCCGCGGCTGACGATGCCGCTCGGCATGGTGCTCCAGGGCGCCGCGTCGTTCCTGATGCTCGGCTGGGCGGCGGACTCCGGATACGCGGCCCTGTGGCCGCCGTTCGTCGCGCTCGGTCTGGGCGTCGGCATGGTGATGTCCGCGTCGTCCGCCGCGATCGTGGGCAACGCGCCGGTCGAGGACGCCGGGGTGGCCGGCGGGCTCCAGGCCACCGCGCTCCAGGTCGGCGGGGCGCTGGGCACGTCCGTGCTGGTGTCGCTGATCAGCAGCCGGGTCGGCACGACACTCGGCTCCGAGCTCGGCTCGGCCGGTGTGCCGGACCAGGTCGCCGGGCGTCTCGCCGAGGCCAAGGACGCCGTGGCGATGGGCGCGGCGCCGGTCTCCGGCTCGATGCCCGCCCAGCTGCGGGCGGCGGTGACCGAGGGCAGCCACGCCGCGTTCATGAGCGGCGTGCACACCGCCGTCCTCGTGATGGGTGTGCTGTGCGCACTCGGCGCGGTCGTCTCGGCGGTGGTACTACGGGGGCAGGCGGCCGCCCGGCACTGAGAACCTGTCTTTGAACCCCCGTCTGCGCGGGGGCGGTGCCCCGCACCACCCGAGGGGATCGGGCCCGGCCGCCGTTGCGCGCCGGGCCCGATCCTGTTGCCTGGGCGGCATGTCGCGCCCGGGGTTCCGGGGCGCGGGCGGTGTCAGTGGGCGGCGGGCACCGGCTCGTCCGTGGGCTGTCGCGTCGCCTGCTGGGTCTTGCGCAGGGAGGCGATGCCGATGAAGACCATCGAGAAGAGGCCGGTCAGGGCGAAGGCCGTGAAGCCCCGGTCACCGTTGCCGGAGGCGAGGAGCTGGCCGCCGAGCCAGGGGCCGAAGACCGCGCCGAAGCGGCCCATGCCGGAGGTCCAGCCGACCGCGGTGGCACGGCTCTCGGGGGTGGAGCGGATCGAGACCGTCGCGTAGATCATGACCTGGGCGCTGTTGAGGAAGACGCCCGCGAGGAGGACCACCACGAAGGTGAGCGCGAGCGCCATGTGGATGCTCAGCAGGTAGACGCTGACCGCCGTGAGCAGGAACCAGATCGCCGAGATGCGCGGGGCGCCGAAGCGGTCGGCGGCGCGGCCCGCGACCAGCATGCCGACGATGCCGCCGAGGTTGAAGACGACGACGAACTGAAGTGAGGAGCCCAGGTCGTAGCCCTCCGCGCGCATCAGCGTGGGCAGCCAGGTCGCGACTCCGTAGACGAGGAGGAGGCCGCCGAAGGAGGCCAGCCAGTAGAGCAGGGTCTGGACCCACTGGTTCGCGCGGAACAGATCGCTCAGCGCGTCCCACCGGCCGGCGCCGGCCGGGCGCCGCGTCTTCACGGCGGGCAGTTCCACGTCGTACGTGGCCGAGAGGCGCCGCGCCTCGTCGGTGCGGCCCCGGGCGAGCAGGAAGCTCAGGGACTCCGGCATGACCTTGGCGATCACCGGCACGAAGAGCAGCGGGACGACACAGAACCAGAACGCCGCGCGCCAGCCCAGCGGTTCGACCACCCATGTGGCCACGTACGCCGAGAGGATGCCGCCCGCGTGGTGGGCGGTCATCAGGCCGCCGACGATCAGTGCGCCGCGACCGCGCGGGGCGTAGTCGGAGACCATCGTGATCGCGGTGGGCAGCAGGCCGCCGAGGCCGATGCCGGCGAGGGTGCGGCCGAGGCCGAACGTGGCGACGTTCGGGGCGGTCGCGCAGAGGGCCGAGGCGAGCGAGAAGACGGTGACGCAGCCGACCATCATCTTCTTGCGGCCGATGCGGTCGGAGACGGTGCCCGCGGTGAGGGCGCCGATCAGCATGCCGAAGGTGGCGTAGCTGCCGAGGTCGCCGGCCTGGTCGGGGTCGAGGCCGAGCGCCTTGGTCTCCAGCATGTGCGGCAGCACGGAACCGTAGATGAACATGTCGAGGCCGTCGAAGAGGACGGCGAACCAGCACAGGGCGAAGACCAGTGTGGCCATTCCGGGGCCGCGGCGCGCGGGCGGCGGGGTGGCGGAGGAGGACATCGTTGTTTCCTCTCGTCCGGGAGGAGAGTCCCTGGAGCGGTGGGATGGGGACGGCCGTGCGGCGGCCGGAGCGGGGGGCGTGAGCGGCACGTTAAGAACCCCCACGGCCCTTCGTCAACACTTTTGTTGACAATCTCAGAAACAAAAAGGCCCCGGGCGACGTGGTGTGGTCCCCCGGGGCCGGGCGGCTTCCTCAGGCGCCGACGGGCGGCGGCTCCACGGGAGGGGTGCCGTGGGTGTGGAAGGACTGGATCGTCTTCAGGCCCCAGGCCTGCCCCTTCGCGCGCTCCGCCTCGGTCCAGGTGATCAGCGGCCAGTCGGGCGCGAGGACGAGACGGGTGAGCGGGTTGCACAGTTCGATGCGGTTGCCGCCGGGTTCGTAGACGTAGAGGAAGAACGTCTGCTGGATGGCGTGCTTGTGCGGGCCCGTCTCGATGAAGACGCCGGAGTCGATGGCGAGGTCGGCGGCGCGCAGGACGTCCTCGCGGGTGTCGGTGGCGAAGGCGATGTGGTGCAGGCGCCCCTCGCTGCCGGTCCAGTCCTCGGTGTAGACGACGTCGTACGACTTGTTCGTGAAGGTCAGCCAGCGGGCCGCGACCCGGCCGCTGTCGAGCCGGATCTGCTCGGTGGGCCGCGCACCCAGCACGTTCTGCTGGAACTCCGCGTTGGCGAGGACATCGGCCGCGAGGAAGTTGACGTGGTCGAGGCGGCGGACGCCGACGCCGCGGTTGGGCTTGGCCTGCGGCTGGTTCTTGAGGGACGGCCTCAGGTGATCGGGGGCCCGGTAGTGCTCGCTCTCCCAGTACAGGGCGTGCTCGTGGCCGTCCGGGTCGGTGGTGACGTACAGCTTGCCGATCCCGGGTTCGTCCTCGGCCCACGTGCCGGTGCCACCCGCCTCCTCGACCGCCTTCACCCGGCGCTGGAGCGCCTCCTCGCTGGAGGTGCGCAGGGCGAGCCGGCCGAGGCCGGGCCGGTCGCGGGCGGTGAGGACGAGGCTGTGGTGCTCGTAGTCGTCAAAGGTCCGCAGGTAGACCGTGTCGCCGTCCTGGCCGTTGACGGTGAGGCCCAGGAAGTCGGTGCAGAAGGCGACGCTGGCGTCCAGGTCAGGGGTGAAGAGCTGGGCGTGGCCGACGTGGGCGATGTCGCCGAGGGGCGGAGTCATCGGGGACCTCCTGAAGAGAGTGCGGGCAGGGGGGGAGACGGCGGCCGGGCGGGGGAAGACGGTGCCGTCGAAGAGCTTGCGGGCCGTACGGACCACGGCGGTGCGGCGGGCGCGGGGCAGCCCGTCGGGGCCGGTGGTGAGGCCGCTCTCGATGTCGGTGAAGCCGGTGGGATGCTCGATGCGCAGCCGGTCGCCGTCGCCGGGCGGCGCCGCGAGGGGAGCGCCGACACCGCCCTCGACACGCAGCCCCGCGGCCACGCTCGCCGCGCCCAGGACCCCGATCGAGGTGTGGCAGCGGACGGGGATGAAGGTGCGGGTGGTGACCGCGCCACCGTGCCGGGGCGGGGCGAGCAGGGTCACTTTGGGCACGGTGGTCGCCGAGACGTCACCGAGGCCCATCAACTCCCCTGCCGCGAGCCTCAGTTCATGGATGCGGCCGGTCAGGTCCTGGTTCTCCTCCAGCTCCGCCGGGTCCTCGTATCCGGTGACTTCCAGGGACTCCGCCGCGACGAGGACCGTCGGCATGCCGTTGTCGACGCAGGTCACCTCGGTCCCGGCGACGGTGTCGCGGGCGCGGCCGGTGGGCAGCAACGGGGCGCCGCCCGGCGGGAATTCGACGACGACCGCCGCGGCCGTGCCGGGGACGCCGGATATCTCCGTGTCCCCGTCGTAGGCGACGCGCCCGCCCGGGGTCGGGAAGGTCGCCGTGGCGAGGTCCCCGGTGTTGAGCATGCGGATGCGCACGGCACTCTCGTCCCGGCCGGGTGCGACCAGGCCGCGTTCCACGGCGAACGGGCCGACGCCCGCGAGGAGGTTGCCGCAGTTCTGCCGGCCCGACACCTCGGGCCTCTCGACGCCGACCTGGAGGAACAGGTAGTCGACGTCGGCCGCCGGGTCGGCGGAGGGCGCGATGACGGCGACCTTGCTAGTGAGGGGGTGCGCGCCGCCGAGGCCGTCGATCTGGCGCGGATCGGGGCTGCCCATGATCCGCAGCAGCAGGTCGTCGCGGGCGGCCGGTTCCGCGGGCAGGTCCCCGGCGAGGAAGTAGGCGCCCTTGGAGGTGCCGCCGCGCATCAGCATGCAGCGCACCTCGGCGAAGTCCGCGGGCCCGGTCACGCGCCGGCTCCGTTGTGCTCCTCGTACGTGCGGTACTCGACGCCCAGCCGCTCGAGCGTGTCGCGCAAGCCGTAGCGGTCCAGGCCGAGTTGGCCCTCCAGGAAGGCGGCGCGGGTGGCCGCCTCCTTGTCCTCGCGGGCCCGGGACCTCTCGGCGGTCTCGCGTGCCTGTTCGCGGGCCACGACCACGACACCGTCGTCGTCGGCGACGATCACGTCACCGGGGCGGACGGTCTCGGCGCCGATCACCACGGGCACGTTGACGCTGCCGCCGGTCGCCTTGACGGTGCCCTGCGCACAGACCGCCGCCGACCAGGCGGGGAAGCCCATCGCCCGCAGTTCCGCGGTGTCGCGGACGCCGGCGTTCGTGACGACGCCGCGCACGCCGCGCCGCTTGAGCGCGGTCGCGAACAGCTCGCCGAACATGCCGTCCGTGGAGGGCGACGTGGTGGCGACGACGAGGATGTCGCCCTCGCCGCACTGCTCGACCGCCGCGTGGATCATGAGGTTGTCGCCGGGCCAGGACAGGACCGTGACCGCGGTGCCCGCGACGCGGGTGTCCTGCTGGTTGGGGCGCAGATGGCTGCCGAGCAGTCCGGTCCTGCCCATCGCCTCGTGGACGGTGGCGACGCCGTACCCGGCCAGCGCCTCGACGTCCTCGGGCGCGGCCTTGGGCGGGCCGGTGACGATGACGCCGGGCATCAGGCGAGCTCCTTCGCGATCTGCGGGTACGGGCGCATGTAGGCCTCGGCCATGGTGGCGTGGGCGAGCCCCAGGTTCGGGCCGGCGTTCCGCTTGAGCTGGACGCCGCGGCGCACGGCGAGATCGGTGTAGTAGTCCCACAGGTGGCGCTGCGCGGCCAGGCACTCCATGGCCGCCCGCTTGGTCTCCCAGACCTCGGTGATGTCGAGCAGTACCTCGGGCCTGAAACCGCTCATCTCCGGCTGGTGCGGCTCGAAGTAGAAGACGGGCGGGGCGCCGATGATCTCGCCCTCGCCGGGATAGCCGATGGCCTGCGCGAGGACGCGGGCCTCCAGGGCCATGCGGTGGGCGGCCGGATGGTCGCCGTTGTACGGGTCCTCGGCCGGATGCGTGAGAACGACGTCGGGCTGGGTCTGGCGGTAGAGGGTGACGAGCCGGTCGGTCAGCTCGGCGGTGGCCACCAGCGGGTAGTCACCGGCGTCGAAGAAGCGGACCTGCGCGCCGAGTTCGGCGGCCGCGCGCTCGGCCTCGTCCCGGCGTATCGCCTTGATCTCGTCGAGCTTCCTGCCCTCGCGCCAGGCCTTCGCGGACTCGCCGCGCTCACCGAACGTGAGGCAGGCGATGGTGACCTTCTCGCCCCGGGAGGCGGCCAGGGCGATGGCGCCGCCGGCCCGCCACACGAAGTCGCCGGCGTGGGCGGTGATCACCAGTGTCGATCGGGGCGGGGCGGCGGGCGCGTTGCCGTTGGTCATGCTGTGTCTCCTTGGATCCGGGGGTGCGCCCGCCCGGGCGGCGTCAGCCGGCGCGCAGGGCGTCGATCACGCTGCCGAGGTGGGCGCGGACGGCCCGTTCGGCCGCCTGCGGGTCCCTGGCGCGGATCGCCTCGATCACGGCCAGGTGCTCGCTCAGGGACTGCTGCGGACGCCCCGGACGCAACGCCAACTGGAAGCGGTGACGCACCAGTTGGGCGTTGAGACGCTCCAGGAGACCGACGGCCGTCTGCTGGCCGGAGATGTCCCGGATGCGGGCGTGCAGTTCGTGGTTGAGCTCGGAGTAGGAGAGCGGGTCGCCGGCGCCGACCGCCTTGGCCATGGCCTTGCCGAGGTCGGTCAGCTCGTCGAGCTGCGCCTCGGTGGCGTCCACCGCCGCCTTCGCCGCACACAGCCCTTCGAGCGCCATCCGGCACTCCGTGATCTCCACGGCCTCCTCGACCGTGACCACGCGCACTCGCGATCCGCGGTTGCGGATCCGCTCGACCAGTCCTTCGGCGGCGAGGTCGAGCAGCGCCGCCCTGATGCTCGCGCGGGTGACGTCGTACTGCTCGGCGAGTTCGTTCTCCACCAGCCGTTGGGCCGGTGACATCTCGCCACGCAGAATCGCCTGCCGCAACCGCTCCAGCGCGTACTGCTTGGCCTGCTCTCCGGAGCCTGGACGGGCTTCCTTCGGCATCTGCCCTCCCTGAGTGAGTGCCTGTCGACGCTAAATCTAGGCCAACAAGATTGTCAACGATTTTGTTTGCAGATTCTCCGCCCCTGGCATCGCGAGTTCAGCTCCCGTACAGTCCCGCTCCACCCACCGCCCCCTTGCGCCTCACGCCAAGATCACACGATGCATCCGGTCATGTTCCCGACATAAAGGAGCTCCCTCGTGGTCATCTCCCGGAGGCCCCTGGTGGTCCTCGCGACAGCCGTCGCCGCGCTCACCGTCTCCGCCGCGACCCCGGCGCCGGCCGCCTCCCCGCTGCCCGCCGTGACGCCCCGCGCCGAGACGGCCGCCCTGCACGACGACGCGGCGGGCGGCGACGCCGACGCGGACGACCCCGCGATCTGGCGGGACAGCGCCGACCCGGACCGCAGCCTCGTCATCGCCACCGCCAAACAGGGCGGCCTGCGCGTGTACGACCTGGACGCGCGTGAGGTGCAGTCGGTGCCGGCGCCCGCCGCGCCGGGCCCCGGCGACGCGCCCGGCCGCTTCAACAACGTCGACCTGGTGCACAGCGCGCGCCTGTCGGACCTCGCCGTCACCACGGACCGCGGCAGCGACCGGCTGCGCCTCTACCGCATCGACCGCGACCGGGTCGGCGGTCCCCTGAAGGACGTCACCGACCCGAAGGCGCCGGCGGTCTTCTCCTCGTCCCAGGAGGAGATCAACGAGCAGCGCACCGCCTACGGCCTGGCCACCTGGACCGACCGCACGACGGGCCGCTCCTACGCCCTCGTCAGCCAGCGGGAGCGTACGCGCCTCGCGCTGCTGGAGCTGACCGCCCGGCAGGACGGCACCGTCGGCTACCGCCCCCTGCGCACCCTCGACCTGCCCGCCACCTTCCGCCTGCCGAACGGGACTTCATGGTCGCCGTGTGCCGAGCCCGGTGAACTCCCGCAGGTCGAGGGGATGGTGGTGGACCCCGCCGACGGCACGCTGTACGCGGGCCAGGAGGACGTCGGCATCTGGCGGCTGCGCGCCGACCTGACGGGCACGCCGAAGCTGGTCGAGAAGGTGCGTGAGTACGGGGTCCCCGGCACCTACGACGCGGCGACCGAGGAGTGCGCCGCGGGCGCCGACCCCGGATTCGGCGGCACGCACCTCACCGCGGACGTCGAGGGCCTGACCCTCGTCACCGAGCAGGACGGGGACGGCCTGCTCCTCGCTTCCAGCCAGGGCGACAACACCTTCGCGGCGTACGACCGCGAGGTGTCCGACGACAACGAGTACGAGGGCGGCTTCCGGGTGACCCCGGCGTCGGCGGCGCTCGACGGCTCCGAGGAGTGCGACGGCGCGGCCGCCCTCAACGCGCCGCTCGGCCGCCGCTACCCGCACGGCCTCCTGGTCGTACAGGACGGGCACGACGCGCCGGGCGATCCGGAGCGGGTCTCCACCGATTTCAAGTTCGTCGACCTGGGCAAGGTCATGGACGCGGTCGAGGACTGACCTGAGCAGCGGGCGGCTCGCCCCACGGCGCCTCCAGCACGGACCGCAGCGCGGCGAGGGCCCGCGCGCCGAGGCGTGCGGCGAGCCGCTCCTCCAGCCGGTCCAGGGCGCGGCAGGCCCGCTCGTGGGCGCGCCGCCCCTCGGCGGTGCGGCGGATCAGCCGCTGCCGCGCCGAGGCGGGGTCCAGCACCTGTTCGAGCAGCCCGGCGGCGACCAGGGAGTGCACGGCCTGGTGCACGGTCTGCCGGGTCACACCCATCCGCCGGGCCAGCTCCGCCACGGTGGTCCCGTCCTCGTCGAGCGCGGCGAACAACTGCACCTGCGGCGGCGTCACCGCGGGCACGCCCTCGCCCTCCAACTCCGCGACCAGCCCCTCCTCGAACCAGCGTCTGGCCTCGCCCAGGAGTTGCGGCAGATCACGTCGGATCCCGGTCATCGCTTCCTCGCGCTCTCGCACACGGCTTCGGCCGGGACACTTGCCCGCCTCCCGTGACACATGTCAGGCTACCTGACGTACATCGTCAGGCGACCTGACATAGATGAAGGTGAGCACGTCATGACCATCGAGTTCGCGACACGCTACCGGGACGCCTCCCGCATCCCGCCCGAGCCGGGGAAGCCGTATTTCATCGAGAAGGGCGAGGGCGACCGCGCCCATCTGTTCGGAGATCTGATCACCGTCTACGCGGGCGGCGAGCAGACCGAGAACACCTTCAACTTCTTCACCTGCGAGGGCCCCAAGGGCGACATCATCCCGGCGCACCTGCACGCCGACACGTACGAGGTCTTCTACGTGACGCAGGGCGCGGTCCGGCTGTTCGTCGAGGACACCGAGGGCGAGCAGACCGAGCGCCTGCTGACGCCGGGCGACTTCGGCTTCGTACCGAAGAACTGCCCGCACGCCTACCGCATGGAGCGCCACCACACGCAGATCGTCGGCGTCGCGGCCGGCCCCGGCGGCACCTTCGAGCGGTTCTTCGAGTCGCTGGGCACCCCGGCCGATGAGCACGGCATGCCGCACCGGCCGTTCGTCCCCGAGCCGCACAAGTTCGGCACCGTGCCGCAGAAGTACGACGTCCGCTTCCTGCCCGACCAGCAGTGGCGGACCTCGTGACGCCGGACGAGCTGCGGGGGCTGATCGCCGCCCCGCACCCGGACGTCGCGCCCCTGCCGCCGGCCGCCGAACGCGCGGCCGGGGTCCGCGAGCTGCGGGGTGTCCCCTACGGCGCCCTGGAGGGCAGCCGCCCGCTGGAGCTCGACCTGTGGCTGCCCGGCCCGGGCGGGCGAATCCCCGCTCCCCTGGTGCTGTTCGTGCACGGCGGGGCGTGGCGGCGCGGGCGCCGGGACGACATGGGCGTACGCACCCGCGACTGGCTGCCGGGGCCGTTCGAGCGGATCGCCGCGGCCGGACTCGCCGTCGCCTGCGTCGACTACCGGCTCAGCGGCGAGGCCACGTTCCCCGCTCCGCTCGACGACCTGCGCGCCGCGCTGCGCTGGCTCGGGCTCCGCGCGGACGAGCTCGGCATCGACCCGGGGCGCACCGTCGTGTGGGGCGAGTCCGCGGGCGGCCACCTGGCCTCGCTCCTCGCCCTCACGCACACCGCGCCGCCGCTCGCGGGGGCCGTCATCTGGTACGGGCCCGCGGACCTCACGACCGCGCGAGCCCCGTTCGACCCCGCCGACCCGCACACCTTGGAGGCCCTGCTGCTCGGGGCGGCTCCCGCCGCGGTGCCCGAGCGCGCCGCCGACGCGAGCCCGGTGCACCAGGCGCACGCGGGCGCCCCGCCCTTCCTGATCGTGCACGGCGAGGACGACACCATGGTGCCCTGCGGGCACGGCCAGGCACTGGCGTCCGCGCTGCGGGCCGCAGGCGCGCCGGCCGAGCTGCGGACGGTGCCCGGGGCCCAGCACGGCTGGGTCGGTATCGACGGAGAAGAGGTGGAGGGGATCTTCACCGCTTCCCTGGAGTTCGCGCTTTCCCGGACGTAGAAGTGCTGGCAGATTGGGGCGCGCCGGACCGGGACCCGGTCCGGGCCCCCAGTTCAGGACTTCGATGACGAGGTGTGCGATGAGCCCGCAGTTCGGCGACTACCAGTACGAGATCTACCTCGACGGACTGCGCGGTGTCGTCCCCACACTCCCGATGGAGTTCGACACCCTCCAGGAGCGGGCGCGGGCGGCGCTGCCCGCGTCCGTGTGGTCGTACGTGGCGGGCGGCGCGGGCGACGAGCACACGCAGCGCGCCAATGTGCGGGCGTTCGAACGGTACGGGCTGGTGCCCCGCATGATGGTCGGCGCGGCCCGGCGGGACCTGTCGGTGGACCTGTTCGGACTCCGGCTGCCCTCCCCGCTGTTCATGGCGCCGGTCGGCGTGATCGGGCTGTGCGCGCAGGACGGGCACGGCGACCTGGCGACCGCCCGGGCCGCGGCCCGCACCGGTGTGCCGATGGTCGCCTCGACGCTCTCGGTGGACCCGATGGAGGACGTGGCCGCCGCGTCCGGGTCCACCCCGGGCTTCTTCCAGCTGTACACGCCGACCGACCGGGAGCTCGCCCGGAGCCTCGTCGAGCGGGCCGAGGCCGCGGGTTACAAGGGCATCGTCGTCACCCTCGACACGTGGGTCACCGGCTGGCGCCCGCACGATCTGTCGACCTCCAACTTCCCGCAGCTGCGCGGCCACTGCCTGGCCAACTACACGTCCGACCCGCGGTTCCGCGCGCTGGTCCCGAGCGACGACCCGACGGACACCGTCTCCACCTGGGTCGGTCTCTTCGGCAACCCGCTCACCTGGGACGACCTACCCTGGCTGCGCTCGCTCACCGATCTCCCGCTGATACTCAAGGGCATCTGCCACCCGGAGGACGTGCGCCGGGCCCGCGACGGCGGCGTGGACGGCGTCTACTGCTCCAACCACGGCGGCCGGCAGGCCAACGGCGGGCTGCCCGCGCTCGACGCGCTGCCCGGCGTCGTCGAGGCCGCGGACGGCATGCCGGTCCTCTTCGACTCCGGCGTCCGCTCCGGCGCCGACATCGTCAAGGCGCTGGCCCTGGGCGCGACGGCGGTGGGGGTCGGGCGGCCGTACGCGTACGGGCTCGCCGTCGGCGGCGAGGACGGCCTCGTCCACGTCCTGCGCACCCTGCTCGCCGAGGCCGACCTGATCATGGCGGTGGACGGCTATCCGACGCTCGCGGACCTCACACCCGAATCGCTCCGCACCGTCCTCCCATCCTGACCGGCTCTGCCGGCCACCCGCCGTGACCCGCGCCGGCCGCTCCGTCGATGACCCCATCGGCGACCCCGGCCGCGCACACGACGATGTACGGGGACGGGGTGTGCGCGGTCTCGGCCGCACTCGCCTCAGGCACACCGCACCGCCTCGATCAGCTCGGCGAGACACGCCGCGGCCTTCGCCAGGCCGTCGTGCGGGGTGACGGGTTCGTCGAGGTAGACGTCCCGGCGCAGCTCCAGCATGAGGGCGCTCACCCGGGTGTCCTGGCCGAAGTGCCGCAGGGGCACGTACGTACCGGCGAACGGGGTGTCGAGGCCGACCTCCCCGAGCGGCGCGAACGCCTCCCGGGCCCGCGCGAGCAGGGCGTCCGGGGTGTGGAAGGCGTCGGTGCCGAGGCAGACCGCCGGGCGCGGGTCCGTGCCGTGCAGTTCGTAGGGGAGGGCGCGGCTCGGGTAGGAGTGGACGTCGATGATCACGGCCCGGCCCGTCGCCGCGAGGCGGTCCTCGACGGCCCGGGTCATGGCCGCCGCGTAGGGGTGGAAGTACGTGGCGAGGAGCGCGGCCTCGTCGGCGGGCGGCTCGGGGCGCAGCGGCGCCCGCCCGGTGGTGCGGGTGTAGACGGCGCCCATGCCGACCGCGCGCATCTCCTCCCGCTCGTCGGGGAACCGCTCGGGGTCGACGACCAGCCGGGACCGTTCGTTGACGAAACGCCACGGGGTCACGGCCGCCGTCCGCGCGGCCTGTTCGGCGATGTCCTGGGTACGGGCGTCGGTGATGAGGTCCAACTCCCGCTCCAGAGCGGCCTCGTCGAGCAGCAGCCCGGCGCGGACGCTCGCGGGGACGGCGCGGGAGCCGTGCGGGACGTGGAGGAGGACCGGCGAGGCCGGGTCGCCGGGTACGAGACGGTGGGCGGGCCCGTCGTCGCGCGACGGGGCGGGGCTGAGCGTGGTGTGCATGCCCCTACTCTCCCCCGCACGGCGAGGCGTGTGCTTCGGGGTACGCGTCCCGGGCGGGGGCGTCCCGGGCCGGTGCCCTCAGGAGCCGGGGTCGCAGCAGCCGTCCCGGCGCATGTGGCGGCCCACCTCCAGCCAGTCGTGCCGCGCCCCGGCCGTCCGGGCCGTCGTGGTCACCGGTTCGAACGCGCCGACCAGGTCGGCCTGTCGGAAGGGGATGCCGCCGCGGAGTACGGAGGTCGTACGGACCAGGTCGTCGAAGTCGGTGAACGGGTCGCCGTCGACGAAGGCGAGGTCGGCGAGCTTGCCCTCCTCCACGGTGCCCAGGTCCGCGTCCGCGCCGAAGACCCGCGCGGGCAGCACGGTCACGGTGCGCAGGGCCGCGGCCGGGGAGAGGCCGCCGCGGTGCAGGGCGCGCAGGGCGAGATGGAGGTGCAGGCCGACCGGGACCAGCGGCTGGTCGGTCCCGAGGGCGATGAGGCCGCCTGCGGCCAGGACGCGCCGGTAGACGTCGGTCTCCCGGGCCAGCGTGGCGAGTTGGGCGCCGGTGGGCGGTGTGCCGGCCAGTTGGTCCACGACGGCGGTGTCCCAGGGCGGCATCAGCGTGGTGACGCGCGGGTCGTCCGCGAGCGCGGGGTCGGCGCCGAGCAGCGGCGCCGCGGTGAAGGGCGTCGCGACGAGGTGGAACCCGGCGTGCGTGTAGATCTCCTCGACGTCCTGGCCCGCGCGGCCGGTCGCGGTCGTGGCGTGCCCGAACTCCAGTCGCTGGGTCGCCTGCAGATGGGTCGTCAGGTCCTGGCCGAGCTGTACGCCCGGTGTGCACAGGTGGCTGCCGCTGCGCACTCCGAGCCGTTCGTGGGCGAAGCGGGCCGCCTCCGCCATCATCCAACCGGGCGCCCTGACATAGGTTTTCACGAAGTCCCAGTCGAGCGCGGCCGCCCGGTCGAGGGAGCGGCGCAGCCCGGCGCGGGTGCGGTGGGCGCGGCCCATGCTGTACGCGACGCGGGCGCCGTCCAGGAGTTCGCCGGTGGCCAGCAGGCGGGGCCCGGCGAGCGCCCCGGCGTTCACGGCCTCCCGGATGCGGGCCTGTTCGTAGGCGAACCCGCCCAGGGAGACGGCGGTCGTGATGCCGTACGCGAGTTGCAGCGCGGTCTGGCGGCCTCCGTAGGTGGACTGCCAGGGGTGGGTGTGGGAGTCCCAGAGGCCCGGCAGGACCGTACGGTCGGCGGCGTCGACGCGGTGGACGGCGGGCCGGTGCGTCGCGCGGTGCGGTGCGACGGCGGTGACGCGTCCGCGTTCGATGGTGATGTCGACGTCGTCGCGGACTGTGGAGCCGGTGCCGTCCCAGAGGCGGCCGGCGTGCACCACGGTGTCGGCGGGGCGCGGGCGGCGCTGGTCGAGCGGGATCCGGACCGTGCGGGCGGTGCCGTGGATGACGTCCAGGAGCCGGAGCTTCCCGCCTGCCCTTCCCGCGCCGAGGTAGAGCAGGTGGCGGCCGTCGGCCGCCCAGCTCGGGTGGTCCGCGGCCTCCTCGGTGACCTGGCGGGGCGGCCCGTCGGGGGTTCCGTCGGGGCGCACCGGCAGCAGCCACAGCGCGGACTCGACCACGACGGCCATGGTGCGCCCGTCGGGGGACCAGGCGGGCCCGGAGTCGTACCGGTCGGCCAGGGAGACGTGCGGGGCGACGGCGTGCAGGGCCGCCTTGCCGGTGGTGGTGTCGACGACGCGGATCTGGTTGTAGCCCTCGCGGAAGCGCTGGTTCAGGCGGCCCCGGTCGCACAGGGCGACGTACCGGCCCTCCGGCGACCAGCAGGGTCTGCCGGGCAGACCGCCGCCGCCCAGCGGCTTCGCCAGGAGCTGCTCCGTTCCCGCGGCGAGGTCGCGGACCAGGAGGTTGCCGGACACGTCGAGGCAGGCCAGCCGGGTGCCGTCCGGTGAGAGGGCGGGGAAGACCCGGCCGCCTTCGGCGAGGACGGTCTCCTCGCCGGAGGCCAGGTCGTGGCGGCGCACCGAGAACAGGCCCGCGCGGTCGTCGGCGTAGACGAGCCCCGTGCCGTCCGGGGTCCAGGCCGGGGTGAGGACGTACCGCGTCACCGGGGCACGGACGACTCTGCGGGGCGCGTGGCCACCCGAAGTGGCGCCCACCCACAGGGAGTTGAGAGCGGCGAAGGCGACCGAGCGGCCGTCGGGCGAAAGGGCGGGCAGGTGCGGGGCGCGCACCGGGCGCACTCCCCCGGCCTCGAAGTCGTAGCGCTTGACGCGATACCGGGGCCGGTCGACGGTGTGCCGTGCGGTGAAGGGGATGCCTTCGCCGTCCCCGGGCGCGGCCGGGCGGACGATACGGAACGTGCCGTCGACGGTGAGGAGCAGAGCGTCGTCACCGGTCCAGCGCGGCGGCACGGGAGCGAGGTCGCCGGGCACCGCGACGGGCCTCCCGTCGACGACGAGCGTGCAGCTCGCGGCGGGCGCCGGGGTGGTCCGCAGATGGGCCAGGCGGCCGCGGGGCGACACGGCAGGGGTCATGATCTGGGCCCCGGAGTCGTCGCTCCGCTCGGTGACGACCGGCCCGGCCCCGTCGGCGGCCACCGAGGCGACCGTCGAGGCCTGGAGCGTGCCGGCCGCGGTCACGACGGCGCGGACGAACAGCACGCGCGTGCCGTCCGGCGACCAGGTCGGGTCGAAGTCCTCCCAGGCGCCGCCCTGCCCGGGCCCGGACTGTCCCGGCAGGCCGGTCAGCCGGGCGAGCGTTCCGTCCCGTACGTCGATGACCCAGACGCGGTAGGGGCTGCCGGTGACCGGGTCGCCGCCGCGCTCGGAGGCGAACGCGACGCGGGTGCCGTCCGGGGACCAGGCGGGGCCTCGGTCGTCCCACGGGCCGTCCGTCAGCTGCCGCGGCCTGCTCCCGTCGGCGTCGAGGAGCCACAGGTGGAAGCCGCCGCCCCGGTAGGCGCTGACGACGAGGCGGCTGCCGTCCGGGCTGAACTGCGGTCTGGTGGGTTCCAGTTCGGGGGCGGTGAGCGCGGTCGCGGCGCCGCCCGCGCGCGGGATCGACCACAGGATGTTCTGGATCTCGGCGACGAGGCGGTCGCCGGACGGGGCGAGGGTGGCGGCCCCGTTGGTGGCCGCCGTGAACGACAGCGTGGCGGGCCGGGCGGCGGCCGCCGCGGCGCCCGGGTCGAGAGCGGCGCCCGCGGCGACCGCACCGGCGGTGACCGACGTGGTCTGCAGGAAGCGACGGCGGGAGAGGGCGGGACCGGAGAGGCGGGTGATGTCCATGAGGCTCCCAGGGCACGAAGGGTGTGCGGGACCGGAGGATGCGCGGGGCGGGTGAGGAACCAGCAGACGAGCGAGGACCCAGCAGGCGAGGCGAGGGAGCAGGAGGAGTGCGGGAGGCTGGAGAGTGCGCGAGGCGGGTGAGGGCCGGAGGGGGCGCAGGGCGGGTGAGGGACCGGAAAGCGCGCAAGGCGGACGGGAGACCCCCAGCAACATAGGGGCACGGTCAGGGGAAGTCACCGACCCGCGCCAGTACGGCCGGAACCTTGCCGCGACCCGGCATGCCCACGGCGCCCGGGCGACCTGCGGCGAAGGGCCCCGGGAATATGCCGTACGCCCTCCCCGTTGACGGCCCCGAAGGAGGCAACCGTGGAGCAGAAGTACTACACGCACGGGACGGCCGCGGAGCGCTGGGAGCGGGCGCGGATGTTCTTCGACGCGAAGGAGTTCACGACCGCCGCCGGGATCCTGGACGGTCTCGTCGAGGAGGTCCCCGAGCAGGTCGGTCCGCGTCTGCTGCTCGCCCGTTCCTACTACCACTCGGCCCAGCTCGGGCGCGCCGAGGCCCAGTTGCGCATCATCGTCGAGCGCGACCCGGTCGAGCACTACGCCCGGCTGATGCTCGGGCGGACGCTGGAGCGCCAGGGCCGGGACGCCGAGGCGGCGCCGCATCTGCGGATGGCTGCGGCCCTCGCCGGGGATTTCCCGCAGGACTGAGCCGGGGCCCCGGACGACGGGGCCCCGGACGACGGGGCCCGGGAGGCCGGGGCCCGGGAGGCCGGTGGTGGGGGGGGGGGGGGGGGGGGAGGCGGGCGTGCACCCCCCCCCACCCCCCCCCATCTCCCCCCCCCACCCCCAC